>CAZXPM010000057.1:6955-9301 GCA_964643155.1 uncultured Planctomycetales bacterium | reverse complement strand
CCTTACAACAACATCATCCGCGCCACCAGCGAGGCCATGGCGGCAGTGCTGGGCGGCACCCAGTCGCTGCACGTGAACTCCATGGACGAAGTGCTGGCGCTGCCCACCGAGAAGGCGGTGGAAATCTCACTGCGCACGCAGCAGATCTGCGCTTACGAGCTGGGCATCGCCAACACGATTGACCCGCTGGCGGGCTCCTACTTCGTTGAATCGCTGACCAACCAGATGGAAGAACAGGCCGAGGAGTACTTCGCCAGGATTGAAGCCCTAGGCGGGGTTATCCCGGGCATAGAGAAGGGATTCTTCCAGATGGAAATCGCCCAGGCGGCCTACGCCTACCAGGAGCGGGTGGAGAAGGGAGAGCGCATCATCGTCGGCGTCAACAACTTCGTCACCGACGAGGAGCTGCCGATTGAAATCCTGCGCATCCCCCCGGAGATTGAGCTGCGCCAGGTGGAGAAGCACCAGGCGATGAAGCGCGCCCGCGACCAGGGCCGGGTGGCCTCCACGCTGGAGAATCTGCACAAGGTCTGTGAAACGGAGCGGGGCAATACGATGGAAGCCATTGTGGAATGCGTCCGCGCCGAATGCACGCTGCAGGAGATTACCGACGTCTTCCGCGAGGTCTGGGGTGTTTACCAGGACCCGGCGATGTTCTAGCGGGGCAGGGCGCCGCGGCGCTACACGACCTCTGCCAGCTTCCCGCCCGGCGCGGTCAGCGACCCGATGATAGCCGCATTGCAGCCCGCAGCCTGCACCGCCTCCAGGTAACCCCTCGCTTCCGCCTGCGGGCACGCCACGAGCAACCCGCCCGAGGTCTGCGCGTCGCACAGGAGCATCTTCTGCGGCGGCGAGGCCGGCCCGAAGCTGGTGAACTCCTTGGCGTACTGGTAGTTCATCGCCGTGCCGCCCGGGATGAAGTCTTCTGCGAGCTCCGCCGCTCCCGGGATGAACGGCACCTGCGCCAGCTCAATGCGCGCGCTTACGCCTGATGCTTCCAGTATGTGGGACAGGTGCCCCAGCAGCCCGAAGCCGGTGACATCCGTGGCCGCCACCCGCGACAGCGCCTGCATGGCCTCGCCGGCCGCGCGGTTGAGCTGCTGCATGACGGCAATAGCGGCCTCCAGCGTCTCCGGCGGGGCCTTCTCGCTCATCGCCGCGGTAGTGACAATCCCGCTGCCCAGCGGCTTGGTGAGCACCAGTGCGTCGCCCGGCTGCGCCTTATCTGCCGTCACCAGCTTCTCCGGATGCACCTTTCCCGTCACCGCCAGCCCGAAGGCCGGCTCCGGCAGCTTCAGCGAATGGCCGCCCACGATGGGCGCGTCGGCCTCCCGCGCAACCTCGTTCGCGCCCGCCAGTATCTCCGCCGGCACCCACTCCGGGAAGTCCTTCGCCGGTATGGCCATTACTGCGAGGGTGGTGAGCGGCGTGCCCCCCATGGCATACACGTCCGAAAGCGAGTTGGCGGCGGCAATGCGCCCGTAGGTGCGCGGGTCGTCCACTACCGGGGTGAACACATCCACCGTCTGGATGAGCGCCAGCTCCGGGGTGAGCACTATGACCCCCGCGTCATCGCCGGCGGCGATACTGGTGACGATGTCCGGCCGGGTGTAGAAGTTGATTTTTGCGAGAATGCGCTGCAGGTCGGCCTGACCCACTTTGGAGGCTCAACCGGCGCAGCTCGCGTAAGAAGTCAGCCGTATCTTCCGCGCTTCGGTCACGGGCATGGATTATACACGCTCGCCCCGTGGGGCGCGCCAGCGGCAGCGCCGCGCTTCTTGCCGCTGCGGCAGGCTCGTAGCTGAAAGCCGGGGAGCCTGCCCCTAGCCGAACCAGACCACGAATATGAGGGCGACGATGCTCATGAGCTTCAACAGGATGTTGAGGCTGGGGCCGGCGGTGTCTTTGAACGGGTCGCCCACAGTGTCCCCCACCACCGCGGCCTTGTGGGCCTCGCTGCCCTTGCCGCCGTGGCGGCCCTGCTCAATGTACTTCTTGGCGTTGTCCCACGCTCCACCCGCGTTGGCCATGAACAGCGCGAGCATCACGCCGCTTGCCAGCGCCCCGGCGAGCAGGCCGCCTACCGCTTCCGCGCCCCCCGGCGAGCTGCTGTCGGGGTAGAGCCAGGCCTTCAACAACTTGAACAGGATGCCCACGACAATGGGCGAAAGCACGGCCAGCAGCCCCGGGGCGATCATCTTGTTCAGCGCGCCCTTGGTGGCGATGTCCACACAGCGGGCATGGTTGCCTTTGGCCTTGCCCTCCAGCAGTCCCGGAATCTCGCGGAACTGGCGGCGCACTTCCTCAATCATGTCGTGCGCGGCCAGCTCCACCGCGCGCAGCGAA
>CAZXPM010000057.1:6481-6945 GCA_964643155.1 uncultured Planctomycetales bacterium | reverse complement strand
GCAGAACAGGAACGGCAGCATGGCGCCGATGAACAACCCCACTATCACCACCGGCTCGCCCAGGTCAAGCCGGGTGATGTTGGCCTTGCCGGTGTAGGCGGCGAAGAACGCCAGCGCGGTCAGGGCGGCGGAGCCAATGGCGAAGCCCTTGCCGATGGCGGCGGTGGTGTTGCCCACCGAGTCGAGCTCGTCAGTGATGCCGCGCACTTCCGGCGGCAGCTCCGACATCTGGGCGATTCCGCCCGCGTTGTCGGCCACCGGGCCGTACGCATCCACCGCCAGGGTCACGCCCAGGGTGGAGAGCATCCCGACTGCGGCCATGGCAATGCCGAACAGGCCCTTGATGGGCTCGGCGAAGCCGCCGGAGAAGGCGTAGGCGATGTATATCGCCGCCCCGATCGTGAGCATGGAGGGCATGGCGGAGTACATTCCCAGCCCCAGACCGCCCAGCACCAGTGTGGCGG
>CAZXPM010000057.1:0-6471 GCA_964643155.1 uncultured Planctomycetales bacterium | reverse complement strand
GGGCCGGTGGTGGCGGTTTCGGCGAGCGCCCGGGTCGGTTTGTAGGCTGCGCTGGTGAAGTACTCGGTGACGAGGCCGATGATAGTGCCTGCGGCCAGGCCGGCGATGATGGCCCAGAGCACGCCATTGGGCACGGCTTTGGTGGCAAGTGTGAGCCAGGCCGCGCCGCCGATCATTAACCCGCCGGCGATAAAGGTGCCGTTGCGCAGGGCAGTTTGCGGATTGCTGGCGGTGAAGAACAGCGTGTAGATGACGCCGATGATGGAGGCGGCGATGCCGATTGCCGCGATGGCCAGCGGAAACACCGCCACAGTTGCGGAGTGGTGAGCGATGTAGCCCAGGAGCATGGCGCTGATGATGGAGCCGACGTAGCTTTCAAACAGGTCGGCGCCCATGCCGGCAACATCTCCCACGTTGTCGCCCACGTTGTCGGCGATGACCGCGGGATTGCGTGCGTCGTCTTCCGGGATGCCGGCCTCCACCTTCCCCACCAGGTCAGCACCTACATCCGCCGCCTTGGTGTAGATGCCGCCGCCTACGCGGGCGAACAGCGCAATGGAGGATGCGCCGAGGGAGAAGCCCAGTATGTACTGCCCGAGCGCATCTCCGAACAGGGCGACATTGCCCCGGGTGAAGAGGAGGAACAGCACGGTGATGCCCAGCAAGCCCAGCCCCACCACTGACAGGCCGGTTACAGCCCCCGCGGAGAAAGCCACGCGCAGCGCTGCCGGCATGCTGATAGTGGCGGCCTGGGCGGTGCGCACGTTGCTCATGGTGGCGATGCGCATGCCCAGGTAGCCGGCGCCGGCGGAGCAAAACGCGCCCACGACAAAGGCGACGGTGGTCTTCCAGCCCAGGCCGGGGGTGACCAGCAGCACCACGAACACAATCGAGCCGAAAACCGCAAGATACGTGTATTCGCGGCGGAGGAAAGCGATAGCGCCCTCCTGGATGGCGAGGCTGATGGAGCGCATGTTCTCGCTGCCGTAGGGCAGATTCACATTCCGTAACGCGAGCAGCCCTGCTAACAGCAGGGCCAGAACCGCGGCGATTATCACGAAAAAGTACACGGGCACAGGCATCACCCCCCGTTGGATTAGCTCCGCCATTCTAAGCAGGGCGGCGAACGGTGTCAACGCAAATGACAACTGATATACTCTAGGTGAAATGAACCGGGCCGCCAATCTGATCATCACCGTCGTCGTCTTCCTGGCCAGCCTGGGGGCGGCGCATTACCTTGTCTTCTGGGGGGGCTTCTGGCAGTTCGCGCCCCGCCTGTGGTGGCTGACGGTGCCCATCTGCGGCCTGCTGCTCTTCCTGCTCTTGGGGTTGTGGTATGTGCTGGGGCGGACGCGCGGGCCGCTGCTGGCGGCCTGCGGAACGCTGGTTGCCATTGATGCGGTGGCCATAGCTCTGGCGGGAGGGCTGGACCTGAGCCGGCTGTCGTTAAGCCAGGGGTTTACGCTGGAAATAGCAGTGCTGGCCCTCCCGGCGGGGGCCTATTTCGCCACCCTCGGTGTCAGCCTGCTGGTGCGCCGCCGCGATCAGGCCGGAACCTGAATGACCTTCTGGTTCACCTTGGCGAGCTCCGGCCTTTCCAGCAACAGCCCTACCGCCTTCTCCGTGGGGACAATCCCCTGTCCGTTGTAGAGCTCGCCGTAGATCTGTGAGAAGACCTCCATGTCGTCCGGCGTGTCCAGCGTGAGCCGCAACTCGGGGTGAGCCAGGACCTCAGGCGGATCCAGGTACACAACGTTGAACGGCGACGGGTGCTCCACCAGGTAGTAGGTCACGTGCTCCCGCATAAGCGGCGTGCGCGCCAGAAAGTCCAGCTTGTCCAGAGTTTTGCGGGTGAAAGTCTCGGTAGAGACGCCCAGCGGCAGGCCTTTGGTGAACACGTAATCGGTGGCGGGGTGCTCCTCAATGAACTTGAGCTGCTCGTCCATCACACAAACGTCCATCAGTGGGTTGTCGGCGGTCGCGCGCACGATGATGTCGGCATGCGTCTCGTAGGCGGCGATGAGAAAGCGGGTAAGCACGTTGGTTTCAGGGCCCCGGGCGATGTGTACATTCCGCTTGCCTATAGCCTGCAGGAGCTCGTTCTCGGTTTCCACCTCGGGGATGGCGATACATATCTCATCAAGTCTTTCTGAGGTTTCAAGCCGGTCAATGATGTGCTCAATGACGGGCTTGCCGGCAAGGTCGGCCAGGACCTTGCGGGGCAACCGCGACGAGTTAAGCCGCGCCTGCAAAATTGCGACTTTCTTCATTGGATAACTCCTCTGGAGAAAAAAAGAAATAGGCCCGGCGGGAGTGATATATCACTGGCCGTAAGCCTAAGATGAAGACCATCCGTAAGGCAGTATATCCCAAAGCCAGGGTGAATGCAAGAGGGTGCCCTGTATCCACAAAGGTTAAATTTCGGTTAGTGTTAGAATCGCCCCGTGAAGCTCCTGAAACTCAGGTTTCTGCCCCGGCGCGGCGTCTACGAGCTCACGCTGGAAGGAGGCGAGAAGCTGCTGGCTCAGCCTGAATCCGCCGGAGAGCTTCACGAGGGCGGGGACGTGCCCGCTGGCGCGCTCCAGCGGCTCCGGCGGGAATCGGCCTATCTGGTCGCCAGGGAGGTGGCGCTGAAGGCGCTAAGCCGCCGGGAGCACTTTACGAGCGAGATCTCCAACCGGCTGGAGCGCAAGCTGGTGCCCGAAGAGATAGCGCGCCAGATAGTCTCAGAACTCCAGGATGACGGATACCTGGATGACGACCGCGCAGCAGAGGTGTTTGTCAAGGAGCGCGTGAGCCGGGGGGTTCACGGCCCCTTCCGCGTTATCAGCGAGCTCGTGCGCCGGGGATATCCGAAGGATGCCGCCAGAGAGGTTGTCCGCCGGATGATGCCGGAGCGCTATGAGGTGGAGATGCTGGAGCGTTTCGTGAAGAAGAGCCGGCGGTCGTTCCGCGAGAGGTTGAAGCGCGAAGAGGAGAAGCTGCTGCAGGATCACGAGCGCGTCAGGAAGATGGGAGGGCGTGCCGCGGCGGTCCGCCATCTGTGCTCAAAGCATCTGGAGAAGGTGCGCGCCCGCCTGGTGGCCGCGGGTTTCTCCAGCGAACTTGCGTCCCGCGCCGCCAAGGAGATAATCCTGGGGCGGCAGGACTAGCGCTTTCGCAGTTGTGGGAATACCATCACTTCGCGGATGCTGGTTTCTCCCAGAAGCACCATCAGGAGCCGCTCAATGCCCACGCCCAGGCCGCCCGTTGGCGGCATTCCGTATTCCAGCGCGCTGAGAAAATCCTCGTCCAGTTCGCGGTAGCCCTCAGCCGCACGCGCAATCTGCTGCTCCATGCGCACCCGCTGGTCGATCGGGTCGTTCAGCTCGGAGAAGGCGTTGGCCAGTTCGTTGCGGTTGGCGAACAACTCAAAGCGGTAGGCCAGGTGCGGGCGGTCGGGGATGCGTTTGGCCAGCGGGGAGATGGCCACCGGGTAGTCCAGCACGAAGGTCGGCTGGATCATGTGGGGCTCCACCTTTTCCGTCCAGATCTCGTCAATAATCTTCTCGTAGCCCGCGTCCTCGGCCAGCTCAAGCCCCAGCTTTTTGGCGCAGGCCGCCGCATCCTCGCGGTTGGCGAGCTCGGCTAGGGTCACTCCCGCGTGTTCCTGCAACAGATCGTCGTACTGCCTGCGGGCGAAAGGCGGCTCAAAGCTCAGTGTGTCCCCGGCGGATTCAACCGTGCGGGTTTCCAGGCAGGTGTCGCACAAATGCACGACCATGTCCTCCGTAAGCTGCATAATATCGGTGTAGTCCACGTAGGCCCAGTAGAGCTCCAGCATGGAGAACTCCGGGTTGTGCCGCGTGTCCACGCCTTCGTTGCGGAAAATGCGTCCAATCTCATAGACGCGCTCGTAGCCGCCGACGATGAGGCGCTTGAGGCGCAGCTCTATGGCGATACGCAGGTAGAAGTCGCTGTCCAGTGCATTCCAGTGCGTCACGAAGGGCTCGGCCGTGGCCCCGCCGCAGATGGGCTCTAGAATCGGGAGCTCAAACTCCAGGAAGCCGCGCTGGTCCAAGAAACGCCGCATTTCGGTCACAATGCGGCTGCGCAGGCGGAAGCGCTCCCGCGTTTCCGGGTTCATTATGAGGTCAAGGTAGCGTTTGCGGTACTTCAGCTCCACGTCGGCGATGCCGTGCCACTTCTCCGGCAGCGGCTCAAGCGACTTCACCAGCAGAGTGCAGGACAACGCCTTGACCGATTCCTGACCTGTGCGCGTGCGGAAGAGCTCGCCTTCCACACCGATGACGTCTCCTATATCCAGATTGGAGACGAGCGCAAAGGCCTCCTTGCCCAGAGCGTCTATATTCGCGTAAACCTGGATGCGCCCGTTCTCATCGGCTATGTCCAGGAAGGCCGCCTTGCCATGCCCCCGTTTAGCCATCAGCCGTCCGGCAGTCCTGACAACGGCTCCTTCCAGCTCGTCAAACTGGTAAAGCAGCTCCTTGACAGTGTGGGTCCGGTCAAAGCGCACTTCCAGATAAGGGTCAACCCCTTGCTCCTTCAGCCTGCGCAGCTTCCACCGGCGCATAGCCGGCTGGTCTTCCGGTGAAGGTTGCTCCGCCGGCAGCAGTTCTTCTTCGTAAGGTGTGAGTTTGGACATAGTCGGCTCCGCAAGAGCCTGATTATACCCTGAACCGCGCCTTGGCCCCCACAGGCTATGCTAAACTTCACGACGTGTTGCGGGAAGAGGTCAACCGTCGTCTGCGCGAAGTGGGAGTCCACCCCGACAAGGGCCTGGGGCAGCACTTCCTGGTGGATGATGTGGCGCTGGCGCAGATTGTCCGCGAGGCTGACCTGACGAATGAAGACACGGTGTTGGAGGTCGGAGCGGGCCTGGGCACACTGACCGAGGCTCTGTGCCGCCGTGCAGGAAAGGTGATTGCCTACGAGCCGGACGGGCGCATGATGGCGTTCCTTCAGTCGCACCTGGCTCCCCAGTTCCCCAACCTGGAACTCCGCGAGAAGTACATCAACCGCTATGAGATGGACGAGGTTTTCGCCCGTTTTCCCGCGGGTGGCCTAAAGGTCGTGACGAACCTGCCCTACGGGATAACCCACGATTTCATTGTGTCTATCGTCGGCCATATCAAGCTGACTGCTGATTGCGTAGTTATGCTGCAACACGAAGTGGGAAAACGCCTGGTGGCCAGCCCCGGCTCCAAAGCCTACGGCAGCCTGACTGTTTATACCCAGACCTTCGCTTATGCTGAAGAGCTTATGTTCGTCTCGCGAGAGATGTTCGTGCCCGTCCCCAATGTGGATTCGCAACTGATGCGCATTCGCGGCCTCTCGGGCCAGCCGGACCTGGACGACCCGGGTACTTACTTCCGGTTGGTGCGCGGCGCATTCAAGCACAGGCGCAAGACCCTGTCCAACGCGCTAGTCCTCACCTTTCCGCATCTGAATCGCACCGAAATACTGCGCCGTCTCAGCCACGCTGAGCTGATGCCGGACCGTCGGGGGGACACGCTAACGCGTGAGGAGTTCATAAACCTCGCCCGCGAATTCGCGTAGGCGCATCCACAAACGGGCACAGGAAATTGGCGTGATAGAAGGGGCGTGGTAAAATCTGGGCGCGGCGGTGCTGCATCAACCATGATATACGCTGGCAAATTCCTGATACCACGTCCGGGCGAAGTGATCGTCAGCGGTGCGCTTTGCGTAGACGACGGGCGGATTGTGTCAGTGGGAAAGCTAGACACTGTCGCTAGGGAGTTTCGCGGCCACGAAGTGCGGGAATGGCCTGACGCGGTAATAACCCCGGGGCTGGTCAACGCCCATTGTCACCTGGAGCTGGAGTTCTGCGCCGGCAAAGTGGAGTACGCCGGCAACTTCGTGGAGTGGCTGCAGCGGGTGCGCGACCTGAAGCACGACTTCATGGTGCTGCCGGGCTACTTTCCGGAGACCAGCGTCAAGTCCATCATCTCAAGCGGAACGACGACTTTGCTGGATCACTACACCATGGACATGGACTTCCGCGCGATTGACGAGGCGGGGCTGCGCTATTTCGGATTCCGCGAGCTCTTTGACTTCAACAACCACTCCCCGGATGAGCGGCGGCTCAGGGAAGCCACCGTGTTCAGCTTCGCCATCCACTCCCCTTATACCGCGAGTGCTGAAATCGCGCAGGCAGCTTACCGCCTCGCCGAACAGAAGGGCGTGCCGATCTCCATGCATCTGGCGGAAATGAAGCAGGAGCTTGAGTTCATCCTCTCGCACAACGATGACATAGAGCGGCTGCTGCGGCGCGCCGGCGCCTATGATGAAAGCTGGCAGGGGACCGGAAAGTCGCCGGTTGCCTACTTTGACAGCCTGGGCGTGCTATCACCGGCCAGCTACTGTGTTCACCTTAACTACGTGTCGGCGGAGGACATTGAGCTGCTGGCGGGCCGCAATATCACGCACGTCTATTGCCCGCGCAGCCAT
>CAZXPM010000056.1:0-9429 GCA_964643155.1 uncultured Planctomycetales bacterium | reverse complement strand
GCCGGAGTCTGCGCCGCCGGTTCAGGCTCGGGAGCGGGCTCGCGCGGCGGCGGAGACTCCGGCGGCCGAATCGAAGCCCGGCGAACTGGCGCTCATAGGCGTGGGCGGCCCCTACCTCGGCCAGCGCTTTCCGCTGAGCAAAGGAGCAAACCGCATCGGCCGCGCCGAGGGGGACATCGTACTCGGCGAAGACAGGCAGGTGTCGCGCAACCACTGCGTGATTACCTGGTCGGAGGAGGGCGTGAAGATAACCGATGCCGGCAGCACTAACGGCACCTTTGTCCAGGGCGCACGCATCAGCGAAAGCTCCGTCGCCCCCGGCGACATCATCGGCATCGGCGCGAGCACGTTCAAGATTGGGTAGACAGGCTTTCGCACGAACCAGCGGCTGACACTAACCAGAAGTTGCGGGGGCAGGATTCGAACCTGCGACCTCCAGGTTATGAGCCTGGCGAGCTACCTGCCGCTCCACCCCGCATCCCCAGTATAGTGCTGAGCGCGGCTGCGGTCAAGGTGGAGGGAACTGGTATTGCCCATGGCCTGCTGGTAGCGGTCAGTGGCCGGTCATCACTGGGGCGGTTGCTCGCTTGGGGCTTCTTCTTCGGCGCTCTCTATTCTCCTCAGCACGTCGCCGATGATGATGTTGCGTCCTGCCAGGAACTCCTGAGCAGTCATCTTGCGCTTGCCTTCAGGCTGGAGCTCGTGCACCACCAGCGCATCCTCGTCGCCGCAGGCCACCTCAAACGAGTGTTTGCGCACGGCCAGCACCGTACCGGGCTCCGCGCCCGCCATCTCCTGTTGCCTCTTGGAAGCGCGCAGCACTTTCAGCCGTTTGCCATCCGGCATGAGGCAGGCGGCGCCGATATCGGGCGAGAATGCCCGGACGAGATTGACGAGATCCTCGGCCTTCTGCGCGAAATCCAGGTAAGAGTCGGTCGGCTTGATGAGCGAGGTGTAAGTAGCTGCTTCTTCGTCCTGCGGCTCGTAATGCGCTTCGCCTTTTTGGATGGCGCGCACCGAAGAGTACGCGCACTGGACTGCGAGCTTGGCCAGTTTTCCCCGCAGGGTCTCAAAGTTGTCATCGGGGTCAATCTGGAGCGGGCGCACCATCATCACCGGTCCCGCGTCCATCTGGCGCACCATCTTCATCACGCTTACGCCGGTGGAGCGGTAGCCGCGCCGGAGCGCCTCGCGGATGGGTGAGGGGCCGCGCAGATCCGGGAGCTTGCTCGGGTGTATGCAGAGGGGATGTTCCACCAGTTTCAGGTAACTGGATGGCAGGATCATCCCGAAGCTGGCGAGCAAGTATGCGTCCGGCCGGGCGTCGCGGATCTTCTGCTTCAGCTCTTCGTTGTGCGCGAGCTTCTCCGGCTCGGCCACCTCCACGCCGGGGGCGTTCGCACGGGCGTAAGTGGCGACCGGGGTGGGGGTGAGCTCCTGCTTTCTCCCGGCAGGCGCGGGTGCCCTGGTGATGATGAGCGCCAGTTCGCACTCTTCGCAGTTGAGCAGGTATGCCAGTGTGGGCAGCCCGAACTCGGTAGAGCTCCAGAAGACAATGCGCAAAGGTCTGAGATTACCCTCGGGTGACATCCTCTCCAGTTGCCTCGCCCTCGGCGCTGGATTCACTCCTGGCCGTAGCGCCATCCCGTTCAACTGCCACTTTGAATGCGCCTGACACCCGGTCGTACAGTTCGCCAAACGTTTGGCGGAAGGCGTCCAGCCCTTCCTTTACGTCAAAGAACACGGAGTCCTCCGCCTGGCCTCCAAGTATCGCCGCCAGCACTTCACGGTCAATGTGCCTGAGGAAGACCTGCATAATCAGCAGCATATAGATGGCGTCATCCAGGAAACCAACACCGGTGATGAAGTCGGGGACGATGTCCAGCGGGGAGAAGAAGTACACAATCCCTGAGATAGCGTAGAGCTTCATCCAGCCGGAGACCTTCGGATGCAGCATTCCCAGGCTGAAGGCCCGAACCAGCGATGGCAGGCTGCGCAGGTACTTTTCAACGGGCCCGGTATCAATTTCCCCGAGGTTGTTGCCCAGCAGTTTGAGGTTGAATTTCACCGCTGCCTTTACGCCTCCTCACCGGCCAAATGGCGCATTCTCTCCGCAATCTCAGCAACTACCCAGTCTGGCGTTGAGGCCCCGGCGGTGACACCAACTTTCAACGCCTTCCAGCGGATATCCCCCTTCGGCGGAAACCACTCCGCTTGGAGCTCAGCCGCAAGCCCGAGGAAATACGTGTTTTCGTTCCGTTCCCGGCAGACCTCAAACAGGCGCTTAGAGTTGCTGGAATGCGGGTCGCCGACGACCAGCATTATATCACAGCGCCGCGCCGTTTCGCGGCTGGCCAGCTGGTTTCTGTCTGTGTGCGGGCAGATTGTGTCCAGCGCCTCCACCGCCTCCCGACCGAACTTCGCCATGATGGCGTCTAGAAGTTTCCGGTGCTGCGTCCGGCCCATAGTTGTCTGGGCCACTACTCCGACGCTGGCGTAGGCGGGGAGCGCCGCCACATCGTCCAGGCCCGACACCACCTCCGGCCGCCGCAGGTATGACACCAGGCCCCGCACTTCGGGATGGTCCTTCTTGCCGATGACGATAACGGCGGAGTGGCGCGACTGGAGGGCGATTGCCTTCTCGCGCACGCTCTTTACCACGCTACAGGTTAGATCCACTATTTCATTGCCATCGTCCAGCAGTTGCTGCAGCACTTCGCGGGTCTCGCCGTGGGTGCGGATAATCACGCGGGCGTTCCGTAGGCGGCCGTTTTCCGGATCCCACCTCTTGATTCCTGCAGCCGTGAGCCGTTCGGTCACCTGGCGGTTGTGCACCAGGTCACCCAGAATGTACGTCTCCCGGGCGTCCCGGCTGAAGCTGCCCAGCAACTTCACCGTGGAGCGGTAGGCATGCCTTACGCCCGCGCAGAAGCCCATGTCTCTGGCGAAGGAGATCTCCATTCGTCCGCATTGTAGCACCCCTGCTGCCGGGATTGGGTGGCGACAGTGGCCGGGGCGCAGCGGTATCGTAGGATGCGGCGCTATGCCCATTCGCTGCGCCTCTGGTAGAATCTCCTGGCGGAACAAACCGCCGCAATCCTGGTCTAAGGAAGTGGTATGGCCTTGGTGGCCGCCGACAAAGCTGGCTCCTACAATCCGCCGGAGGTGGAGGAGCTGGTCGCGCGGTGCCAGGCCGGGAACCTTGACGCCTTTGACGACCTGGTGGCGCGTTACCAGCGCTTTGTGTTCACCACGGTGTACCAGCACCTGGGTAGCACCGACGAAGTGGAGGACATTGCGCAGGAGGTTTTTCTGCGCGTGTTCAAGTTCATTCACCGCTACCGCGGCCAGGCGAGCTTTGAGACCTGGCTGTATAAGGTGGTGCTGAACTACATCCGCACCCACCAACGGCGCAAGTCGCTGCTGGGCCGGCTGTTTTACGAACCGCCGGCGCGCGGCGAAGAAGCGGACAAGTCGTTTGACACGGTGAGCCAACTGGCGGCGGAGACCGAGGACCCTGCCAGCAGTATGGAGCACCGGAGGATGGTGGAGGAGATCATGGACGCGGTTCGCAGTCTCCCGCGGATGTACCGTGAGGTGTTGATTATGCGCGAGGTCAGCGAGCTGTCTTACGAGGAGATAGCCGAAGTGCTCGGCCTGAGCCTCGGGACGGTGAAGAGCCGCATCAACCGTGCGCGGGATCTGTTGCGCTCCAAAGTGAAACTATAGTGGACTGTAAGCAATTCAAACGGCTGATTGGGGACGAGCTTGACGGGCAGCTCGAAGGCAGGCTGCTCCGTGAGTTCGCCGAGCACCGCGCCAAGTGCCGCTCTTGCGACCAAGACTACCTCAAGCACCGGCGTATCCAGCTTTACATGCGGCGCTTTCCTACGGTCAGCAAGGTCAGCGGACGTTTCCGTGCCGAGCTGATGTCGCGGGTGCGCAACGGCGACCTGCGCTCGCACTACCGGCTGAATTATGCGCGGGTGACGGTGTCGCTGGCCTTCCTGGCGGTTGTGTTCTTTGGCGTGCTGTTCGGCGTGAACACTTACCAGGAGTACATCGGCCAGCAGAAGGCATACATCGCCCTCGCGCCAGAAGGGCATGAGCCCGGGGAGATGATAGCCAGCTCGCGCGCGTTGGCGGATGAGCTCAAGCTCAGGCCCGGCGATTCAGTGTTCGCGCTCTCCCTGCCCGATGTAAGCACTGAGGAGTTTGTGCTGAAGCTGCTCGCCGACTACGAGCGCGGTGCGGTTTCCGAGGAACTGCTGTCCAAGCTCGCGGTGGAGACGGGGCTGCTGGACGGCGTTTCGATGAAGATACCCGAGCAGGCGTCCGCTGTGGATATTCTCCTGGGACACTACAGCCGGGGAGTGGTCATCTTCCCGCGCCAGCTGCCCAGCATAGTGCTCGCGTATGTTACCAGACGCGACCTGCGGGAGCTCCGCTCCTTCACGCTGGAGGTCATAAACACCTATGGAGCGCAGGTCACGCTGTTCGGCTCGTCAACGCAGATAGCCCCGGAGGTCCTGGAGGCCATCAGCCAGTGGCGAGAGGAGAAAGGGCTGGAGATAGTGGATGTCAGCGGCGCGTCTTTCAGCGTTGAATCCCTGCCGGACGGCACCGAAGTCCCGCTGGTGCTGAGCTTCAGGCGCGATGGGGCTTGACCACCGGGCTTGGGCAGGCCGCTTCTCAGTCACCGGGCTTCTTCATCTCGCGGAATCTGCCTGAAGGGTACTCGTAGACGTAGTCAACTTCGCAGCCGCTGGCGCAGCCGGAAAGATCGAAGCAAACGCGATGCTGGGCTCGCAGGCACACAGGGCAGATGACCAGCTCCTCGTCGCCCGCCAGGGCGATCTGGCAGTGCGGGCAGTTCTGGCCAATACTCTCTACCGCCAGCTTCTCCAGTCGCGCCTTGGCGGATTCCTGCTCGGCGCGCCTCCTCTCGCCTTCGCTGGTGACGCTCGGGGACTCGCTCGCCGCCTTGGCCGCCATTTCTGACTCCCGCTCGGAGTCTTCCTTCTTCTTGCGTGCCAGCGCCAGAAGCTCCGCCTTCGCCTTCAGCACTTGGTCCTTGGTGAAGTTGGGGTTCTCCTCGCGCAAGCTCCGGCTGAGCCGGCGCACCAGCACCAGCGCGATGATGATGAAGAGCACCAGGAACACGGTGGATACCACCAGCATCTCCGCCGCCCGGCTGACGGCGGCGGCGCGAGGCATTTGCAACAGCAGCATCAGCTCAATCATCGTTCGCCTCCTGATCGCGTTCGGCTTCCCCTCCGCTTCCTTCTGGCTCTTCCTCCTTCTTCTCAGCCGATTCCCTAATGGCCTGCAGCAGCAGTTCTATGTCCTTCCTGGCGCGTTCACGTGTGAGCGTGACCTGCACATGCAGGCCCGCGATCAGCCGGAAACGAACGATGAGAAACCAGGTGGTTACTGCGATGAAGATGACGAACAGCCCCAGCATGACCAGCATCCCTCGGGGCGTGGCGTACCAGTCCAGGATGACTCCCGCCAGCAGCAACACTATCAGCACGAACACCCAGAACTCTAGCACCAGCGCTTTGACTATCTGGCTGCTCTTCACCGCACGGAAGAAAGCAAACTCAAAGGGGACCACTGCGATTACTAGCACAAACGCCGCAACCAGCATCCACATCGCGGCGCTTTTGGCGGCGGGGCTCAGCGTCTGCATCGTCGCCGGTTCAAGCATCAAAAGCAACACTGCTTTATTCCTGCCGCGGCTTCTCCGACTCCAGGATGACCTTCATATCGCGGAACTCGCCGTGAGTGGGAATAGTGCGGACAACCTGGCCTGTTTCCAGATCCAGGACGAATACCTGGCCGCTGTCAAAGCCTACGGCGAACAACTGCCCTCCCAGGGGGTTGACCGCAGCCAGCATGCATCCCTCCGGCGTTTTCAGCCGCTCGACAACCTCCATTCGGTCAAGGTCAATCACGGCGATATCCTTGCGCTCATAGACCGGCGCGTACAGGGTCAGGCCGTCTTTGCTCAGCGCCACATCGCGCACCCGCCCGGTCTCAATCTTGGCGGCAATCTCAATCTTCTGCGGGTCGGAGTTCTTGGTGAGCACCGTGACCGACTGGTCCTTGATGGAGCAGATGAAGAAGTAGTCGCCGTTAGGGGGATACAGCATTCCCAGCGGCGCCGCGCCAACATCAATAGTGCGCACTAGCTTCTGCTCGGCCACGCTGAAGATAAAGACGTTGCTGGCCTTGGCGTCCAGGCAGATCACGTTCTCTCCAGTCTCATCCACTGCGATGAACGCAGTCAGCGTCAGGCCACGTTCGCGGTAGGTAACGCGCTTACGCTGTGGGTCCACCTGCGAGTCCTGCATGAGGTCCAGCACATCAAAACCGCCAGCCATAAAGTCGGTCTTGCTGCCCATGATGACCGCAAGGTAGCGGTCGCCGGGGAAGATGTCCAGCCCCTGGGGCACGCCATCCACTATGATCTGGTCCTTTTTCAGATACGAACGTGTGTCCACCAGAGTTACGCGGTTGCTGACGTCCACCACGTTGGCCACATAGGCGGTGTCCTTGGCGTGGTTGAAGATGAACTGCTTCAAGCCGTCGGCAATCAGCAGCTCTTTCTCGGTCTCGCCCGTGTCGGGATTAACCACTACCAGCTGGTCCGGCGCGTGGTTGAGCAGCCAGATGCGGATGCCCCGGTCGGGTACCGGCCGCAGATACAGGTAAGAAAACACGCCGATGCCGATGATGGCGACAATGATGATGAGCACGAGCTCGCGTCCGGCGGCGCGCCCACGGGTGCGCGAATCGGGCTTCTTCTTTACCGAGCTCAGGAGCCCGGGACGGCGTTTGCCTGGTTTGGTTCCGACTTTCTTGACCATTGCGTTAGTGCGCCAGTGAGTTAATCCTCTGTATTATACACAGCACGGCGCGCTTCCGCTTTGCGTCCGGGATACAGCGCGCAAAGTATGCGCAGCCGGTCGCGCCCGGAGAATCCCAGCTTCGCCAGCCTGGCTGCCGCTTCTGCCAGCGGTGAATCCGGCTGCGCCGAGGACATCGGCGGCGGCGGCACGAAGATGAGAGTAAGCTCGCCTTTCACTCCTTTCGCCGCGCGCGCCTCCAGTTCGGCCAGCGTCATGTACTTCACTTCCTGGTGAAGCTTGGTTAGCTCGCGGCACATGAGCGCCTTTGTTCCCTCCGGCAGGGCTCTCCGCGCCGCCTGCGCCAGCGCGACGAAGTCGTGCGGGCCGATGAACACGACCACTGGCTTGCTTTCCGCTGCCATGGTCTCGGCGAACCGCTTCAGCTTGGCCGCGCCCTTGCCGGGGAAGGCCAGAAAGGCGAACGCCGGCGGCTGCACCGGCAAGTAGGCCAGCGCGGTGCCCAACGCCGACGGCCCCGGGATCACATCCACCGCCAGCCCTTCCTCCAGGCACATGGCTACGAGCTGCGGTCCGGGGTCGGCCACCCCCGGCATCCCCGCGTCGGTGACGTACGCCACGTTCTTCCCGTCCTCCAGCGCCTGCCGCACTTCCTTCACCACGCCCGCTCCGCTGTACTGGTGGAACGACGCCGTAGGCTTACGGATGCCGTGGCGCGTGAGCAGCTTGCGCGTCACCCGCGTGTCCTCGCAGAACACCACGTCGCATTCGCTGAGCGTCCGCAATGCCCGCAGGGTGACATCCTCCAGGTTGCCGATGGGCGTGCCGATGACGAAAAGCGTGCCGGCGGCCATGCGGCGATTGTAGCAGAGCGCGCCGCGCGTCGTGCTAGAATCCACCGGGCGATGAACGTGCTTTCCGACTTCAGCGGCGGGCGGCCGCGCGTGTTTCTGGCTGTTCCCTTCAGCGATGCCTTCAAGCGGCGCATCGCGAACTACCGCAGCGCGCTGGAACCGCTCTTCGCCAATGTCCACTGGATTCCGCCGGAGAACTACCACCTGACGGTGAAGTTCTTCGGCGAGACCAGGCTGGAGAAGCTCACCGGGCGCATCCTCCCGCGCCTGGAGCGTGTGCTGGAAAGCTGTCCGGCGCACGAGCTGCGCTTCACCGGCTACGGAGCCTTCGGCGGCCCGCGCAACCTGCGGGTGCTCTACCTGAACGGCGAGTCGCCCGAGCTTATGGCGCTAGCAGGGGCAGTGCTGGAGGAGTTCCCCGATGAGCGGCCGCGCCCCTTCCGAGCGCACCTGACGCTGGGCAAGCCGCGCCGGAGACTCACCCGTGAGGAGCAGCGCATCAACGAGGATGCCGTGCGCCGGTGGAGGCAGGAGGGTCCCGAGTCGCTGGGCCTGCCGCCGGTGGATGCCGCCGAGCGGATAGGGCGTGTGGTGCTGATGGAGAGCGTGTTCACTGGCCGTGCAGTGAGCTACCATGAGCGCGTGGACTTCCCGCTGGCCAGGTAGGCGGCGCTTCAGACTCTCTTCTCCTTCCGGCTTGCTGGCAACCGGCTGCTGGTCTGCTGGCTGCAGCTCAGTTCACGCCGAAGAATATCACCACGTCGGTGGTGAAGTGCAGCGCGACCGCCTGCCAGATGCTCCCGCGCTTCCAGGTCCACCAGGTCAGCGCCAGCCCGTACACCGCCGCCAGCCCCACGCCCAGCCAGCCGCTGGGGATGCCGTGGTAGTGGATGCCGCCGAACATCAGCGACACGATGATGATGGCGGGCCACGGCGGCATCACCCGCGCCAGCAGCCCCAGGAATGCGCCGCGGAACCAGAACTCCTCCACCACGGCGTTCGCGGCCGAGGACAGCGTGCCGAACAGGATGAACCCCAGGGTGCCCGCCTTCAGCCCCAGCGGGCTCCAGCCCTCGCTGAGCGGCACGAACTGCAGGTACACCCACATCGCCCCCGCAGCGATGAGCGCGAATGCGGCGAGGATTACCAGGTCTTCCACGCGCCAGTTCAGCCGCAGGAAGAAGCGTTCGCGCCAGTCCCTGGGTGCATACAGCCGGAAGAGCAAGAGCACCAGCGCCAGCGGCACCGCGTAGTAGAGCGTTTCCGCCACCAGCCCGCTGCCGGGGAGTTTCCAGAAGAACGAGTAGCGGTTGAACACCCGCCCGAACAGCTCCTGCAGCCCGGGCCACAGCGCGAAGAGCGTGAATCCCGCCGCGCCGATGAAGAAGAGCGGCCGTGCCCGCCGCGCTTCCTCGTCCTGGGGATCCCACCACGCGAAGGCCGCCGCCGCCAGGAGCGCCAGCAACGCCAGCGACCCCATGAAGTGCGCCTGCCCGGTCTCGTCGCGCCAGAGCAGCCAGAACACGTACCCGACCGCCGCCGCCAGCAGCGTCCAGTAGTAGATGCGCTCGGTGGTTCTCACGCCGGGGATTCTAGCATCACGTGCGCTTTCGCGAAGACGATGCCGAGGAGAGGCCTGGCCCTCTGCCGGTCTGGCGGCTCCAGACTGCGAGATCCGGAGGGCGTGGGAGTCTGGCGGCACT
>CAZXPM010000055.1:3291-9435 GCA_964643155.1 uncultured Planctomycetales bacterium | reverse complement strand
AGAACGTGTCCAGATCCGCGTGTACGACCAAAGGCTCCATTGTCGCCTCTATACAATTGTATAGTAACACGGGATCTCGCGCCTGTCAAGCAGCTTGGGCAGAAATGGCCGGGACATCCCTGACCGGGAGCGGCGCCTCCAGGCCGCCGCCTTGGGGCAGGAGAGAAGCCAATCCCCACTCCCAAGCGAAGAGTCACGGCTTCTCCCGCCACATGTTGGCATCTTACCGGTGAGATGAGGCCCCTTTTCCCAAAGGTCTGGCTTGTGATCAGGATCGCGGTGCTGCTGAACAGTCTGCTGCTGCGCCTGGCTGCCAGTATTGCCTGCGCCTAGCCCGTCCCCACGGAGGGAAGTCTGTCTGCCGATTCGGGCGGCGGTGAAGGGTGGCTGTGACCGCCTGAGGTGAAGGCCATGATGGAGGAAGAGCTGTATGAAGCGATGGACGCCGTTGTATCCGTGGCGCTCGGGGCAGCTACTGCCGCGTGGTTGCAATTTGCCTCTCCCCCGCGGATTTTACAGTTGTGCCCGGTCACGCGAATCCCGCAGCCGCCGCCAGCGCGGCCTCGGCGCGCTCGCTGTCACAGCGCAATCAAAACGCTGTGACTCGCACACGCGTTGACGGAGTTCCGATAACCCTTGGCTGAATGTTCAGCGGAGTTAACCCGCAAACCCCTTGTCAGCCGCGAGGCCTGAATCTACAATGGCAATCGGCAGGGGGAGTTCCAAAGACCTTCCGGTATCCAGGGGCTCTTTTTCCTAAACACACCGCTCTGGCGGCTGCGCATTGCTGCCGATGCGAGGAACCGTGTTCTATGTTACTGTAGGTCTAGAGGGTCTTGGACGTACAACCGGATAACATTGAGTTTGTCAGGCGGATAGCCCCACACTCCCGGGAACTGGAGGAAGCGGCGCTGTCGGCCATCCTGCAGGATCCGCAGGAAGCGATGCCGGTGGCGCTGGAGTTCCTAACCCGTGACAGCTTCTACTACGAGCCCCACGCGGTCATCTGGGATGCCTGCGTTGTCCTGCACCGCAAGGGTGTTCCCCCCGACCCGCTGTCGGTAATCTCCGAGCTGAAGAGCCGCGAGCAACTGGACCTTGCCGGCGGCGAGAGTTTCATCTACCAGTTGCTGGCTGCAGTGCCCAACGCGAGCGCGATTGAAACGCACTCAGTGCTGCTGCACGAGAAGTTCTTGCTGCGCAGCCTCATCTCGGAGTGCAACGACATCATCAAACGCGCCTACGAGCAGGGGCAGGATGTGCAGGAGCTGCTGGACGCCGCCGAGCGCAAGATACTGCAGATTGATCAGGGGCTCGCGAGCGGCCGCTTCGCTGACCTGGATGCCGCTATCCGCACCTTCCTGGACAGTTTTGAAACCGAGGAGATAACCGAGCAGGACGGCACTGTCCGCACCACGTTGAAGAAATCGCGGGGAATCCCCACGGGATACGCAGATCTGGACAAGGTTCTGGGAGGCTTGAAGAAGGGGGACCTCATCATTGTGGCGGCACGCCCCGGCGTGGGCAAGACCGCGCTGGTGCTGAATATCGCCCACAACATGGCGCTGGAGGGCAAGCACATCGGCCTCTTCTCTCTGGAAATGGGCAAGGAGCAACTGGCCATGCGCCTGCTGGCCATGTCCACCCAGATTCCCTCCGACCGCATTGACCAGGGGGACTTCACCGAAGACCAGCTCGCGCGGTTGTCGGACGCTTACCAGGAACTGGCGAATCTGCCCATCTTCATTGACGACACCTCCACGCTGAACATCCGCTCGCTGCGCAACCGTTGCCGGCGGCTGTTCAGCCAGCAGAAAGTGGACATCATAATGCTGGACTACCTTCAGTTGATGGAGGGTATGCGCCCGGGCGGGGATATGGGGCGGGTGCAGGAAGTTTCGGAGATATCGCGCGGGCTGAAGCAGATTGCCCGCGAGCTGAATATTCCCATCATCGCGTGCTCCCAGCTATCGCGCCAGGTGGAGCACCGTCAGTCCCGGCGGCCGATGCTATCCGACCTGCGCGAGAGCGGCAGCATCGAGCAGGACGCGGACGTGGTGATGTTGATGTACCGTGAGGACTACTACGAAAAGCAGAAGGGAGAGACCTTCGGCACCTCTCTGGGGTCCAAGGTGGAAATCAACATCGCCAAGCACCGCAACGGCCCCACCGCTTTTGTTATGCTGACCTACCTTAACCCGTTCTTGCGGTTTGAGCCGTACACGGGCGAAGATGTACCGATGGACTTTGGATAATGCTCTTTCTCGGATAACGCGGAGGTAGTGCCTTGCGAGTAATGGTCATTGGGAATGGTGGACGCGAGTGCGCGCTGGCAAGCTCGCTGTTGGTTTCCCCCAAGTTAACGCGGCTGGTTATCACGCCGCCGAACCTCGGCGTGCAGGACCCTTTCGACCGGGACCGCGTCGCCTTCTGCGAGGTCGCAGTCAACGACATTGACGGGTTGTTGGCGCTGGCCCAGCGCGAAGATATAACGCTGACGGTGGTCGGCCCCGAGGCGCCGCTGGCCGCGGGAATCGTGGACCGGTTCCGCGCGGAGGGATTGCGCATCTTGGGGCCGGACCGGGAGGCTGCGCGGCTGGAGGCGGAGAAGAGCTACGCCAAGGAGTTCATGCGCCGCCACGGCCTGCCCACCGGCCGTGCAGAGGCGTTCACGGATTACAGTCAGGCGCAGGCCCACCTCGCCGAGGTGGGCGCTCCAGTGGTTATCAAGGCTGACGGCCTGGCCGCAGGTAAGGGCGTGATCGTCTGCCGCGAGCTGGCTGAGGCGGAGAGCGCGCTGCGCGAGCTGATGGTTGAAGGCAAGCACTCTGGCGCCGGCCGCAAAGTGCTTATTGAGGAGTACCTGGAAGGGCCGGAGATCTCGTTCTTCTGCATGTTTGACGGCAAAACGGCGCTTCCCTTCCCCTCCTGCTCCGATTACAAGCGCCTGAAGGACGGCAACGAAGGCCCCAACACCGGCGGCATGGGCTGCATGTGCCCTTCGCCCTACGCTACGCCCGAAGTGACGCAGGAGTGGAGTGAACGCATTCTCCAGCCGTTTGTGGAAGGTTGCCGGAAGGAGGGGCTGGATTACCGTGGAGTGGTGTACTTCGGGACGATAGTCACTTCTGATGGGCTGAAGCTGCTCGAGTTCAATGTCCGTTTTGGCGACCCGGAGGCGCAGGCGATGCTGCCGTTGCTGCAATGCGACCTGGTGGACCTGCTGGCGGCGGCGGAGAGCCGCTCGCTTGGCCGGGTGAAGTGCTCCTTCAGCGACGAAACGGCGGTCACGGTGGTGATGGCGAGTGCCAACTACCCTTATGGCAAGTCCGACCCCGCTCCCATTGAGGGCCTGGAGCGCATTGCCCGGTTCAACGAGCCCGAGCCCAAGATCACCAACGGCTCCATCTACCGCCAGCTCCCGCGCGTGAACGTGTTCTTTGCGGGCGTCAGCCGGGGAATGGAGCAGGCTGAGGGTGAGGGCCGCGAAGTGCTGCTCGCCACCGGCGGTCGGGTGCTCGCGGTCACCGCGCGCGGCGGCGATCTCTCCGAGGCGCGCCGCCTGGCTTACGAGGCTGTAGGCAACCTCCATTTCGCCGGCGCCCAGTACCGCACCGACATCGCACTGCTGAGATAACACATGGAGAAGCTATTTTCCCGGCTTGACGAACTCATCGATGAGGCGCTTCCCCTCACGAACGAAGTGAGGGAGGCAGCGCGGATCGCCCGAAACGAAGCCGAGTTCCACCGCCGAGTGGTGAATGCGCTGGAGCGGATCGCCCACAAGCACGGGCTGAAAGCCGAGCCGAGACAGGAGCGCTTTGTGCTAGACACCGGCAGGCTGGACGCCAATTTTTCCCATCTCATTCTGGAGTTCAAGTTCAGAAAAGGCGGCTTGCTCGGCCCTGACCCCGCTGGCCCAGAGACTAAGAAGGCCGTGGCTCAGCTCGAGAAATACTTGGAGGCTTTCCACTGCGAACAGCAGAAACTCACTGCCCGTCCCGCCAAGTCCCAGTTGTACGGCGTCCTGCTAGATGGGTACCACATCGTGTTCGTCCGATGGGCAGACCACTTCGGCTGGGTGGTAGATCCGCCAGCCGAGGTCAACCCCATCTCGGTGGAGAAACTGCTGCGCATACTCGCAGCTTCCGCCTACGGCAAGGCGTTGACGCCGGAGAACCTGGTAAAGGACTTCGGCGCTGGCTCTGAACACGCCAAGCGGATGGGCTCCATCCTCTACGCAGCCGTGGTTGACGAGCCCAAGACCCTGGCTGGGTGCATCTATAACCAGTGGAAGACGTTTTTCAGCGAGACTTGCGGCTACGAAGAAGGGTCAGCCAAGCTCAAGCGCAAGGCAACTCTGAAGAAGTTCTGTGCTGATATGGGTGTGCGCTACCAGGGTGTGGATATCGGCAAGCTCATATTCGTGGTTCACACCTACTACGCCTTTCTAATCAAGCTCATCGCCTATGCCGTGCTGGTGTCCAAGAAAACGAACGGTGGCAACCCGCTGGCCGACTACCCCATCTCAACTACCGAGGAGTTGCGCCGTCGGATGAAGGACCTGGAGACCGGTTACGGCTTCACCAGCTACTGGGGAATCCGCAATTTCCCGGAAGACCCGCTTTTCTCATGGTATGAGCTTGCGTGGAGCGAAGAGATGGCGGAGGCAATCCGCCATCTTGGCTCCAAGCTGAGCGAATACGACCCTACGACCTTCCGCCAGAAGCCGGAAGCTGCGCGCGACCTACTGAAGAAGCTGTACCAGTACCTCCTACCACGCGACATCCGCCACGATCTGGGCGAGTACTACACGCCCGACTGGCTGGCAGAGCTCACGCTCGACCGCGTGGGCTTCACTGGCAAACTGCGTGAGAAGCTGTTGGACCCGGCATGCGGCTCAGGCACTTTCCTCGTGCTCGCCATCAAGCGCAAGATTGACTGCGGACGCAACCAGGAGAAGTTCAGCGACGAGACCATTCTCAAAGCCATACTGGAGACGGTCAAGGGTATTGACCTGAACCCGCTGGCGGTCACAGCGGCGCGCGCAAATTACATATTTGCCATAGACCCGTTGTTGGCCTACTACCCGCATGGACGCGAGATACCTGTCTATATGGCGGATTCTATCTACCCGCCTAAGTCCTCCACTGACATCGCCAAGCCGAATGTGCGCACCTTCCACACGGTTGTGGGGACTTTTGACTTCCCGCTGACGGTGAAGTCCGAACAGGGAATGAGCTGGACGGCCCAGTTCCTCCACGAGCACGTGGAGAAGGACTTCTCCTTTGAGAGCTTCACTGACAAGCTGAAGCGGAGCCGCGACTTCGTGGATGAGGATCTCTTTGACCGCAACGGCGATGTGGCAAGCGATGGAGTGGAGACCTTCCGCGTGATATACGATCAGCTCCGCGAACTGAAGCGCCAGAAGCGCAACGGCATCTGGGCGACCATCATCAAGAACGCCTATATGCCGCTCTTCCTCCGCGGTTTTGATTTCGTGGTGGGCAATCCGCCGTGGGTGAACTGGGAGAGCCTGCCGGACAAGTACCGCGCGGAGACCATGAAGCTGTGGGAATTGTGCGGGCTTTGGCGGCTCGTGAAGAAGGGCGGAATGGAAACGATATTGGGCAAGAGCAAGCGTGACCTTTCAACGCTTATGCTCTATGAATCAATGCGCCGCTACCTCAAGGACTTGGGCAAGCTCGGCTTTGTCATTACTCAGTCGGTCTTCAAGACCGGGGCTGCGCAGGGCTTCAGGCATTTCAAGTTCAGCACCCAGGACCCGCTGCATCCCGGCGAAGTGCACCTCAAGGTGGAATCCGCTGATGACTTCTGTGACTTCCAGCCGTTTGAGGCCGCCACCAACCGCACGGCCATGGTGGTGCTGCGCAAGGGCATGCCTACGAGCTACCCTGTGAAGCGCTACACCGTCTGGCAGAAGCTCCCGCGCAAGCGCATCCGTCCGGATTCCACGCTGGACGAAGTGAAGAAGGCTACCCGGCGGCTCCCTTACCACGCCAGGCCGGTGGACGCCAAAGACCTGACCTCCGCTTGGATTACCGCCCGGCCGAAAGCGCTGGAGGCGCTGAAGACGGTGCTGGGCGAGTCCGATTACCAGGCGCGGGCGGGCGTGTACTCAGG
>CAZXPM010000055.1:0-3281 GCA_964643155.1 uncultured Planctomycetales bacterium | reverse complement strand
GCTTAAATGCGGTTTACTGGCTCAAGGAGGTTGAGCCCGCGGGCAAAGATCCGCACACACGCAAGGAACTGGTGCGCGCGGTGAATCTCACCAAAGGTCAAAAAAGCGATATCCGCCAACTGCGCGACCCCGTTTTGCTGGAAGCCGAGCTGGTTTACCCGCTGCTGCGCGGGCGCGATGTCCAGCGCTGGAGGGCCGAGCCGTCGGCGCACATCCTGATGGTGCAGGATCCCGAAACCCGTCGCGGGATTGACGAGGATAAGATGCAGCGCGAGTATCCCCACGCCTGGAGCTACCTTAAGCGCTTTGAAACCGAGCTGAGAGAGCGCGCGGCATTCAAGCGCTACTTTACACGGAAGGAAGCCAGGACCAAAAAGGTCGTGGAGACCGGCCCCTTCTACTCCATGTTCAACGTTGGGGAATACACCTTCGCGAAGGACAAAGTCGTCTGGAGAGAGCAGGCTTCTAGGACCGAGTGCTCTGTGGTCTCTGGCAAAGGGCAGAGCCTTCCTCTGCCGGACCACAAACTGATGCTGATTGAATGCAGGCACGACCGCGAGGCATGGTATCTGTCTGCTGTACTCAACTCAGCGACAACGAATTTCGCTGTTCTTTCGTATGCTATCAGCATTCAGTTTGACACTCATCTGGTTCAAAATGTCCGGATACCCTTGTTCAACGCCAGGATGCTCGTCCACAAGCAGCTCGCTGAGCTTTCCGAGAAAGCCCACAAGCTCGCCGCTGAGGAGGAGTGGCAGGCGCTGGCGGAGGTGGAAGACCAGATTGACCTCCTCGTGGCGAGGCTCTACGGCATCAAGGACGAAGAACTCGCAGAAATCAGGCGCAACCTCCGCGAAATCAGCAAAGAAGAC
This sequence comes from uncultured Planctomycetales bacterium, assembly GCA_964643155.1. GTDB lineage: Bacteria > 4484-113 > 4484-113 > 4484-113 > 4484-113 > CAZKNJ01. The sequence goes on along the minus strand of CAZXPM010000055.1, from coordinate 2,409 downwards.
CTGAAGACCGGCAAGTTCTTTCCCAGGTAGCTCCGCCCCGCTCACGCGCCGCGCGTGCCTGGGGGCGCGCGTTTCGTGGTAGAATAGAGTGATTAAACTGTTCATCTGGTCGGGGTTCATTCCATGAAAAGGCTCATCAGTATTGCGTTAATTCTGACGGCTTTGTTCCTTGCGGGCTGTGCTGGCGGTGGCACGGTCACAACCACGCCCGGCGAGACTCCCAGCGCGAAATCGCCGTCCTTCGTCCTCAGCGACGTTGGCAGCGTGTTCGCCGGCGAGGTCACACCCTTCGTGGTGGAGCACTCGTTCAACCCGGCTAGCGGCGGCTACAGCGTCAGCGTGGTGGCTCGCGACGCGCGGGAGCTCAAGGCCTGCGCGGTGGAGCTGCGCTATCCCACGGCGGACCTGCACGTGCAGACCGCCGAGTACACCGGCGGGCTGGGCGAGGACGACGTGCTTTCGCTCATTATCCAGAGCGGCGGCGCGGTGCATCTGGGCGCGGCGCTCATCCACGGCGACGAGCGCGAGGGCGCCAGTGGCGACATCCGGCTGTTCAAGGTGGAGTTCGCCCCCGGGCCGGCGGCAGTCGCGAAGAGCGTGTGCAAGGCGCTCAGCGGTTCGGAAAATGCGGTTATCCTCTCGGGCAGCATTGATGGCAGCAATGCCGTTACGATTGAATGGGACGAGATTAATCGGGGCGACGGCGACAACAACGGCACCGTCAGCATCGCCGACATCACGCCCATCGCCGTGAATTTCGGCAGGTCGGTGGGCGGCGGCGCCAACGAGGAGGAGAACAACCGCATCCTTCTGGCGGATTACAACGATGATGGCGATGTGAAAATCTCCGACATCACGCCGATCGCCGTGCACTTCGGGGAATCGCTGGTTGGGTACAACCTGCTCGTGCGCGAAGGCCCCACGGGCGACTTCGTGCTTTATCCGGATGACCCGACCCCGGACGACCCCACCGTTACTCGCGATTCCATCAACCCCGACCCCGAGCCAACCGACGGCCGGCTGCATTACTCTGTCACGACCACACCGATAGAGGGCCAGTGGTATTTCCGCGTGGCCCCGGTGGACTCAGAGGGAAACACCGGCCAGACATCGTTCAACACCCTGACCTTTGAGGGAGTCACCAACATCATCTCCATGGAGCTTCTGCCTCCGGGCAGCGAGGACCCGTGGCTGGTCATTACGGAAGAAGCCATAGACGAGATAGAGGGCAACGAGCAGCCCTTCGCCCGGCCCACGATGCAGCTTACGGCGATGGCCATGGTTGAAGGCAAGGAGGAGCCGGTGGATGTGACCAACCGGGTGGAATGGTACATTGAAAGCGGAACCGGCAGCGCCAGCGTGGGCAACGACCAGGACCTCAACAAGGGACTGGTAACCGGAATCGATATCGGTGTGGCCACCATAACCGCGTACCAGGAGGGCAACTTTGAGGCCTCGGCCTCCTTTACGCTGCCCGTCTACGCTATCAGCGACGTGCTGCTGCGGGTTGAAGGCCAGACTGACCCCGAGGACGTGACCGTGGATCTGGGCGATACCGTGGACTTTGAGGCCATTGGCATCTTTGACGACAACGACGCCAACAGTGATGACTATATAGAGATAGACATCACGCCCTATGTGAGCTGGGCCATTGGCCGCCCGCAGATTGATCCCGGCCCACCGCCAGTGTACGAAGCTGGCAGCTTCGTGATGAACACAGAGGAGGGGTGGCTGATTACCACCGACCCGGGACTGGAGGCCGGCTTCCAGGCCTTCGTGACGGCGATATTCCCGCCGGAGGCTGTTGACCCGGTGACTATCGGCAACGGCTTCCGGGCGAACAGCAATATGATCACAGTGACCCTGCAGTAAGTGGGCTAGCTGCGGTGCCAAACTGATGCTACCAGCAGGAGGAACTGCCAACCTGTACTACAACAAGCCGCTGCTGCGGCTGCTGGAGTTTCTGCTGTTTCTTGCGCTCGGTACAGCGGGTTACATCTATCTGGCGCAGTCTTGCTCCAAGCTCGGCACCCAGGGCTTGCTGGACGCGCTGGCGGTCTACTCCTTCATCATCGCGGCTTTTCTGGTTCTGCTCATCGCCGAAGTCGCGGATTCGCCCTACCTGCGGGCGCTGGGCGCGCTGGCGACCATCGTCGGCATGGCCGTGGGCTTCCGCTTCATCTTCCTGATGGACGCCCCGCACCTGGAGTCCACTCCCATGTCGCTAGCGCTGGTGTCGTTCATTGCCGCCTTCGCGCTGGCGGTGTTCTATCTATTCGTCATCGTAGGGCGTCTGGTGCTGGATAAGGTGCAGGCACGCCGGGTGGCGGCGGTGAGCGACGGTCGCGGCCCGGCTCCGCCGCCGCGCGAGCCCGCTCCCGAGCCTGAACCGGCGGCGCAGACTCCGGC
>CAZXPM010000054.1:9195-9504 GCA_964643155.1 uncultured Planctomycetales bacterium | reverse complement strand
AATTCCGGAAGCCAGCTCTACTACTCCATGAACTCCAACGCTACCGGCAGCGGCACCTGGACCACCTACCAGGTAGGCACGGATGAACGAGGCTACGGCGCGTGCCTGGCCAACATTGGGGGCTACCCGGGGATTGCTTACACGAACGACGATGGCGTCGTCAGGTACGCCTCCTGTGACAACCAGGACGGCAGCGGGGTGTGGAGCGGCTACGACATCAGCGAGGCCGGGCACCAATGCCACCAGCCTTCGCTGGTTGAGGTTGAGGGCTATCCCGCCATAGCCTATTACGACGAGACCCTTCCGGGC
>CAZXPM010000054.1:8255-9185 GCA_964643155.1 uncultured Planctomycetales bacterium | reverse complement strand
GGCCTGATCTATGCCATCTGCGACAACAGCCAGGGAAGCGGCAACTGGACGAGGGTAAGCGTCCATACCGACGCGGCGGTGGGCCTCTCGCCCTCGCTGAAAGTGCTCAACGACGACCATCCAGGCATCTCTTACTTTGACGGAACGAGCGGCGACCTCTGGCTGGCGTACAGCGGCACCTTGGACGGCATCGGCGGCTGGACGGCACACCTGGCCCTGGCCTCGGTGAATGCCAGCATATACCGCACCTCGCTTACCGTCACCGCGGCTCACCCGGCAGTGGCGTTTTCGTCCGGCGACGGCATCGGCTACACCATCAACTCCGCTGAGGATGCTACGGGGTCCTGGTCTCTGTACCCCCCGCCGCACACTGACTCCGCTGGCTACGGCTTCGCCCTCAAACGCTACAACGGACGCCCGGCCATCATCTACCAGGGGCCGCTGGACACCCTGCGGTACGCCTCCAACCCGGAAAGCGACGGCAGCGGCGCATGGGACTGGTGGGTGGCCTCAGAGAACGCCAGGATGATCGGCGGCACGGTGTATGCCATCGTCAGCGGACGGCCTGCCTGCGTGTATTACGACATTTTCACGGGCGAGCTGAAGTATACGCGCCAGCCTACGACTTAGGCGGCGCTGCTCCCTGCGGGCGGTATAATGCCTGCCGTGCCGGCGGTGGTATTGATACTCCTGAGCTTTGTCCTGATACTGCTTCTGATGCGGTTCAAGGTTCCGCTGTACCTTGGCGTGTTTGCGGCGGTGCTCTTTCTCACAGCTTTCATCCCCCGCGGGTTGCCCCTCGCGGGCATCCAGTTCCGGGAGACGCTGAAGAGCCCTGATGTCGTTTCGCTGCTCATCATCATTCTGCTCATCCTGCTGCTCTCCACGGTTCTCCGGCTCGGAGGACGGCTGGAGCGCATGACCGAAGCC
>CAZXPM010000054.1:0-8245 GCA_964643155.1 uncultured Planctomycetales bacterium | reverse complement strand
CCCCGCGCTCATCGGCCTGCTGCCAATGCCCGGCGGCGCCTGGTTCAGCGCGCCGATGGTCAAGGCCTCCGCCCGCGACATTGAGGAGCACCCGGGCCAGCTCACGACCATCAACTACTGGTTCCGGCACATCTGGGAGTACTGGTGGCCGCTGTATCCCGGCGTGCTGCTGCTCGTCACCTTCACCGGCCTGTCGCTCCCGGCGGTCATCGGCCTGCTGGGGCCCATGACCCTGATAGTCGTTCTCGTGGGGCTCCTCACCGTGTTCCGCGACCTGAAGTCCAGCAACAACCCCCAGCCTCCCGCGCACTCTTCCGCCCGCCGGAACTGGCTGGTGCTGTTGTCTTCGCTCTGGCCCATACTCGCGGTCGTCATTGGCGGCGTGGCGCTGGAGCTGGCGCGCGAGTCCCTTGAGGCGGCCGGACACTCCCTGTACCAGCCGCTGCCCCGGACCATCATCATCGTGGCGCTCCTGGTTGTGAGCATCGCCACCATCCTGACCGACCGGCTGGACCTGACGAAGCTGCGAGGCGAGTATGCTGACCGCAAGCAACTGGAAATCACCGCCATGATCTTCGCGGTCATCTACTACAAGAACGTGCTGGAGCAGGGGGGGCTGGTGGAGCGCTCGGTGCGCGAGCTGCAGGCCTGGCATGTGCCCGTGTGGGTCGTCATAGTCTTCCTCCCGATACTAGTCGGCGTGGTCACGGGCGTGGTGGTCGCGGCAGTGGGCGTGTCCTTCCCCGTGGTATTGAGCCTTGCCTCCACCGCCGGCATCGGCCTGAGCCAGACCGTCATCGTCGCCTACACCGCCGCCATGATTGGCGTGATGTTCAGCCCCATCCACTTCTGCCTGCTCCTCAGCATGCAGTACTTCGGCGACTCCTTCTGGCCGGTTTACCGCCGCCTGACAATACCGCTGCTCATCGTTCTGGCCTGCTCCTTCATCCTGGCCTGGCTGCACACGCTGTGGTAGCCAGCGCCGCCCGCCGCCCCAGACATGCGCTAGAATCGGGCCAATGGCCTCACCTGCGGAGATTCGCGGCATCCTCGGCGACAATCTCTTCGGCCGCGAAGGGCTTCACTTCGCCGAAGTGCGGGACGGGCGCTTCGGGCGCATAGAGCCGGTGACGGCGGAGCAGGCGCAGCAACTGCTCGCCGGACAAGCCGGCGTGCTGGACGCCCGCGGCCGGCTGGTGCTGCCCGCGTTCATTGACAGCCACGCCCACATCCTGGGCGAAGCCCGCCGCCGGCTGGAGGTGGACGCTTCCGGCGTGGCCAGTTGCGAGGAGCTGGTGGAGCGCCTCCGGGAATCACCGCGCCGGGGTGAACTGCTGCTTGTCGCCGACGGGCTGGACTTCAACGCCCTGCCGGAGAGCGAGCAGCGCCAGCTCAAACCGGCGCTGGATGCCGCCTTCCCGCAACAGGCGGTGCAGGTCAAGAGCATTGAGCACCACTCCTGCTGGTTCAACGAGAAGGCATGGGAGCTGGTGCGGGTTGACGCGGCAGCGGGGCCCCTGGGGCTGCCGCCGGTGCAACTGGAAGAGATGCGCGACAGCGGACGCGTCCACGGCCCGCTGTATGAGGCGCTGTCGGAGACCCTCTACGACACCTTCACGGTGGAGGAGCGCCGCACCGCGCTGGCGCAGTTGCTGAAAACGCTGCCTGCCCGCGGCATCGGCGGCGTCCATTCGCTGGTCGGCTACGGCACTGACCGGCGCGCAGACATCCAGGTCACGCTTGACGCGGCCGAGGGCTCCGACCGCGTGGACCTTGTGGTCTATCCGCGCACAACGGACCTTCTCCTGGTGCGGGAGCTGGGGTTGCCGCGCATTGGCGGCTGCATCCTGCTGGACGGCGCCATCGGCGCGCGCACGGCCGCGGTGCGCGAGCCCTACGCGGACGCGCCCGGCAACTTCGGCGTGCTCTACTTCACCGACAGCCAGTTTGCGGCTTTCGCCCGCGGCTGCGCCGCCGCCGGCCTCCAGCTCTGCGTCCATGCCATTGGCGACGCCGCCATTGAGCAGGGGCTTCGCATCTACCGCCAGCTCGCCGCCGACTTTGACCTCGCCGCCCTGCGTCCGCGCATTGACCACTTCTGCCTGGGAACCCCGGAGCAGTGCGCCCGCGCCGCCGGGCTGGGCGTGGCCAGCGGCATGCAGCCTGCCTTTGACCACTACTGGGGCAAGCCCCGGGTTTACGTGAAGGCGCTGGGAGAAGACCGGGCGCTCGCCGGAAATCCCCTCGGGACCGCCCTGCGCTCCGGCATGATAATCGGAGGCGGCAGCGATGCACCCATTACGCCGCTGGATCCGCGGCTGGGCATCCACGCCGCCTGCACCCACTCCAACCCGGCCGAGCGGCTGGACTTCGCCCAGGCGGTCGCCCTGTTCACCACGGGAAGCGCCAGCCTTGCCCATATGGAGCGCACCCATGGCGCCATCGCCCCGGGCTGCCAGGCAGACCTGGTGGTTCTGCCGCCGGGGACGGACGGAAGCAACATCCACCAAGCCGGGGTTCTGAACACAATCCACCGTGGGCGCGTCGTCTACGAGCGAGTGGATTGAGGAACATCCTATGCGATATACTTCCTGGCCGGTGAGAATCATCAAGTTCGCTGCGGTCATCTCTGCGTTGCTGGCTCTGGCAGCATGCAGCACAGAGCCCGATTCCCCGGAATACCAGGGGCTCCCCGATGGTATCGTCTCCGCCGACGGAGACATGGTGTTCACTGAAGCCGACCTGGCGGAGTTCACCCGTATTGAGAAGATGCCGGAGACAGGCATCCTGCTGGACCCTTACCAGCCCCAGGGCGCGCTTTACGATGTCGGCCTCACCCGTGATGAAACCACCGTCGTCTGGCCGAAGACCCTGACCCAAACCGGCAAGGGCCAGCTCAGCAGCGGCGAGGAGTACGCCGTGACCGTCACCTACGACGCCAACCGGCTGTACCACGTCGCGGTGACGGTGGATGAGGCCAACCTTCCGCTGGCCGAGAAAACCGCGCGGCATTGCCGCCTGCTCGGCTTCACCAACTTCCTTAAGCGGATGAAGCGGCGGGCTGCTGCCGGCGAGAACATGCGCGAAATCTGCGCGACCGGCGAGAAGTACATCCTCAACGCCTACGGGCGTGAGATCCTCATCTGGATGTACCTTAATGTCGTGCCCGGTGAGTCGGCGACCGCGGGAGTTTACTGGGCTTACGAAGGGGACTTCCAGCCGTTGCCGGAGTTCCAGCCGCCACCGCCGCCAGCCGACTTTGAGGAACAGCGGAAGGCAGCCGAGGAGCTGCGCAAGAAGCAAATGGAAGAAGCGCAGAAGCAGATGGAAGGAGAGGCGCAAGCGCCTCCGGCCGAACCGGGGCAGTAACGGGCGCTTACTGCGAAGCCTTGCGTTCCTGCTCCCGCAGGCGCGCTTTCTCCGCTTCGCCCGGGTAGTAAAGCACTCTCCAGACGCACGGTTCGTGGATGCGCCGAGCCCCCAGGGACTCCATCAGGTTCCTGCTCTCAATGTTCGTTGACACCACATGGGCGCAGGCCAGGCCGTACTCCCGCAGCATGTAGTCCAGCTGGAACGCCGCCAGCGATTTGGCGTAGCCCTTCCGCCGGTGCTCCGGCGGGGTGTAGATCATCGCCATGGTGCCGTTCAGGTGCGTGGCTGACCAGCACACCTTCTCGCCCCCTACCTCGCACACAAAACTCGGCCCCCGCCGCACGCAGCTCCGCACATACTCGCCCTCAGGGTCGTAGTGGATCCCCCGGCGCAGCTCATCCCACAGCTCCTCGCCTTCGCCCACCCGGCAGGGATGCTTCACCAGACGGCTGAAGCGCGGTTCACCTTCAACCACCCAGAGGTACGCATGGTGGGCATGCTCTTCGCCCAGGCTCTCAAACCCTGCAGCCAGCATGAACTCCCACAGCACCAGCGGCGAGCTGTTCACGAACAGGCCCTTCCCCAGCAGCGAGTGCTTCCACGCCCCGGCGGCCGCCTTGTCCGGCCACGGGGGCGTTTGCCGGATGCGCTCGTGCAGCAAGTCCTCCGCTATCCGCTTGTAGCCTTCCAGCCTGCGCGCCAGCGCGAAGATCTGCGCACCGCTTTGCAGCACCAGCAGCGTGGGATCATCGGGGCTGTCAGTGAGCAGGAAGCCAGCGGGCTGCTGGGCCTCGCGGTTGAGTGATTCCATCCAGTAACGCAGAATGAACGCATGCGCCGGCTCCTCCGCCACCGCCGCGATGACCTTCTCCGGATCGTGGGTCTGGACGAGCATATGCGCTACTTTAGCGCATTCAGAACTACCCCAGCGCTTTCAGCAGCTCCGCCTGCAATAGCGGAACAACTTCTTTGCAGTCGCCCACGATACCGTAATCGGCGACCTTGAAGATGGGCGCTCCCTCGTTAGTGTTAATCGCCACAATGCACTTGCTCGTTTGCATCCCCGCCAGGTGCTGGATGGCGCCGGAGATGCCGCAGGCAATGTAAAGCGCCGGGTTCACCGTCTTGCCGGTCTGGCCGACCTGGTGGGCGTGCTCAATCCAGCCTTCATCCACGACGGCGCGTGACGCGCCGACGGCTGCGCCCAGCTTCTCAGCGAAATCGTACAGCAGCTTGAAGTTGGCGGCGTCGCCGAGACCGCGACCGCCGGAGATGATTATGGTGGCCTCGCGCAGGTCCACGGTACCGGCAGCCCTCTCGGCAACCGCCGTGAGCACCGACCGCGCCGCGCTGAAGTCAGGCTGCACCGTCTCCGCCGCCACCGCGCCGCCGGCGGCTTCCGCCGCCCCGAAGATGTTCGGCCGGATGGTCAGAACATGCGGCGGCTCACCCTTGAACCGGAACTGCCCGATAGCCTTGCCCGCATACAGCGGCTTGGTGAACACCGGCGGCTCACCAGGTTCAATGCCGGTGATGTCGTTGATGAAGCCGTAGCCGCTCTCGGCGGCGAAGCGCGCGGCCAGGTCGCGGCCGATGGTGGTCTGGCCGAACAGGACGTAGTCCGCCTGCTCTGCTGCCGCCAGCTTCTTCAGCCCGGCGGCAAAGGCCTCAGCCGCATAGAGCTTGCCGTCCGCCGGCGCGAGGTTCCACAGCTTCGCCAGCCCCAGCGCGCCGGCGGCGTTCAGCGCCGTGTCGCTGGCGGTGGAAATCACGCCTGCGAGCTCGTCTCCGAGCTGCTTCGCGGCCGTGAGCATTTCGTAGGATATTTTCTTCAGGCTGTCGCCCTTGGTTTCCAGATAGATAAGCGTCTTCGGCATGGTGAGCTCCTTAGATTACCCTCGCTTCTTCGCGCAGCGCCCTGACCAGCTCGGCGACCACCTGGGAAAGGTCGTCGCCCTCAATGATGCGCCCCGCCGGCCGCTCCGGCGGATGAGAGGCCTTCACCTCTTCCACCGTGGCCGCTTCCGGACCCACCTGGGCGGCGTCCACGCCGGTGTCGGCCAGCTTGTGCACGTTGAACGGCTTTTTCTTGGCGCCCATGATGCCCTTGAGCGAGGCGTAACGCGGAGTGTTGAGCCCCTTTTCCGCCGTCACCACCACCGGCAGCGTGCCAGCGAAAGTCAGGTCTCCCTCGTCCGATTCGGTGACCGCGGTGAAGGTGCCGGCGCCGAAGTCGGGCTTGAACTCCTTCACCACGCCCACATGCGGCCAGCCTAGCTGCGCGGCCACCGCGATGGGGGTAAGCCCCCAGTCGTAATCCACGCCCTGCTTGCCGGCGAACACCACGGCCGGCTCCAGCTTCTTGATCTCCCCCACCAGCACCCGCGCCAGCGCGTGCGGGTCGCTACCGGTGATGGCGGGGTCGTCAATCACGATGGCCTCGTCCGCGCCCAGCGCCAGGCAGTTGACTATCTGCTTGCGTCCGGCCTCCGGCCCCACCATCAATGCATAGACGGTGGTCCCTTCACTGGCTTCCTTGATGCGGATAGCCTCTTCCAGCCCGTACTCGTCAAAGGGGCTGACCACCAGCTCCACGCCGGACAGGTTGACCCTGTCCCCGGAGATGGACAGCCGGGCTTCTGTATCTGGCACGAGCTTGGTCAATACAACAATGTTCATGCGAGAGCTCCTCCCGGATAGTTAGGCGAATCGGCACTGTATAGTAACAGATTTCACGAAGCTGCTGCAAGAGTGCGGCGAGGTTCAGCCAGGATAACGCGAAACAGCCATCCTGTCCCCCGTCCTAGGCCGCCCGCAGGTGCTCCCCGCGCCGGAACTCCAGCGCCTTGAGCACCCCCAGCCACACTACTCCCAGGCTGAAGACCAGCAGAATCACGCCAAACAGCACCAGAGTGAGCAAGTTGCCTGAATACCCCGCTGAGAGTTTCTTCAGGTTGCCCCAGGTGATGATGACCACCGATGCGACCGTGGTGGCGACCATGAACAGCGCCGGGTATATCGTGTACCAGGCAGGCCGGCCCCGGTAAAGCAGCCACAACGACACGGTGATAAGCGCCAGCGCGGCCATCATCTGGTTGGCGGTGCCAAACAGCGGCCAGATAGCCTTCACCCCGTTGCTGTATGCCAGCAGGAACATCAGCACACACGAAACCGCTGCATTGAAGTTCGGCTGTTTGAGCAGCCAGGGCGTGCGTTCGTGGAAGAGGAACTTCCACAGCTCTTCCAGCAGGTAGCGGTTCAACCGCACGGCGCTGTCCAGCGTAGTGATGAGAAACCCTTCCAGCATGAGAATACCGAAGATTGTTCCCATATAGAGGGGGATGTGCAGCCCTTTCTGCAATAATCCGCCCATAGCCATGGCAAAGGCCAGCACGAAGTTGCCGCCCCCGCCCTCAGGATAGGCCACCGTCATGTACTTGACCGCTCCCAGGCCCGCCACCAGCGCGATGATGACCAGCACTGCGAGGATGGACTCCAGGATCATCCCGCCGTAGCCTATGACCACGGCGTGGCGCTCCCGCTCGCACTGCTTGGCGGTCGTCCCGCTGGATACCAGTGAATGGAAGCCCGAAATAGCCCCGCAGGCGATAGTAATGAAGAGGATCGGCCAGATAAGGCCCAGGTGCCTGGTGCCCTCAGCCACGTTCCAGGCCTTCATCCCTTCCATGTTCATTCCGTGGAAACCGCCGAACAGCACTGCCAGCGCCAGCAGCGCAATCCCGCCGTAGAGCAGGAAGGCGTTCACGAAATCGCGCGGCTGGAGAATGAGCCACACCGGAATGGCCGCGGCGAAGAAAACGTAGACACTGAGGATGAGCATCCACAGCAGCCGGATGGTTGTCTCCTCCATTCCCCCGAAAGAAACCGGGAAGTGCAGGCCGATCCATACGGATGCCGCCGCCACCACCAGCGCGACGGGCACAGCCACCGCCGTGCTCAACCACCGCTTGCGCAGGAAGAAACCCAGCAGGGGCGCGAAGGCCGTCATGACAATCACGCTGGTGGTCGCGATGCCGCCGATGCGCAACTGCTGCACGCCGTCTTTCACAAACGTGTGCACGGGGAACACGCTGCCGCCCTCCAACTGGAACGCCACGGCGGGGTAATAGCTGGTGAGCGCGTTCACCGACAGGTTAAGGAACGCCGCCGTCACCAGGATGATGAGCAGGATGGTGAAGGCGATGTAGAGAAAGAAGCCCAGCTTCCCGGTCGTGCGCCCCGTCACCTCCGCGATGCTCCGCCCCTTCTCACGAAGGCTCACCAGAAGCGAGGTGTAGTCATGCGCCGCTCCCATGAACACCGCGCCAAGCACAACCCACAGCAGCGCGGGCGCATACCCGTAGATGACGGCGATGGTTGGGCCCACGATGGGGCCGGCACCCGCAATCGTGGCGAAGTGGTGCGAAAACAGCACCACCGGCCGGGCGGGTATGTAATCCAGCTCGTCCTCCTCGGTATGCGCCGGGGTCGGGCGCGCGTCGTCCACGGGGAATGCGCGCGCGATGTACCGGGCATAAACGAACTGACCGAAGGCGTGAACCGCCAAAGCGATGACGAATAGCACTAGGACGTTCATGCAGCTCCCTCCAAGCGTGCAGACCGATGTGTCACGCGGATCGGCGTGGCGGATTGATTATACCACCGGCCTACCGTGTGCTAGACTGGGATATGCCGCGCCTGTGGGTGCTGCTTCCCTGCTACAACGAGGCGGAAGCCCTGCCGCTGTTGCTGCCGCGCCTTGGCGCGGTTGCCGCCAGGACTGCTCACCCGGGCGGCCTCACCGCTCTCATCGTGGACGACGGCAGCACTGACGCGAGCACCAGTATCGCGAGCGCGGCTCAGGCTGCGGCCA
>CAZXPM010000053.1:8673-9510 GCA_964643155.1 uncultured Planctomycetales bacterium | reverse complement strand
GTGGAGGACTTGGGGCTTTCCAGCCGCGCCTACAACTGCTTGACCGCCGCCAAGGTGCGAACCGTGAGGGAGCTGCTGGAGTTCACCCCCGAGCAGCTCATGAGCATCAAGAACTTCGGCGAGAAATCGCTGGTGGAGATAGTTAACAAGCTGGCCGAGCTCGGGCTATTCCTGTCGGAGAAGGAGGACTAGCGCGAATGCGTCACAAGAAAGGAGTGGCGAAACTCGGAAGGCCGACTGACCAGCGGCTGGCGATGCTGCGCGGCCTGGTATCCCGTCTGTTTATTGACGGGCATGTTGAGACCACGCTGGCCCGGTGCAAGGCTACCCAGTCAGTGGCTGAGCGGCTGATAACGAAGGCCAAGCGCGGCTCCCTGGCCGACTTGCGCAGTGTCGCGCGGGGCGTCCACGGCAAGCGCCCGTTCAAGGCACTGATGACCAGGGTTGTTCCGGCGGCTAAGGACCGCCAGAGCGGATATACAAAGGTGGTGCGAATCAAGCGCCGTCGCGGAGACGGTTCGATAATTGCCCGGTTGTCGGTGATCGGCTTTCCGGATACCGGCAGCGAGTAGGTTCGCTGGGAATTGACGGCACCAACACAGCGCATTTTGCTGGTTGTCCAGTATGATGGGACCGGTTTCCACGGCTCCCAGATACAGCCGGGGGTGCGCACGGTGCAAGGAACATTGACAGAAGCGCTTTCAGAGATCATTGGGCGGAAGGTCCGGCTCCTGTTTGCCTCCCGCACCGATGCGGGCGTCCACGCGACGCACAACGCGGTCCTGGCGGTGGTGCCCCGGCTGTATCTGGGAGCCGTGGAAACCGGTCCCATCATAC
>CAZXPM010000053.1:5078-8663 GCA_964643155.1 uncultured Planctomycetales bacterium | reverse complement strand
CTGGCGGATGTGCTGAACAGCCGGTTGCCCGGCGACCTGGTAGTGGTGGAATCGGTGGAAGTCCCCCGCAACTTCCATCCCCGTTACTTCGCATGGCGACGCGATTACTGCTACCGGGTTGACCGTGGAAAGAGGCCCGACATCCGCTATGTCCGGTTTGCCGCCCACTTCCCGCATCCGCTGGACGTCCCCGCCATGAAGCTGGCCTCGCAGTTGCTGGTCGGAGAGCACGATTTTTCGTCTTTCGCGGTTAAGGACGACGGCTTGAAGAACCCCGTCTGCGAGGTATACCAGTGCCGGCTCGTTGAACGCGGCAGGCTGCTGACATTCAAGATCAGCGCGAATCGCTTCCTGCGCCGGATGGTGTGCCTGCTGGTGGGCGCGTTGATGGATATCGGAACGGGGAGGTTGCAGCTGGCCCAGCTAGCCGGGGCGCTGGAACGGCAGGAGCGGGTGCAGTTCACCAATATGCCGGGGCGTGGGCTCACCTTAACTGGTGTGCACTATCCGGAGCGGCTGCTGTATGAAGGGCTGGACGAAAGCGCTGATGAGGACGGAACGAGCGGTGATACTGATGACTTATAAGACGCCGTATTACACTAAATCTGATGTGGAACGCGAGTGGTACGTGGTGGACGCCGAGGGCCAGGTTCTCGGCCGCCTGTGCGCGGGCGTGGCCAGGCTCCTGATGGGCAAACACAAGCCCACTTTCACTCCGGGGCAGGACACGGGCGCGTTCGTGGTGGTAGTGAACGCCGGCAAGGTGCGGCTGACCGCCGGCAAGGAGAACTCCAAGATCTACTACCGCCACAGCGGCTACATCGGCGGGCTGAAGTCCATTACCTTCGCGGAGAAGATGAAGAAATCGCCGCGTAAGGTCGTGATGGACGCTGTGCGCGGAATGCTCCCGCACAACAAGCTCGGCGACCGGCTCATAACCAAGCTGAAGGTGTATGCCGGAGCCGACCACCCGCACCAGGCGCAGAAGCCCGTTGTGGTGTCGCCCGAACAACTTGGCAAAACAAAGGTCTAACATAAACCATGGCTGAAGAAAGGCAACATATCACGGTAGGTCGCCGGAAGACCGCTGTTGCGCGGGTGTATCTCAAGCCCGGCAGCGGTAACGTGCTGGTCAACCAGCGTCCTTTGTCCGACTATTTCGCTCTGCCCTATGGCCAGCTTAAGGTGCTGGAACCCTTGCGCGCTCTCGGGCTGGAAGAGAAGTTTGATGTATATGCCCGCGTAGAGGGTGGCGGCATTACCGGCCAGGCCGATGCCATCTGCCTGGGGATTGCGCGTTATCTGGAACATATCAACCCCGACTATCGTCCCGCTCTCAAGAAGGAAGGCCTGCTAAAACGCGACCCCCGTGCGAAGGAACGCAAGAAGTACGGCCGTAAACGTGCCCGCAAGCGCTTCCAGTTCAGCAAACGCTAAAACCATGGCGGCATGCCTATACATCAGGCGAGGGATTGCCCTGGGAGGGCTGCTCGCGCTGCTGATGGTGCCGATGGCGCAGGCTTCCACGGACGCTCCTGCCGCCGAGTACGTCCGCGTGATTTCTTCATCCGCTGCGCTCACAGCCGCTCCCAGCCACCGCAGCCGGGTTATCCGCGAAACCGAGCTGTTTGAGGTGCTGGAAGTGGTGGAACGGGTCGGGAGCTTCTTCCTGGTGAAGGACCCGGTGATGGAGTCCTTCCTGTATGTTGACCAGTTTGCGGTGGAGTTCATTGACTACTTGCCGCCGCAGCCCAAGGTTATTGACCGCCGCCGCGAAGTCATGCGGCTGGGGACAACCCACCCGGATGAGCAACTGTTCGGCTCATTGCGGTCCTCGTCGCGCAGCGGCGGCGGCGAGAGGGCCAACGACGGTTACTGCATCGGCAAGCGCTATCCCACCTCGTACAGCGAGAACACCGGCTACGTTCCCCGGCTGGACCCGGGCCGGTTTATCCGGGACGCCCAGCGCTACACTGGTGCCAGGTACGTGCTGGGTGGCAACAGCATGAGCGGCATTGACTGCTCGGGGCTGGTGTGCCAGGCGGCCGCCAAGCAGGGGTTGAATCTGCCGCGCCGTGCGTCTTATCAGGCGAAAGAGGGGTTAATGGTCTCCCGCAGCCAGCTTCGCCCTGGCGACCTGGTGTTTTTCCGCGATTGGCGCGACCCGGGTTTCCTGTCCCATGTGGGGATCTACCTGGGCGGCGGGCGTTTCATCCACGCGAGCATGTCGTTGGGCAAGGTCGGAATCTCCTCGCTCTCCGAAGCCTATTACAGCAAGCACTTCGCATTCGGCCGCCGGCTGTAGGCGGAAGGCCCTAGAGCGCGATGGCCAGCGCAACGGCTGCCGCTGCGGCGGTTCCCGCCAGATTCGTCAAGCTGTTACCCCACCATTTGACGCGGCCTTCAACCAGGCCTCCGGCCAGCGTGTCTGTCAGGTTGCCGCACACCGCTCCTGCGCCGACGGCGGCGACCTCCCTCCAGCCCTGGGCGAGCCCGAGATAATGCGCCAGCAGCGCGAAACCTGCAATGGTCATGACCGCGATCAGCGAGCCCTGCCAGCTCACTCCGCCCGTAGTGCCCGGTTCCACGCGCTGGAACTGTGGTAGCCGCACCGTGCGCCCCCGCAAGGCAGCGCCGACTTCATGCGAGGCGGTGTCGGCTGCGGCGCTGGCCAGCGCAGCCGCCACGGCGGGGAAGAGGGCGTTATGCGGGCCGATGGCGGCGGTGAAGAGCAGGCTGCAGGCGTCACCTGTGAGCCGCTCTTTTCCTTCAATGAGAACAAGGCCGTTCGGAGAAGTGAGCGCGTGGTAAGCGGCCAGGAATGCTGCTACTGCGCCGTTGGCGAGTACCTGCGCCGCGCCTCTCTTCAGTCTGTCAAGCGGCGCGGCGGCCTTTGTCCCCGGCTTGCCGCGGGCGGCAACCCTGGCAAGGGCGTAGGAGAGGCCGGAGGTGAGCGGGAAGAACGCAAGGAGCATTAGCAACCCGGGGAGGCCAAGCGAAGCGCAGAGCGCAAAGGCGACCGCAGCGCCCGCTATGGCTCCGCCGATGGTGACCAGCTCAAATGAGCCGGCCGCCACCGCCAGGAGTGCCGCCACCGCCGCAGCGTACAGCAGCCGCTCCACCGTTAGGTGCCGCTCACGCTCATTTTCTTGATGCGCAGCGAAGGTGAGCTGTACGGCCGCATCAGGTCAAGGTCATCTGCTACGCCTTCCAGGTCATTCAGTATGTCAAGCATGCTGCCGCTGATTGTGACCTGGGCCACGGGCTTGGCCACCTTGCCGTGTTCAATATGCCAGCCCTTCACGCCGGCGGAGAATGTTCCCGAAGCCAGGTCCGGGCCGTGGCCCATGATGTAATAGACCAGCAGGCCGTCATCAATATCGGCGATAAGCTCCTCAAAGGGGGTCAGGCCGTTAGAGATGTGTAGATTGAAGCTGCCGATTCCCGGCAACGAAGAGTAGCCGTTCCGCGTCGCGTTCCCCTGGGGAGACACGCCAGCCTTGTTGGCGGAGTAGAGGTTGTGGAAGTAGCATTTGAGCACCCCGCCCTGTACTACGTCCTTGGAGCTAGTGGGGACGCCTTCTC
>CAZXPM010000053.1:0-5068 GCA_964643155.1 uncultured Planctomycetales bacterium | reverse complement strand
CAGGTGCGGAGCCTCCACGATGTTCACCAGTTCCGAGCCGATGCGCTCCCCTGCCTTGCCTACCAGGAACGTCGCTCCCAGGTTGACCATCTCTCCGTCCAGCGCAGCAGCGTAAAAGCCAAGCATCTGTCCCGCCGCCATGGGGAGAAAGACCACCGTGCGCTCCTTGCTCGCCAGAGGGGTGGAGCCCAGCAGCCCGATGGACCACAACGCCGCCTCCCGCCCGATTCCCTCCGGTGGCATGAGGTCATCCTGATGACAGGTGTAGTTGCGGCTCCAGGCGACTTCCTTCAGTTCATTCCGGTGCGCATGAGCGGCGGCTGATTGCACGTAGCGCGTTGAGTGTTCTTCGCAGACAACCCCGTTGGTGTTGAGGAGAATCGCCGTAGTGGTCCTTGCCTCAGCCGTGGTCTCTACCTTGGCGATGCCTTCAACCGCCAAACCGGCGGCCTCAACTTCCATCGCGCGCTCCTTGAGGGCTGCGACGTTTGGCTCGCCCCCGTCGGACAGCTCCAGCTCGGCATCAGCCGTCGGCTCGGGCGTGGCCAGCGCGTGGTGCTCGTCCGGCTCGCTGACGGCGATAGACTCTTCCAGCATCCTGCGGGCCGCCTCCAGGCCTGGTGCCGACAGGTCGTTGGTGTGGGTAAAGGCCATCCGGTGCCCGCCCAGGGCACGGATGCCCAGTCCGCGGCTGCGGCTCTCCTGGATGTTCTCAATCTTGCGGTCGCGGGCCGCGGCGCGTATGGAGTGTGTTTCCACGTAGATGAACTCAACCTGTTCAAGCGTGGAGGTGCGAAACGAATCAAGCTGCGATTGGAGATTCTCAAGTGTGGACATGGCGGGATTATAGCGCAAGTGAGCGTGCTCAGGCCTTTGTTTCGGGCACACGGCCAGCGTGGATGTCTGCATGGAGCTTCAACATCAGGCGGTGCCCGCCACAACAGTGCGGCACGCAGAACGAACACCGTTTCTGAACCCAGTAGGTGTTTGCAGCACGAGATCCAGCCGAAACCGGTTCAGCGGGTACATGGAGTACGCGATTCTCTTGTTGCCGCTTGTGCCTCACGCCACCCGGCAGCACCGTCGCACAGTGCGCCGTGTCCTGCGCTGCGGCGGCTGATATAATAGCTCAAGTGGGCCCAGCTAATGCTGAAAGCGCGTCGCTTCCTGTGGTGGTTTTCGCTACCAGGAACGCAGGCAAACTGCGTGAAGCCGAGGGGCGGTTTGCGGGGGTTGCGCGCCTGGTGGGCCTTAGTGCTTTTCCGCCGGTCGCAGAGCCCGAGGAGAGTGAAGATACGTTTGCGGCCAACGCCAGGGTTAAAGCGCTCGCCTACAACCAAGCGCTGGCGCCTCACTTGCGGGAGGGTGCCTACGTTCTGGCGGAGGACGCCGGGCTGGAGGTGTTTGCCCTCAACGGTTTTCCCGGTGTGCGCTCCAGCCGGGTGGCCGCCTCCGATCCCGAGCGGATTGAGCTGCTACTGGCGAAGCTACGGGAGTGCGGGTGCAATAGCCCCGAAGCCCGCAGGGCGCGCTTTGTTTCTGCGATGGCCTTGGTGCGCAGCGGGGAGGTGGTGGCAGAAGTGCAAGGAGAGGTGCGCGGATGCATAGCGGATGAACCGCGCGGTTCTTCTGGCTTCGGTTACGACCCGGTGTTCTACTACGAGCCGTTCGGCAAGACCTTCGGGGAGTGCACCCTGGAGGAAAAGCGGGCGGTGAGTCACCGGGCAAAGGCGCTGGAGGCAATTCGTAAGATCCTGGAAGGAGGATAAATGGAAGGTAACGTTCCCAAGAATCGCAAGGTTGTGGGTAAGTACACGCTCAACATTGACTTCTACAACGACGGCAGCGTTGAGGTCAAGGTGGACGGCAAGTCCAACGACATGCGTGTCGTCTCGGTGCTGGAAATTGAGAAGATGCGCTTCGTGAACAACATGATGCGTCAGGCGCGCAAGGGCCCCGGCCCGCAGGGCTTCCCGGCTGGCGGCAGGGGTGGCGGGCAGGCGTAGCTGTCGTTAGGTCCCTTCGTCAAAGCTGGAGAGGTACTCCTTCTGCCTTGGCGTCAGCCGGTCAATCTTGAGCCCCATGGCTGCCAGTTTCAGCCGCGCTACCTGTGCGTCAATCCTACCCGGTACGGGGTAGACCTTCCGCTCCAGCTTCCCGGCGCGCTTAACCAGATACTCAGCACACAGTGCCTGGTTGGCGAAGCTCATGTCCATTACCGCGGCGGGGTGACCTTCGGCGGCCGACAGATTCACCAGCCGCCCCTGGGCCAGCAGCTTGATGGTGCGCCCGCGTGTTAGCTCAAACTCCTCCACGTTCTCCCGGGACTTCCGCACCTTCTTCGCCAGTTGGCGCAGCCCGGCCACATCTACTTCCACATCAAAATGGCCGGAATTCGCGACGAGCGCACCGTTCTTCATCCGTGCGAAGTGCTCTTTCCGGATAACATCGCGGCAGCCGGTCACGGTCACAAACACGTCTCCCTGCGGGGCCGCCTGCTCCATCGGCACCACTTCGTAGCCGTCCATGGCCGCCTCCAGCGCCTTCACCGGGTCAATCTCCGTGATGAGCACCCGTGCACCCATCCCTCGCGCCCGCATCGCCAGGCCGCGCCCGCACCAGCCGTATCCCGCGACCACAAACACCTTTCCCGCCAGCAGCGTGTTGGTGGCCCGCAGAATGCCGTCAATGGTGCTCTGCCCGGTGCCGTAGCGGTTGTCAAAGAAGTGCTTGGTCATCGCGTCGTTCACCGCGATGATGGGGTAGGGCAGCACCCCTTCGGCTTCCATCGCCTGCAAGCGGATAACGCCCGTTGTGGTTTCTTCGCTTCCCCCAATTACCTGCCCGCAGCGCTTGGGCCCCATCTGCTGGAGTGTGGTGACCAGGTCGCAGCCGTCGTCCATCGTGATAGTGGGCTTGATTGCCAGGGCGTTCTTGATGTGGCGGTAATACTGCGTCCGGGTGGCCCCGTGCACGGCGGACACGGCGATGCCGTGGTGCTTCACCAGGTGCGCTGCCACGTCGTCCTGGGTGGAAAGCGGGTTGGAGGCGCAGAGATGCAGCTCCGCGCCCCCCTTCTTGAGTGCCACCATCAGGTTTGCCGTCTCGGAAGTGACGTGCAGGCAGGCGGCAATGCGCTGGCCCTTCAGTGGTTGCTCCTGCTTGAAGCGGCGGGTGATGGCTGCCAGCACCGGCATTTCGGAGGCGGCCCACACGGTGCGCGTCTTTCCCTGAGATGCTAGGGTGGGGTCGGCGATTTCGTATTTCATTGTTTGCTCCAACAAAGCGGGTTGCGAATGCGTCTAAGAAACCGATTCTATCAGATATGCCGGCGCTTCCGGCATCAATTGCGGTGATATAATCGGAACGGGCTTGAGACCTCCTAATGACACGCGCGAAAGAGAGCAGTTCGCTCGCCGCGAGCGGCGTGGCGCACGCCTGCGTATCGTGCTGGAAACGCTCGCCCTGGTGTTGTTTATGCTGCTGGTTCTGGTCGTGTTCAGGCTGAGCGACCGCGAGGTGCAGCGCATTCTGGAGCGCCAGCGGGCGGAGCGGTACACCCTGCAGTTGGAAACGCCGGAGATGAAGGGCTTCAACGTGGAAGGCGAGAAGGTCTGGGACATCCAGGCCGAGACCGTGACGGTGGACGAAGCCAAGGACCTGGTGACCTTCATTAACACCACCGCCAACTTCTACGACGAGGGCGAGCCTTCGCTCACGGCCAAGGTTGGCAAGCTGGAGTACAACCGGGACTCCCGCAATATGGAGATGTCCGAGGGGCTGGAAATGCGGACGGCGGACGACGTTGACGTAGTGACGACCCGCGTCATCTGGTACGACTACTACCAGCGGTTCGTTTTCCCCGAAGGCGCCAAGCTCCTCACCGAAGACGGGAACTATGTCCAGACCGACTACATGCAGTCCGACAAGAACCTGGACCACATTGAAGCGGTAGGCCACGTCTTCCTCTGGGTGGCGAAGCTGGAAGACCAGAAGCTCTTTGAGAGGCATGACCTGGTGAAGCAGGAGCTGAAGCTGGAAGACTTCAAGCGGGTGACGATGACCGCCGAGAAGCTGCTCTACGACCGTAAGAAGCAGATAATCCTGGCCACTTCGCGCTTCCACAACAGGCCGTTCAGAGTGGTGGGGCCTGACGGAAAGGAAGTGCGCATCAGCGATTACGAGCCTGATCCCCGCCAGCTTTTCTTCAAGCGCAAGGAAGTGGAGGTGTTCGCCAACCACATAGAAGTCCACGTAGACTCCGAGTGGATGAAGGCGATAGGCAACATCAAGGGCACGATACTCCCGAGCGAACCCAAACCCAACGAGGACAAAGCCCTGCAGGTGATGCGCAAGGAGCGCACCTGGTTCACCACGGAAGATGTGGAGTATTACTGGAGCGATGACTATGTGCGCACTTTCGCCCGGACGACCATTGTCCAGGAGAACCGCCTGGCGGAAGCAGACGAGGCCGTGTATTTCGGCTACTACCGCCAGACCGGCATGCCGGGAACACAGCGGGCGCTGTTCATTGAGGGCGGCGTGCGGGTGTGGCAGAAGAGCGGCAAGTGGATGTTTGAGGAGAACCTGCTGGATGCGGTGAAGGAGGAGGAGCTGAAGAAGATACTGCAGGAAGAGTCCGATATCAGTTGCGACCGCATGGTCGTGTTCCTGAATCGCAACGACTTTCACGCGGCGGGCAACGTCCGGGCCAAGCAGGAGAACCGCCTCGTGCGGGCGGACGAAGTGCTTTACACCGATTCCGAGAAGAAGTTCGTGGCCAACGGGAATGCCTACTTCGTTGACAAGGAGAACCAGGAGTTCTACGGCCAGCAGATTCTCTACTACTCGGACTCGGAAGACATTGAGGTCAACGGAGCTGGAACGGTGACCGTCAAGATACCGCCGAAGTACCTGGAGGATATTGACCAGGCGCTGAAGCGCATCAAGGGCGAGAAGAAGGAGAAGCCTCAGGACGAAACTCCAGCCGAGCGCGAAGCAGAATCCCCGGCGGATAGCAGCAACACCGGCAGTGCGGTGGTGGTGACGGGCGGAAAATGAGGAGCGC
>CAZXPM010000052.1:7468-9537 GCA_964643155.1 uncultured Planctomycetales bacterium | reverse complement strand
CCGAGGCGTCAAAGCTCCATCTCCACTGTGCTGAGCGATACGTAGTCCAGAGTGGGGATGTCTTCACCGTTCGCCACGCGATCCTCCACGTGGAGGCGGATGGCGTCCTTAATATTCTGCATGGCTTCCTCATGGCTGTCGCCCTGTGAATAGCATCCCTGAAGCAGCGGGCAGAAGGCGAAGTAGCCGTCCGCGTCCTTCTCAATTACGACAGAGAACCGGTAGGTGCTCATGTGTCGATTCTACCATGGAGCTTTCACCGCTGCTGGAGGTAGCCTTCGGTGAGGCCGAGTTCGTGCACCCAGGCGGAGACCTGCTTCCACTCTTCGCGGGTTAGGCGGCGGTTCAGCGCCTCGTCCTGCACCGCCCGGTAGGCCGGGAAGTACTGGGCCATCACGCTCACCGCCACGCGCCGGTGCTCATCCAGCCCCGCCAGGAACTCCAGCACGCCGCGGGTGTTTTCCAGTTGTCCCGGCAGCACCAGATGCCGCACGAGCAGGCCCCGCCGGGCCGCGCCGCGTTCGTTGAGCTGCAGCGGACCCACCTGCCGCCACATCTCTGTGATAACCGCGCGGTTGGCTGCGCTGTAACCCTCGGCATCGCTCAGCCGCAGCGCCAGCGCGTCGTCCGAGTACTTCGCGTCCGGGAGGTAAATGTCCACGATGCCGTCCAGCAGGCGGATGACCTCCAGCCGCTCGTAGCCCCCGGAGTTCCACACCAGCGGCAAGCGCAGGCCCATCTCGCGGGCGAGGATGAGGGCGGCCACCAGTTGCGCAGTGTAGTGGGTGGGAGTGACGAAGTTGATGTTCTCCGCGCCCTCATGCTGCAGTGAGAGCATCATGCTCGCCAGCCGCGCGGGCTCCACTTCCACGCCGTGGCGGAGCTGGCTGATGGGGTAGTTCTGGCAGAAAAGGCAGTGCAGGTTGCAGCCGCCCAGGAAGATGGTGCCGCTGCCGCCCTGCGCCACCAGGCAGGGCTCCTCGCCAAAGTGGAGGTTGTGGGAACTGACCTTGGCCAGCCGCCCCCCGCCACACTCGCCGCGCCTGTGGTTCAGCCGTTCAACCTGGCATTCACGGGGGCAGAGGACACAGGGGTTGAGCAGCTCACGCAAAGCGTGGGAACGCGCTTCCAGCTCAGCAGTGGACAGGCGCAGGTATCCGGCAGGTGGTTGCGCATTCACTGGTGGCGGAGGAACCTCTTCTTTATCTTCTGCAGCGCAATGCGCTCAATCTGGCGCACCCGTTCCCGGCTCACACCCATACTCTGGGCGATCTGCTCCAGCGTCTGGCTCTCCTCTGAAACCGGCGCCAGCGGGTCCTGGTCATCAGACAGACCGTAGCGGAGGCGGATGACGAGCTTCTCCTTGTCATCCAGCAGCTTCATCATCTGTGAGACCGCCTTGCGGTTGAGCACGTGCATGATGATATCTTCGCCGCTGCCTATGCGCTCGTGCATTCCCTGGCCGCGGGAATCGTCCTTGTCCGAGCTTTCAAAGGACTCCTCCAGGGAGTAGATGCTGGGAAGCGAGGCGGCGTACTTTTCAATGTCCTCCAGGGTCAAGCCGGTCTCCTCCGCCAGCTCTTCCACTGTAGGATCACGCTCCAGCGTGGCGCGCAGCCTTACACTTGCGCGGTTGAGCCGGTTTATCTTGTCAATGACGTGCTCGGGCACGCGGATCAGATACTGGTTGTTGACGATGTAGCGCAGGATGCGCTGGCGAATCCACCAGGTTGCGTATGTAGAGAGGCGGAAGCCCTTCTTTGGGTCGAACTTCTCCACCGCGACCATCAGGCCAATGGTCCCCTCGCTGATGAGATCCATGAGGTGGATGCCAGTGTGGTAATACTGGCGGGCGATGTTGATGACCAGACGGGTGTTGGCCAGAACGAGCTTCTCCCTGGCTGCCAGCCGCTCCTCTTCAGTCCTTGCGGGATCGCGCATGACCGCCATCAGCTCCTCCACTTCCTCGGGCTCCAGTATCGCGATGTTACTGATAAACCCGAGGTACGCCAGCAAGGAGCTCTCAAGCCGCGCGTCCTCTATGTCGCGCAGAAGTTTCTGGTCAATCT
>CAZXPM010000052.1:5250-7458 GCA_964643155.1 uncultured Planctomycetales bacterium | reverse complement strand
GTGTTTCTCCGCCACCGAGCGTGCGTTGATGGGCTCCAGCGGGTAGTATTCGTTCGGCAGGGCAAATCGGGAGGCCGGCACCTCCAGTAGCGTCACCGTTGTGAGCTTAAGCAGCAGGCTGGAAACGCTGGTGGACACGCGCACTGCTTTGAGTTTCCTGTCCGCTCCGAAGTACATCTTTATCGTCCAGGGGCGGCCGTCCGGGGGCTGCACCTGTGCCGGCGTACCCTCCGGCAGCACCACAGCGTAAGCGGTGAGCTTCTCGCCGGCGATGGTCTCCGGGCCAAGAGGCTTGAGCTTCGCTTTGAGCGAGGATACTCCGTCCAGCCCCGCGGTGAACACGGTCTGCGCCGCCTGCGGGATGAAGGCAACGAGCGTATGCAGCCCTTTGTCCAGCGTGAGCTCCTGGTAGTTCAGGGTCTCGGGATAGATGAAGTAGGCTCTTTTCTTTGCGCCCTGGTAGATGAACTGTGCCGTCTCAGAACTGCCGCCGGGCAGGGGGTAAGTGGCCTCGGCGAAGAAGTCGGCACCGGCGGACGCGAAGGTGCCGGTGAGCGTAATCTCCAGCATAGGCTCGGGATTGTTGTCGGGATTGCGCGTGAACGTCAGCTCAAAGCCGCCGGTTACGCCGGATGCCGCCTGGGCGGCATTGACGGCGAACCAGAACGCGCAGAACGTGGCGAGAAGAATGAAGCCCCGGCGCATAGACTGCATTATTCTACCCGAAAGGGAGGGTTATGCTCTTTAGCCCTCACAACCCCTTCTCAGCCATGACGCGGAAGAGGTCCACACAACGGCAGGAGTAGCCCCACTCGTTGTCGTACCAGGCCATCGTCTTGATGAACTTCCCGTCAATTACCTTGGTGTAGGTTGCGTCAAGGATAGAACTCCGGGGATCCTGCCGGAAGTCCACGCTCACCAGAGGCTCGTCGCTGTACCCCAGCACCCCTTGCATCGGTCCTTCGGAGGCCGCTTTCATCGCGGCGTTGACTTCGTCTACGGATGTTGCCTTGGACACATTGCAGACCAGATCCACCACGCTGACCGTGATAGTGGGCACCCGGATAGCCATGCCGTCAAGCTTGCCCTTCAACTCGGGAATAACCAGGCCGATAGCGGCCGCGGCGCCGGTCTTGGTTGGTATCATCGACTCGTAGCAGGCGCGCGCGCGGCGAAGGTCCTTGTGAGGTGCGTCCAGCACAACCTGGTCGTTGGTCACCGCGTGAATGGTCGTCATCAGCCCGCGCTCAATGGTGAAGTTGTCGTGCAGCACCTTCGCCACTGGCGCCAGGCAGTTGGTGGTGCAGGAGGCGTTGCTCACGACGAAGTGCCTGGCGGGGTCGTAGCTGTCGCAGTTCACCTTGTGCACGAAGGTACCCACGTCCCCCTTGGCGGGCGCGGAGATGACCACCCGCCTGGCTCCGGCGCTGAGGTGCTTCTCGGCGTCTTCCTTCTTGGTAAACAGACCGGTTGATTCCAGCACTATGTCCGCGCCCAAATCCTTCCAGGGGAGGTTAGCCGGGTCGCGCTCGGCGCAGACGCGGATGGCTTTCCCGTCAATCACCAGGCTGTCGCCGTCGGCTCTTACGGTGTGGGGATAACGCCCGTAAGTGGAGTCGTACTTGAAGAGGTGCGCAAGAGTGTCTATGCCCGCAATGTCGTTCACGCCGACAAGCTCCATATCGTCGGCATCCATGAGCACACGGGTAACCAGCCGCCCGATGCGGCCGAAACCGTTGATTCCTACTTTAACACCCATATCTCCCTCCTGATTGCACGGGTTTTGTCGTTCACCGTCCTTTTGTCTAGTGTAGCATGGCAGCGCGTAGAGTGTGAAGAAGGGGGGCGGGATGGTAAGATAGCGGCATGCAAAACGCAATCCTTATACATCCGGCGGTGGTGGAGGAGTTCGCATTTGCAGCGAAGGAGCTGGCGGCACGCGGCTGGGGTGGCGAGCGTGGGGGTAACCTCTCACTGCGCATGCCAGATGGGTCAGTGTTTATCACGCGCACTGGCGCCAGCATGCCGCAGGTGGCGCAGGAAGCCAAGGATTACCTGTGTCTGGTGAGCGAAAGCGGAGCCAAACTTGCAGGTGAGGGCGAGCCGAGCATGGAGTTGCTGGCGCACCTGTTTGTCTATGAAGCAACACGCAGGAACAACCCCGCCATTGCCGCCATGGCACATTCGCACCCGCCAGCGCTGATGCAC
>CAZXPM010000052.1:686-5240 GCA_964643155.1 uncultured Planctomycetales bacterium | reverse complement strand
CGCTGGGCGGAAATGGAGCCGCGCCCGCGGCTGCGGGTAGTGGAGCTGACCAACGATGAGATTGCAGTGGTGCCGCCGCTGCCGGAGGGCAGCCGCGAACTGGCGGAGGCCACGGCGGAGGCGGCGGCGCAGGGCGCACGGCTCATCATCTGGCGAGGGCACGGCGCGGTGGCGCTGGACGAGACGCTGCACCAGGCCATCCTGTTGCTGGAGCATGCGGAAGAGGAGGCGGAGCTGAAGGTGGAGTAGGTATGGCTCGGCGCTCTGGCGCGCAGGTTCCTTGCTAGGACAGGGACATGAGGAGGAACTGCGCCAGGACCTTCCAGACGAGGAAGACGGCTCCGATTCTGGCAGCGACGTCCCAGTCGATCATCATCACGTACTTGACGGCGATGAATATGGCCAGAGCGCTGAACAGGACGCCCAGCCAGGGAGCAAGAAGCGCGAGAGGGCCGGCGGCTTGTGCGAGAATCAGGAGGGGCAGAAGCAGTAAGCTCACAAGCCAGGAGAAGGCGACAACTGCAATCGCGCGCCAGACGTCTACATACTCAACGCCGCAGATGTGGCAGGCGAGAAAGACAACCACGATGTCAAAACCGCGAATGGAAAACCTGAGAATCAACGGCACACCTTCATAGCGGGATGACAGCAAGAGTAGCAGAGAGGTGCGCTTCCGGTCAGCGCAACGCGGTCGCGGCACACATCGCGCCGCTCTGTAGTCGCCGCTGCAACCCTGCGCCGGACTACTTGAGGTGGCTCACGACGGCGCGCCAGCGGTGCAGGTTGACAGTGTAGACGCCCCCGGCAACGGCGGGGTCTGCGTCCACGATGGCGCGGACGTCCTCCAGGCTGCCGGTGAAGAGCGCCAGGCCGAACTTCTCGTCAACGAAGGGCCCGCCCATGACGAGAGCGCCGCTCGCAAAGTGGCCGTGCTGGTATTCACGGTGCGCGGCGCTCAGGCGCGCACATTCGCTGTCGCCTTCGCGCCAGCCGGGGCCGGGGGTGTAGATGGCGACGATGTATTCGCGCGGAGGGGATTCCATGGGATGATTGTAGCAGGGACAGCATGAGCAGCTCTGCGCAAACGAGAGGACGCGCGGATTTATTCGCGCGATTGGCAAGCGTGGGGACTGAAGTCCCCGCTCCGGTGCAATGGACGTAGTCTAGAACGATGCGTTGTTCTGCGCAGCCGCGGCGGCTTCTTTCCGCGCCTTTTCCTTCTGCGCCTGGTGGTATTCCAGCGAGTCCTCCGGCTGGGGGCCGGGGGCACCGGGGCCGAGGCCAAACCAGCGCTGGAAGTAGCCGCAGACGCTCTCGGCGAGATGCACCATGACCTCATCGGAGTTGGGGCCGTGAGTCATTTCAGGATAGGGCAGCGTGTCGAAGTGCTTGCCGGCCTCCGTGAGCTTCTTCGTCAGTAGTGCGAAGTCCTGGAAGAACACGTTATCGTCGCGGATGCCGTGGATCATCAGCAGGTGGCCTTCCAGGCCCTCGCAATGCTCAATGGGGCTGGACAGCTTGTAGGCGTCGCTGTTCTCCTTCGGGTCGCCCAAGCGCTGGGAGCAGTACCAGGTGTGGTAGTTCTTCCAGTCATTTACCGCGGCCACGGCCACTCCGGCCTTGAAGGTCTCGGGCGCGGTGAACATGATGTAGTTGGTGAGGAAGCCGCCGTAGCTCCAGCCCCAGACGCCGATGCGTTCCGGGTCGGCTTCGCCGCGGTCAATGAGCGTCTGCACGACGCTCTTGCACTCCGCAGTCTCAATGACGCCAAGCTGATGCCATATGTCGGTGCGCCATTTGCGGCCGTAGCCGGAGCTGCCGCGGTAGTCCACGACCGCCACGATATAGCCCAGCGTGTCGGCCATGTACATGGCAATGGGATCCAGCCACTCGTGGCGGCGGGCGACATCCTGGGCGTAACCGGCGCCGTGGACATAAACGATGAGCGGCCGGGGCTCGCCCGGTTTGGCGTAAGGCGGGCGGAAGACCTTAGCCGCGACCTGCGAGTCATCATATCCGGCGGGGAAATGGGTGAACTGCGGCTCAATCCAGCGGTAAGCGTAGAACTCGGCAGGATGGCCGCTATGGATGGTCCGGCCGCGCTCGCCGGTGCGCAGGTCCAGCAGGTAGTGCACCGGGCCGGTGACCGGCCTGTTTGCGGAGACGATGGCGCGGGATTCGTTCCATGACAGCAGGCCGCCACGGGACGCGCGCCAGGAGGCGAGGGTGTTCACGCCGCGCCCGAAAGTCAAGCGGCGGGAGACGGCACCGTCGGGCGTGAAGCGGTAGAGGTTACGGGTATCGGGGCCGCGCTCGGTGGTGACGGCGTAGATGCACTCGGCGCTGCGGGGGATGTACACCCACTGCACTTCCCAGTTGCCGTAAGTCAGCCGCTCCGGCGCCGGAAGCTCGGGGGCGAAAGGCCTCTCGTGGCCGTCGGGCGGGGCTTCCTGTTCCTCTTCTTCGCCACTATCGCCGGGTCGGCGCCCATCCGCCGCAACTTTGTCCGTCTCCTTTTCTGGCGGGAAGTCCCAGGAGGAGAGGTCCAGCCGGTAGAGGTGGTTCCAGCCGTCGCGCTCGCTGGGGAAGACAACAGCGTGGTCGCCCTGCCACTGCGCTGAGCCGATGGAGTTGTACCACCTGTCGTCGGTTTCGCTCAGGATGAGAGCAGTACGGCCGGTCGCAGGCTCGGCGAGGTAATAAGTGTAGGTCTTTGTGTCCTTGCTCAGCGTGCCGATGAGCAAGTGCTTTCCGCTCGGCGACCAGCTGATGTCGTTCACGTAGATTTCCTCGGTTTCGCCCAGCTTGAGCATGCGCGCCTCGTTACGCTTGCGCCCCTTGCGCTGGATGTCCACGATGCCGATGCGGCTGCGCTCAATCTGATCGCCGGGGCGGGGGCGGTTCACGCCCCAGGTGTTCACGTTCTCCGCTATGTAGTCCACCACATTGACCTTGCGGAGGCCGGTGGAGTCAGTGCGCACGAAGGCAATGTAGCGCCCGTCGGGGCTCCAGTTCCACCAGGACTGCGCGAGGTTGCCCGCGCCCTGCCCGGCTTCGTACATCGCGCCTGTCGTGAGGTCGCGAATCCAGAAGGCGTTGTCGTAGTTGAAGGCAAGCTTGGCGCCGTCCTCGGAGAACTGGAAGCCTCCGACCCAGCCCTCCAGGTTGAGGAAGAGCTCCGGTTCGGCGAACTGTGGCCGGCGGTCGCCGCCGGTTGCGGGCCGGTCAGGCGAAATGCGCCAGATGTCGCCCTGCCAGGAGAAGTAGATCATCCCGTCGGGGCCCCAGAGTGGGCCGCCCGCTCCCCGTTGCCGCAGGACACTCTCACGCACCTCCTCATAGGTCTTGCGCTCATCCTTACTGTCAACCTCGGCGTTGGCCTCCAGCGCCTCGGCCAGGTCGCGCGGGAAAAGGTCGGTGACGCGCCACTGCTCGCCGCTTTCGGGATCCAGCACCCACAGCTCGCGGTAAGTCCAGCCGCTATCGCTGTAAGCGAAGGCAATGAGCTTGTCGTCGCGGCTCCAGGCATAGCCGGACGGGGTGTTGCCGCGCAGCGCGGGCTTGGTGAAGGCGCGGTAGAGAGTCAGCGGCTTGAGGCCGTCAGGCTGTTCAGGCGGGAACAACTCCCGGGCGTTCGCGGCAGCGGAGGCGATTAGCAGCAGTGCCCCGAGCAGGGCGAGTTGGATTCTCATGTGCAACCCCCGTTGGGTGTAAAAGGGGATTATACACTCAGTGCGGCCTGCCAGTTCCCGGCGACCGCTGCGGCAGGGAGCGCACGCTGCCTGGTGCTGAAGCAGATGAACCCCGAACTGGTGAGCGTCTCGCCAATCGCCCTCAATGGATGGCCGGGCTGGGCGCGTCCACCGGCACGTAGTGTAGAATCACCACCGCTCGCTGCTCGCGGGCGGATTTCGGAGAAAGGGGGCTTTTCGTGAGAGCTACAACAATCGCTTCATTGCTGCTCGTGGTGTCTCTTCTAGGGAATGCGAATCCTTCGCGTGCGAATTCACACGAGCTGTCCGCTCTGGGCGCGGAACTCGCCGCGCGACTGGGCGAGACGTACACGGCTGCAGAGCTTTCAGCGATTGACCGGGCGCTGTGGGCGGGGAATCTGACGCGCGAGGACATGCTCTTCAACAAGGACTACACGAAGGGCTACGCCTGCTTCCCTATCGTGCGCGACCTGATGCACGACCCTATGCTCATCGCGCCATTCCTGGACACGATGGCAGGCGAGCTGGTGGATGGCCAGGGGTTCCTGACAGCCTTGGGAGGCTGCTTCGCCTGGAGTGAGACGGAGCTTAAGGCAGTGCAGAGAGAGTGGGGATCTGGCTCCGATCCGTCATCGGCGGCGGAAGCCACCGAGTACCTGACCGGGGTGTTGGCGGCTGCGGAGCGGCGGCTCGAGTTTGAATGGGACGACAGGGAGAGGGAGATCCTGCGAGAGTTCCTGCCGGAAGCAATGGCGTGGCACGATGTGTTTGAGAGCACATGCAGCGAAGAGCGCCGGGCGGAACTGGAGGCCTTCACAGAAGAAAGAGGCGACGATTACAT
>CAZXPM010000052.1:0-676 GCA_964643155.1 uncultured Planctomycetales bacterium | reverse complement strand
CGCTGCAAGCCCGGAAATGTAATCGTCTCCTCTTTCTTCTGTGAAGGCCTCCAGTTCCGCCCGGCGCTCTTCGCGCTTATTGAAGGAGGCGGGGAAGCTGAGAATTGGGAGGCCGGCGTGTTTCCCTCCGGTGAGCCTGCAGTCATAGACAGCCGCTTTGGCAGAATCGCACTGGGCACGCTGGACGATGATTACTACGAAGGTGACTACGCTGTGCTTATTGAACCGGGCGGCAATGACACATACAGGAACTGCCGCATCGGCGCGGCCTTCGGCACGCCGGGTAGGCGGGTGGGGCTGTTTGCAGACCTGGGCGGCGATGACTTCTACGATTGCGGCGAGACGAATATCACCCTGGGCGCGGCGGTGCTGGGCGTGGCAGCGTTCTTTGACCTCGGCCAGGGCAACGACCGCTATGTCGCGGGGAGTTGCAGCCTCGGCGCGGCCATCGGCGGCTTTGCCACCTTCTTAGACGACGGTGGCAGCGATGTCTATGAAAGCAGAGTATTCAGCCAGGGAGCGGCGGGATTCGGCGTTGCGATAATGGCCGACGAAAGCGAGCAGCCGGAGCCGGAGTTCAGCACCGACGAGGGGATGGAGGATCCCATTGACATCGGCCTGTTCGACAACGACACCTATCACGCGTGGGCGAATTCGCAGGCGTTCGCGCGCACGA
>CAZXPM010000051.1:7568-9597 GCA_964643155.1 uncultured Planctomycetales bacterium | reverse complement strand
GCAGGTGCGACTCCGCGAGCCAGTAGTTCTTCCCGCAACCGCCCTGACCATTGTCTCTTGGCTTAGCATCTGCTTTCAAGTAGAATAGCCGCCATGAAATGGGCGCGAATTGGTGGATACGGGGGCGCGGCCATTGGAATGCTAGGGTGGCTCATCGGCCTCGCCGTAGTGAGCGCAAAGGCGGGCACCCCGGAAGTGGCCTCCCTGGTGATGCCGGCCGGAGTGGCGCTCACGCTGGCCCTGTGGGCGCTATTGGTGGTCTGCCTGGAATCGGTCATGCGGCGGTTTGGCGCAGTCGGCCCGTGGTTCCACACCGCGCTCTGGGGGCTCCTCACAACATACATGGGCTTGATGGTGCTGCTGGCCAACCACTGGGTGGCGCCACTGATTGACCGCACTCCGAGGCTGGCACAGCTGCTAAGTGACCCGCAGTCGGTGTACTACTCGGTCTATCAGACCTCCGACACGCTTCCCCTGGCGCTGTTGGGCGCGGGAGCGGTGCTGCTGGGAGCGCTGGCCTGGCGGATGATGCTCGGCGACGAACGGGTGTAGGAAGCTGAAGCTAGCCTGCGCCTTCGGAAGCGGCCGGGGGCTTCTTCGGGAGAAACTCCTGTTCGGCGAAGGTGAGCAGATCGGCACTGAACCCCCTGACAATGCGCACGGGGAAGCCGCCACGGGCGAAGAAAAAGACCAGCGGCAGGCCGTTCTCCTCCACCTTCCACGCCTCCTCTTTGAAGTGACGGGCACCGGGGTCGTAGAACACCGGGAACTGTGGGAGCATCACCTCGCTCCACTTCGCCCTCTCAAAGCCGCGCTGCCCCAGTGAATCGAAGTTGACGGAATAGACACGCAGGTTGGCTTCAGGGTGTTCCTTGGCCCAGGCGGCCAGCCGGTTCACGTGGCGCACTTCCAGCTTGCACAGCGGGCAGCAGGTGGTCCAGAGGAAGATCACCGCGTTGGTGTCCAACACCAGGTCGGCGAATCCCACCTTCTCAGCGTTGCCATGGCGGGCAGGAAGCTCAAAGGAGAAGGGACTGCGGGCCACGACTTCGCGGCTGATGCCCGCAACGGGAGGCGGGGCCGCGGCCTCGCCATCCTCCTCGGCACCGGCGGGCACTGCCAGCGCGAGTAGCAGGACTGCGCAAAACAGGCCCCAGAGTTCAAACTGCTGCAACTTCGCCCTCATAAGCCTCCTCGTCCGGCAACGGCCGCGCCGCTAGATCGGGTAAATCACGCATGGCAAGCAACAGGGCGTCCTCCCCGGTGTCCCGGTAGTATCCACGCCGCAAGCCCACCTGCGAAAAGCCGAGTTTCTTGTACAGATTGATGGCCGCAAGGTTGTTAACCCGAACTTCCAGGATGATGTACGTCATACCCTCGGCCACAGCCTGGCGCGCAGTATGGATGAGCAGCGCCTGGGCAACGCCCTTCCCCCTGGCCTCGCGCTTGGTGGCGATGGTGCCAACGTGGCATTCGTCGTAGACGAACCAGTTGCCGATGTACCCCCAAAGCTCCCCACCCACATGCTCCAGGGCGACATAGAAGCGGGAGTTGGGGTTTCTGATGAGATCATATTCATAGACCGAACGGCTCCACGGCGTGGGAAAGGAGTACTGCTCGATTTCCAGCACGTCGTCCAGGTCGGTCGTCCGCATCTTGCGGATATGGAGCGCCATTGCCATGGGAGATTATAGCCGATGCGCCCTACTCGCCGGGCAGTCCAGACCGGCTCATAACTTTGCGCAGCTTGGCCAGTGCATTGCGCTGGATACGGCTCACGTTCATTTGGGAAGTTCCAAGCAGGACTGCCACTTCCCGCTGAGGCAGACCGTCCCAAAAGCGGAGCCGGATGACGGCAGCCTCGTTCTCGCTGAGGAAGGACAGGATGTGCTCCCAGAACAGGTCCTGATGAACACCCTCCACGCCTGCCGCTTGCGGCTGTCCAGCCAGTTCACCCCCTGCCGGCACGGCCTCCTCCATTATGTTCATCGGATGGTAGGCGCTGCCGAGTTCCAGCGCTTCCTGAACC
>CAZXPM010000051.1:0-7558 GCA_964643155.1 uncultured Planctomycetales bacterium | reverse complement strand
CGCTGCCGTGGGCGAGCATCCGAGTTTCAGCGCCAGCACGCTTTCAGCGGCGAAAACCTTAAGGCTGCGTTCTTTGAGCTGGCGGGGAACCGACAGCGACCAGCTGCGGTCGCGGAAGTGCCGCTGAATCTCACCGCGGATGGTCTGATAGGCATAGGTGGAAAAGCGCCAGCCCCTCTCCGCGTCGAAGCGGCGGATGGCCAGCACCAAGCCGATCATCCCCACTTGAACCAAATCGTCAAAGGGCTCGCGGCCGGAGGCGTACTTGTGAGCAATGTGGTAAACCAGTTTGCCGTACTGCTTGAGGATGCGGTTGATGTTCTCTTCCGATGGATCTTCCCTGTAGCACTCGAACAACTCCCGTTCTTCTTTCTCACTCAGCGCGCCAACTGGCTGCTCTGTTTCATCAGCCTCGGGCGGTTCGGGCGGCCTATCCATAAGCCAATTGTAGCCAATAACGCCCTCCGGCCGCTAGTCGGTGAACAGGTTCTTGCTCTTGTCCCTCAGGTCAAAGCGGACATTGACCTCAGGCTGTGTCTCATCGCCGTAGGTGATGCCGTCCGCCAGCTTCTCCAGCAGATGGAAGATAGGCTCACTGTATACCCGGGTAAAAGTGTGTGACGGGTCAGTTACGCGGATATTCAGGCTCTCAGGGGTTTCCTCCCATTTCAGGGAGATCATGCCCTTGGTGCCGGCGCACTTCTCCACAATGGCCAGGAAAGCCTCGCCGATGGTCAGCTTCAGGTCTTCCAGCTCGTCCAAGCCGAAGCCCAGGCGGCTGGCCATTCCAGAGACAAACAGCCGGAGCGGAGACACCAGTCCCGCATCAGGCGGGAGCTTGACCTCCACACTGGCGAGTCTGTGTTTCGTATCCATCAATGTCACCTATGATACCGATAATTGCGGCACTCTCGTGCCACCGTATATTACCCACTCGCGGTGTCTTTGAAGCAGGCCAGGGGCGACATCATTCCTTCCGAAAGAGGGCGCGGAGGAGGAGATAGCCGGCGAAGGCGCCACCGGAGTTGGCCAGCAGGTCGAAGAAGTTGCAGGTGCGGTGGGGCACCCAAATCTGCAGCAGCTCGGCGCCGAGGCCGAAGAGAGCAATCGGCCAGACGGTGCGTACGTACTCAGCGAAAGTGGCGCGCAGACGACCGGTGACGCCCAGGTAGTAGGCGAAGCCTATCAGGACAAAGCCGAGGAAGTGCTTCAAGGTGTCTAGCCAGTAGTCCCAGAAGAAGAAACCCACACCAGTGTGAGGCTTCCCGGGCTGCAGTTGCAGAGCGAGGGCAAGGACCACTCCCGCAAATGCGACTAAGAGGAAGAGCGGGCGGTATATCTTCACTTGCGTGCATCCTCCGACCCGCGCAGCGCGTCAAAAAACGCCGACAGCATAGGCGCGATTTCGTCCGCCAGCACGCCCCCGCGGACCACAGTCTTGCGCAGACGCTCATGGTCTTTGAGGGCGAAACGGGACTCCAGTGCGCCGAACTTGGGCTCAGACACGCCGTAAACCACTTCGGCCACACGGGCGTGCAGGATTGCGCCCAGGCACATCAGGCAGGGCTCCACCGTGCAGACGAGCCGGGCGGTCTCCAGCCGGTAGTCGCCCAAGGCGCCCGCCGCCTGGCGCAGGGCGATAATCTCGGCATGCGCCGCCGGGTCGCGGTCGCGGATGGTGCGGTTTTCGCCCCGGCCGATGATCTCACCGCCCAGCTCCACCACACAGCCCACTGGAACTTCACGGGCGGCGGCGGCGTGGTGGGCCAGCGCAATGGCCTTGCGCATGAGCGATTCGTCAGACGGGCGCGACACGCGGGGATTATACAACCTATCCGTATGCGGTGTTACAATGGCCTCATGCGCTTCCGCAATCGGACGGACGCCGGCCGGCAGCTTGCCGAGAGGCTCAAGCCAGTGGCCATAGACTGGGTGGAGCCGCTGATACTTGCGCTGCCGCGAGGCGGGATTGAGGTGGGCGCAGAGGTTTCGCGGCTGCTCAACATCCCGTTGACGGTGTTCATTGTCAGGAAGATCGGCGCGCCGGGCAACCCCGAATACGCCATCGGCGCAGTGGCGGAAACTGGCACCGTGGTCAGGTCTCCCTGCGCCGGGGACTACGGCGATCACCTGGAGCAGGCCAAACACCTGGAGCTGGAGCGTATCGTGCGCTACAAGCAGCTATACCGCGATGGCAAGGCGCTGCCGCCGCTTGAAGGGCGGACGGTGATACTGGTAGACGATGGCGTCGCCACTGGCGCAACGCTTAAGGCGGCGCTGCAGGTGTTCCGCCAGCCGGACTCACCACGCATCGCCAAACTGGTGGCGGCCATACCGGTGGCGCCGCTGGAAACAGCACGGGAGGTGGGCAGGCTGGCGCATGAAGCCGTGTTCCTCCACACGCCAGAGGTCTTCTTCGCGGTTTCGCAGTTCTACGACGACTTCCGCGACCTGCCTGACGACAAACTGAGGGAACTGCTGGGGTTAAGCCCTGAATCGAGGTAAAGGTCATTCAATCGGACCATGGAAAAGCAGGCCCTTCTCTATTTTCTTAATCTCTACGGCCGGTACCTTGGATTTGACCATTTGCAGGGAGCCGGTGGGAAGCTGCTCTTCCAGCGGCGGTATCGGCCCTTTGGCCTGCAGGAAGTTCTCCTCCGCTAAGAAGACGTTTGCATCCAGCAATGCAAGATTAAACCGTTTAGGCTGGAAATCAATGGAAACGAAGATCCGCGGCGTCAGAGGCGCCTGGCGCTTGCGCGCGAGCAACGCGATTGCGGTCTCCTCCAGTATCGCCGTCAGGCAATCAACCACGTCTGCGCTAATGTCCAGCACATTGCCGAGCTCGCCAATCTTGCGAATGAGCCGCAGCACCTGGTCCATATTCTCCACGTAATGGCTTACAGTCGGGTGCGCGGCGTAAGAAACGGTGAGAAAGACCTCGTCGTCTGGCCGTTTGACTCCGTGCCTTAGTCTTCGCGCGTTCCACAGGACGAACTGGTGGAATATCGGCTGCGGCAGGTGGCCGTAACGGTTAACGAGCATAGTCAGGTCCTGCTCGGTAAAACGCGGCGGGGGCGGAAACTCCGAGAGAAAGCCGTCGGTGTAAAGGGTGAGCTTGTCACCAGGCGAGAGCTTGATCCACTGGCGGTTGTAGTGACCATCCTCTTCGAAATCGAACAGGCCTATCGGCGGAATGCTATGCTGGATCACCGAGTAGGTTCCGCTGCTCTGCTGGTACAGGATGGGACGCGGGTGGCCGCAGTTGACATATTCCAGGCTGCCGCTGGAGTTGTGCAACCGGCATATGAAGAAGGTCGCGTAGTAGTCCATGCTGCTGAAGTTGAGACACCAGAAGTGGTTGAGGCTCTGCACGAGAGCTTCCACCGTTGGCTCGTTAGCCACGAGGTTGTCCAGAAAGGAGATGGTGGAGATAGAGATCATGGCGGAACTGATGCCGTGTCCGCTCACGTCTCCCACAATCATGTAAGAGTACCCCCCCACGAGCTTCATCATCGCAATGTCTCCACCGATGGTGCGGTGTGCATGAAAGTAGAGGGTACTGTCCACATTCGGCGAGATGAACTTCACTGGCAGGTTGATGTTCAGAATCTGCTCGGCTATCTTGATGTCGTGTTCCATCTGCTGCTGGTAACCCTCAAGCTGCTGGGAGTAGTTCTTCAGGATGTCGTAGTCACGCGCGCGGGTGATGGCACTGGCGAGCTCGTTGGCCAGGGTGTTCATTGACTCTATGTCAAACTCATCAAAGCTCTCTGCTTCGTCGGCCTGCACGTCCAGCACCCCTAAGACGTACTCGCCTTGCATAATAGGCACGGCAAGCTCAGAAAGCGCTCGCGTGTCGTCCTGCACTTCGGGAAGGTAATACGGGTCATCCCGCGTATCGGGAGCGTAGTAAGCCTGCTTGCTCCTGAAAGCGAAGCCTACGCAGCCCTGGCTGGGGTTGAGATACAGGGGCATTGAGACAGTTTCCTCAAAGCGCCCGGCAACCGCTTTGAGCTCCAGTTCCTCCCGTTGGTCGTCAAAGATGAAGACGAATACGTTGTAGTAGAGGAAGTAGTCTTTCAGCATCCTAGCCGTGGATGAAAGCAGATCGTCCAAGTTGAGGCTCATCAGCGCCTTCTCGGTTATCTGATGCAGCAGCCGCATCTGTAGCAGGCGCTTATTCTCACCAAGTGAGCGGTGTTTGGCGACAAACCCGAGAGCGACGGATGGAAGAACGGACTCGACCTCTCCCAGGACTTCGCGAGAAGCAGGTTCACTCGGAGACTCCAGCGCAAACAACCCCAGGAGCTGCGCCTGGTAGTAGAGGGGCATCATGTAGATGTTCTTTGTGTCCTCCCGGACCAGCGGGAGACTGGGATTCGCTCCTCTCACGCTGTCGGCGGAGAGGATGGCTGTCCGCTGGGTAAGCTGCGGGAGGATACCCTTGACGCTTGGATCATCTATCCCAATGGTCTTAACGAACCCGTCCGACGGCAGCCGTTCGCCCGCCATATACGTGCATTCCACTGAATTCTCGGCGAGGTTGTAACGCCAGAAAGTTATGCCAGCGACGTCCAGCCTCTCCCTGGCGAAGGCAGAGAACAGGTCAAAGATGTCCTCTATGCCCCGCGAGGAGTTGGCCACCGCTGCAACCTTAACGGCAAATTCCGCTACTGTAGTGCTCGTTTTTTCCTCTCCCATGATAGCCGCAACGAGCTCAGTGGATTCTAACACAGCGGCACTCCACAACTTCACCTGAGGCGCTGGATGTTCTAGAATAGCCAGCAATGCATCGGTTTGCCCTGGTTTTGGCAGCCCTTCTCTTCGCCTCTGGCGCGGTGCATGCCGCGCTAACGGAATTCGTCCGCGACGACTTCAACCGCGACCCCGGCCATTTCTATCGTGGCACTATCGGGGCAAGTCACTTCAACTATCATCAGTCGGAGGGTTTCTATGAGATTGATGCCACTGAGAGCAACACTGGAGCACTGACAGCACTGACGTATGAGTTTGGGGACTATGAGGCCGAGGTGGACCTTCAGTTTACAGACACCACCCCGAGCAAGAACCCGTACGCGGGCTTGGTATTCCACTACGCAGAAGACGAGGAGCACGGGTCAAGCTCGTTCTTCCTCTTCGCCATTTTCCCGGACGGCTACTACGCCGTGTGGGAGGTGGACCGCGAGACCAAACGCACGTACGCCTACAAGCTCACCCAGTCGCCACTGGTGAATCCCGCCGGGCCGAACTCGCTGAAAGTGCGCGCCCGGGGCAACCACTTTGAGTTTTATCTCAATGGCCGGATGGCGGGCCAGTTCACCAGCAAACTGCAGAGAACCGGCGGCGTCGGGCTGTTCGCCTCAGCCGGGACGAAAGTGCACTTCCGCAACTTCGTCTGGCGGGTGGAACAGGAGGAGTATCACGCGAAGATGCTGGAGAGCGGAGCTTTCGGCTTTGTCCGCCGCCGGGGACTCGCAGCAGTCTTCGTCGACGACTTCAGTCGGCGGCTGTGGCCGCAGGGGGAGTCGGCAGGAGCAGTATTCAGCTACTCCGGCCGCAGCTACCACATTGACAACACTGAAGGCAGCACCATGGCGGTCAGTTACCGCACCCAGCCTGAAGTCTCCTCCGGGCTCGCGGCTGTCGTGGTTTCTTCCGCTACCGGCGAGTTGGGCAATGGCTTTGGCCTCGCCTTCAGTTTCAAGTTGCGCGAAGGGTATCCTTCGTACTACGCGGTGATTATCGCCCGGGACGGGACCTACAAAGTATTCAAGAACGAAGGGAGCACCGCGACAACGCTGATGGACTGGCAGGATCTGCCGTTTGAGGTAGACTTCACTCAGCCAGTGATGCTGGGTGCAGCCTTCGTGCGCACGGACAATGGGATACGCATCTACCCCGGCGTGAACGGCCGCGCGCTGACGGGATGCGTGGACGGGGAGCCGCTCCCTCCGGGCGGGTTCGCCCTCATTGCCGCGCCACTGGTGGCGATAGAGGTTGAACGCGTTATGCTTTACTCGTTTGACGGAATGGAAGACAAGGCGCTGGCCGAACTTGAGGCGGGCGGGGAGGAATAATGCACAGGCTGATACTCGTTGCACTAATGGTAACAGCGGCAGTTGCCGTGGGGGTGGCAATGGAGGCAAGAGCGGAGGGGCTTTCTTCCGGCGCGGAGAGGCTGCTCAGCGCGAACGAGCTGGCAGCGGCGGAAATGGAATCCGTGCGGGTCAACTTCGACACGGCCAAGGGCAGCTTCGTGGTAGAGGTGTATCCGGAGATTGCGCCACTGTCGGCGGAGAATTTCCTCCGGCTGGTGGGTGCAGGGTTTTACGACGGTTTGGCCGTGCACCGAGTGGTGGATGGGTTTGTGATGCAGGCGGGCGAGGTGGCCGAAGGGCAGACGGAAAAGGAGAAGCTGGTGTGGGAGTTTCCCGATGAGGTGAATAACGTGCACCACGATCCGAGAAGAAGGTGTACATCCCTGACTCCGCCAGCGCGCAGATCTCCATCAACCTGGGCGATAACCGCAGGCTGGACGAGAACTTCACCGTGTTCGGGCGCGTAACCTGGGGGATGGAAACCGTGCGCGCGATTCAAGTGGGCGAGGTCATCAAGCGTGCGTACATCATCAACCCGCTGTGAGTGCAATGGAAGAGAGCAGTACAAATGCGCAGACGGAAACCGCTGGGCGGTTGGCGGAGCTGGTGGCGGTGTTGTTCCGAGCCGGGCGGGTGGTGGCGGCAGATAAGCTGGCGCAGCACTTCAGCTGGCGGCCGGAGGAACTGTCGCTGGCAGTGGACGAGGCCAACAGGCGGCTGGAGCCGCTGGGGCTGCTGATCAGCTTCGCGGCCGGGGGCTACCGCCTCACTACCATGCCGGAGGTCTACCACACAGTCCGGAGCTTCTTCACCGAACTGCGTGAATCGGGTCTGACGCCTCAGTCAATGGAGGTGCTGGCGATAATCGCCTACCGGCAGCCGGTTACGCGCACAGATGTGGAAGAGATTAGGCAGGTGAACTCCGAAAGCAGCATCCGCTCGCTGTTGCAGCGGCGGCTTATCAAGGTGCGCGGGCGCAGTAACCAGCCGGGCCGGCCGTTTGTGTATGTGACCACCAATCACTTCCTGGAGACCTTCGGGCTGTCCTCCCTGGACGACCTGCCGGCGATGAGCTTTGAACCCGTTCCAGTGGAAACCGAGATCGCCTAGCGCCCGCTCACTCCCGCGGCGGATCGGCGGTTGTTTCGGCCTGCATTTTCTGGCCGTTGCGCAGGAAGACAATCTCCACCTTCTGGCCGGCAACCAGCACCGTGAGGATATCCGCCAGCGCTTTGAGGTCGGCCATATCCACTCCGTTGATCTCCAGCACGATGTCGCCTTCTCGCAGGCCCGCCTCCTCCGCCGGGCTGCCGGGCACGGCGCCCGCCACAGGCACGCCATGCTCCACTATCACGCCGAAGTCGGGGATGATGCCGAGGAAAGAAGTGCGCTTGCCCGCGCCTCCGCCGCTGGAATGCAGGTCAATGCGGCGGAATTCTGCGGGAGAGCCAATGCCA
>CAZXPM010000050.1:0-10323 GCA_964643155.1 uncultured Planctomycetales bacterium | reverse complement strand
GTACGTCCATTTGCGCTACTATAAGCCGCGGATATTCCGCGACCCCTCCCTGTGGAGCCAGCTCACCGCGATATTCTTTGTCAGCATGCTGCTCGCTCTGGTTGTGGGCCGGCTGCCGTTCAAGTACATTTACTACTCGGTGCCGCTGGCGATTGCGGCGGCGGTGATTGTGCTGGTTACGATGTACGACGCCATACTGGCGCTCTATTTCGGCATCGGCCTGGCACTCATCGTTGCGCTGGCGCTGAATTTCAACAGCAACCTCGCCGCCTACATACTCGTGAGCAGCACCTATCCCGTGGTTTTTCTGCACCGCAGTTCCACTACGCGGCACCTGGCAATGTTCGGCTTCAACCTGGGGCTGGCCAACGTGGCGCTGGTGCTCATGGTGATACTCGTTTCGGTAGAGACCTTCTCCTGGTGGGCCATGAGCTATGCGTTCCTCACCGGCATCGCCGCGGCGGTGCTGGCGCTGGGCGTCACGCCCATCCTGGAGATGCTCTCGGCGCAACTGACGCCGGGCAAGCTCCAGGCGCTGTTGAATCCGGAGAACCCGTTGCTTAAGCGCCTGCTGGACGAAGCGCCCGGCACCTACTTCCACTCAATGGTGATGGCGTCCATGGCGGAGGAGGCCTGCAATGAGATTGGCGCGAACGGCCTGCTGGCGAAGGTCGGCTGCATGTACCACGATGTCGGCAAGCTCAAGCGCCCGGGCTTCTTTGCGGAGAACATCAGCGACCTCACGAGGAATCCGCACCAGCACTTGCCTCCGGAGAGCAGCTTCAACATCATAGCCCAGCATGTAAGCGACGGCATTGAACTCGGGCGCAAGGCCGGGTTGCCTCCCGAGGTGCTCGCATTCATCCCCGAGCACCACGGCGATACCGTGGTGAAGTACTTCTACGAGGAGGCGCGCAAGCGGGCCGAAGCCGACGGCGCGTCGGTGGATGAGGCCAGCTTCCGCTATCACGGTCCCAACCCGCACAGCCGCGAGACTGCGGTGGTCATGCTGGCTGACACCTGCGAGGCCAAAGTCAGGGCCATGGAGTCTTTTACCGAACAGGAAGTATCCGATACCGTAAGGGAAGTCATCGATTCCAAGATGAAGGGCGGGCACCTGAATGACTCGCGGCTGACCGTCGGGGATATCAACCGGATTGCGGAGGCCTTCACTCGTGTGCTGGTTAACCTGCACCATGCCCGGCTGAAGTACCCGGAGCAGGAGGAAGACGAGGCGAACGCCCGCCGTGGCTAGCAGGCTCAGGAGGGCGCCGTTGCGCTCGTGGAACATTCGCCGGTTGCTGAAGTCTGAATTAACACGAAATGGTAGAACGTCATAAGAAGAAGGCCGCTGGTTCCGCAGGGAATCCGTCCGTGCTGTTCGGACTCGTCTCCTTGCTGATTGTGCTGGGTCTGGCGGCTGGCGTGGCCTCGCTGATGACGGGCAATCTGAACGTCAATTCAAGTGTCGCGGGT
Source organism: uncultured Planctomycetales bacterium (assembly GCA_964643155.1). Classification (GTDB taxonomy): domain Bacteria; phylum 4484-113; class 4484-113; order 4484-113; family 4484-113; genus CAZKNJ01. The sequence goes on along the minus strand of CAZXPM010000050.1, from coordinate 8,847 downwards.
GCTGGCGTGCAGGAGACGCCGCCACTGGACCCTGCCAACGCCAGAGCAGCCGAGCGCAGGCTCAATCGGCAGAGGGTCATTGGTGCCAGGGTGTCGTCCATGCTGCCTGAGCTGAAGCTGCCCCGCGAGCGGCTGGCGGAGTTCAGCACGATGGAGGAAGTAAGTCGCGCCATGCCGACCAAGTTCTATCCGTCGCGGGAGCGGATCCGGACAGCCCAGCACGGCTTATACGAGGCGGCAGCGCAGAAACTGGAGCATATCGCTGGCGAGCCGCTGACGGATGAGGTCAAGCCCTACGCTGATCTGTCGCGCCGGGAGAAACTGCTCCTGTTTTCGGACTGGGCGGGAACCGACTACATTGACCAGCCGGTTTATGTTGCGCTGATGGCGCGGATGAACATAGCCGACCTCAGCTTCGTGCCCGATTACCACGCCTACGCGTCCCTCTGGACTGAGGCGGACCTGGAGAAACTCAGCGCCATCCACAACTCCGCCGCTGGCGACCGGGCCAGGACGCTGGAGCTGCTGGCGGAAGAGTGGATGCCGCAGTTTGTGAGCCCGGTAGCGCAGACGATATTTGAGCCTTGGCACGCCGAGTGGGCGGCAGGTCATGGGTATATAGTTGAGATAAGCGACCAGGAAGAGCGCCAGCGGCTGGTAGAGGCTGTAGTCTCCACACAGATTGAGATGAGTTCCGCCAGGATCAGCCCCAGTGAAACCGACCGCATGCTCAAGGGTGAAGGCGCCCCCAGGCCGTCGCCGAAAGAGAGCAGCTACGACTACGCCAGGTTCTACTACTACCGCCTTTACGGCGAGCACGAAGGCTCAATCATCGCCGAGGGCATCTACCAGATGGACAGCTACGAATGGGTGCAGCGCCGCTGGTACCACGACTAGGCGGGGCTCTCTGGATTCCACTTCCACCTCTCCGTGACCGCCAGCCCGCAGTGCCGCATGATGCGCTCAGCGAGAGCGTCGTTCACCTCTTCCAGCGTCTGCGGCTGGTAGTAGTAGCCGGCGACGGGAGGCAGCACTATCGCTCCGGCCCGGGTGACTCGCAGCATGTTCTCAAGGTGAATGGCGGATAGCGGTGTTTCCCGGGCGACCAGCACCAGCTTCCTGCGTTCCTTGAGGGCGACGTCCGCGCAGCGCGTAACCAGGCAGTTGGCGTAGCCGGCGGCGATGCGTCCGAGCATACCCATGGAGCAGGGGCATACTGCCATCGCATCCCAGCCGTAACTGCCGGAAGCGATGGAGCTGAACAGGTCGTCCGGCTGGTGCTGCTCGCAGGCTGCGATCACCTTGATTCCCTGGGCGTCCGCGCTGGCGGAAATGGCCTCCAGGCGCGGTTCCACGCCGGTTTCTGCGCGGAAAAGCCTGGAACCGGTGGGGGTGAAGACGAGGTGCAGCAGGAGGTCCTCCGCCAGCAGCCGGTGCAGCAGCCTCAGGGCCAGTGGCGTGCAACTGGCGCCGCTCACGGCGCATACGACGACATGCTTGCCGCTGTGCATTCTAAGCGCTCTCGCCTGCTATCTGCTTGAACTTCGGGTCCATGTGCAGGCGCTCAAACTCGGGCGCATACCTGATAGTCTCAGCGAGTGCCGGTTGCGCCTTGACTGCTTGCTGCAGGTACTCCAGTGCCTTGTCGTTTTCACGCATCAGCACCTGAAGGTGTGCCATGCCCATCAGCAAGTGCCCGTTATGGGGGAAGCGCTCCAGGCCCTCTTCGTAAGCCCTACGCGCCCGCTCGTGCTCCTTGAGCTGCACCAGCGAATAGGCCTTGTTCTCATACGCGGTCTCGTAGTCTGGATCAAGCTCCAGGGCGCGGTCAAAGTGCTCTACCGCCTTGGCGAACTGCTCAAGCTGGGCCAGTATCACGCCCTTGTTGAGCCAGGCCTTCTTGTGCGATGGCTCTAGTTTGACGCACTGGTCAAAGGAGTTGATGGCCTTCAACTGCTCGCCAAGTTCTACTTCAGCCAGCGCTCGCTGGTACCACACCTCCGCTATTTGAGTGTCAATGCGGAAGATGCGCTCGGTTGCGTCAATCGCCTTTTCGGCTTCGCGAAGCATGTTGTGGGCGGTGGCCTTTCGCAGGAGGAACTCAGTGTTTATGGGGTCAACCTTCAGCGCAGCGTCGTAGGCGCGGATGGACTGGCTCCAGTGCTCCAGGGCGTCCTCGGCGGTGCCGAGCTGATACCACGCCTTGGCGTCTTCCGGGTTTTCGGACAGATACTTCGTGAGCCACTCCACCTTGCCTTCGTTGTCACCAAGCTCGCCCAGCAGCAGCGCCTTGCGGTACCAGACAAGGTCGAAGTTCGGATTAATGCTGATACTGCGGTCAAAGCACTCCAGCGCTTCAGGGCGCATCTCCTTGGCCCACAGCACCAGCGCCTTGTTATACCAGACGCGCGGGTCTTCGGGGACTTTCTCAATGTACTTGTCAATATACTTGAGCGCTTCGTCTTCTTCCTTCAGCCCGTGCAGCGCCACCGCGAAGTTATTCCAGGATTCCGTGTCGTCGGGCTCAACTTCCAGGAAGTACTCGTAAGTCTCTTTAGCGCGGTCATAACTGCGCGTCATGACTTCCGCCACGCCGCGGTTCTTGAACGCGTAATCGTCCTCCTCATTCAGCTCAATCGCCTTATCAAAGAAGGTCATGGCCCGGTGGTCTTGGCCGAGCTTGCCCAGGAGGATACCGTTGTTGTACCAGGCCTTGAACAGCTTGGGATTGGCTTCGCGGGCGTTGGTGAAGCACCGCTGAGCCTGGAGTTTGCGCTTCTGCTCAAAGAGCACCATACCGAGGTTGTACCAGGCCGGGCTGAGGTTGGGAGCAACCGCCAGGCACCGCTCGTAAGCCTCGCGCTCCTTCTCCAGGTTGTTGAGCTTGCTGTAACTCACGCCGAGATTGTAGAGGACCGTTTCCATCTCCGGCTTGAGCTCCAGCGCCTGCTCCATCGCCTGGACCTCAGCCTGCCAGTCTTCCTGTTCGCGGTAGATGAGGCCCTTCAGGATGAAGTATCCGTGGTCCTTCGCCTTGAGGCTGATGGCCTTGTCCACCGCCTTGACCGCCTCGCCGAAGTTGCCCATCCTGAAGTGCGCCCAGGCCAGACCGAAGTAGCAATCGTTGTTGTCCGGGAACATCTCTATGATCTTGCGGAACTTGTTGATTGCGTCCTCATAACTGCCCTTCTTGAGGTCGTTGTAGGTGTGGTTCACCAGCTTGCGCTCGGCCTCCTTGGCCGCCCGCTCCTTGTCTTCCTTCTTCTTAAACAGGCCCCTGGTCTCTTTCTGCCACTGCTCAATGATCACTTCGTAATTGGCGACCAGGAAGCCCTCATCCAGCAGGTCGCGGTGCACGAGCTCCTTGAGCTCAATCGGCCGGTAGCCTTCGCGGCGGCGGATATCGCCGTAGGGGATGACGTTGAAGCGCTGGAAGGAGAACGAGAGCTCGTCCTCAATTGAAGGCAGATCCAGGTCGGCCGCCAGTTGCTCAAAGAGATAGTCGCTCTCGTCCACCTCAAAGAGCTTGAAATCCTTGTTCTTGTCCAGCCCCACCGCCAGCAGGTCCGTGATTGGCTCGGGAATCTGCTTGATGTTCCCGCGGTAGGCCCAGAGCAGGCCTCCCTTGAGCACGTCAGGGTAGTCGTGCGCCAGCTCAATCAGTGTGTTCATCACCGAGTACTCCTGGCCGGAGTATCCGATGACAAACAGCCGCCGGTTTGCCAGCGACTTACGGAGGAAGGCCTTCATGTCGTCGTGGTGCTTGGCCATCCCTTCACGGATGTAGCGGACGTCATACTTGTCGTAGTCGCCGTGTATCTTGATGACGTAGCGCCCTTCATCCAGGTTGACGAACTTCAGCTCGTCCACTGAGCGAATAGTGATGCAGTTGGTGCCGCGCAGGATGTAATATGCGTCCTCGGCCAGCGTATCCCAGTTGGAGGTGTAAAGGATGGGGTGGAACTTCCCCGTCTTCACGCCGATGACGTACATGAGATGGCTGGGCGAGGGCTGCTTGCCCTTCAGCATCTCCTTGAACAACTCCGTGCGCAGGTAAACGCTCGGGTATTCCTTCTCCAGCGTGCTCACGTACTTGTACGCCGGGTTGAACCACTTCTGGCGTGACACCCAGTCATGTAGTTCGTCCGCGGAAACCTGGCCGCGCCTGGCTGGATTGCTCTTCTCAAAGACCTTCACCACGATGGAGTCCACCATCTCCTGGGCCGTGGGGAGGCCAGCGGAGACAGAGACTCCGGCGCCAAAGAACATCTGGTACTCGCGGATGTTCTCCAGCAGCCTTGGATACGCCTCTTCGTATGGAATAACGCATTCAGCTAGGACTTCTTTGCGGTCCCGTTGTTCAACGGATTTGATTCTGCGCCTGATTGACATTAGAAGCAGTAACCTCCGTCCCCAAGATGGTAAGACCAGCCGGTTGTGCGGGCCTGACGGGTGATTATACACTCTGCGGGCACGCGCGGCAATACGCGTGGAATCCCCCTTTCGCTTTGCTGTTATCCCGGCCAGGGACTTCATCCTGCACCGCCTGAAGAGACGCCAGCGTAGCCAATGAGCCGCCTGCCGGGTGTGAAGTTGACTCCGGGGCTGCGCCGCGATTGCGAGCGCCGGGCGGGCAGCGAGTTCACGCTGCGCGAGTTCCACTACTAGATCCTCTCCCACGGCTCCATCCCGGTGAAGTATGTCCGCAAGTTGATGGGGCCCTAGGGGCGCTAGCGGGCGCATACGCATCCCCCCAGGTGCTAGAATACTCGCCTATGCTGATTGGTCTCAAATGGCAGGAGGCACAGGAGAAGCTGCTGTCCTGGGCGCGTCCGCTGGGGGCGGAGGCCGTCCCGCTGCGCCATGCGCTCTTTAGCTGCGCGGAGCGCGCGATGCCTGCCTCCGCATCATACCCGCCCCACAATCTGGCGCTGATGCACGGCTTTGCGCTCAGTTTTAGGGGGCTGGAACGCCTGTCCTCGCGGGAAGAGAAGCTGCGGTTGCGTTTCGGCGGCACCCTGGGCGGGGGCCGCACTTATGAGCGCAAGGTGCATGACAACACAACCATGCTGGTTGAGCCGGGGATGCTGCTGCCGGACGCGCTGGACACCATCGTCGCTCCTGAAGCCACCGAGCGCGTGGAAAACGAGGTGGTGATACGCGAGGCGCCGGAGCCGCACGCGGGAGTATGGCTGCGCGGCTCGCTGGTCGGGGAGGGAGAGGAACTGGTACCCCCGGGCCGGTGCCTGACGCCGGCGGCCTACGCCGCGCCCGAGGTGCTCTCAGGCTCGCGCTTCGACCCGCGTAGGCCGCGCTGCATACTCAGGGCCTGGACGAGGTCAACGTGTCCCGCCCGCCGCTCGTGGGCTCCCTGATACTGGGCGGCGGCCTGACGGATGCGCCGTCGGGCAAGCCCGCCGAGGGCGCCTGCACCGAGGTGCTGTCGCCGTTGCTGCGGGCTGCCTGCGCGAACAGCCACTGCTCCTTTGTCTCCTTGGGAGTGCAGCAAAGGCACCAGACCATATCCTCCATGCTGGCGGACGCCCGGGGCCAGGTGGAAGTGTTGCTGGTCTCAGGTCTGCTGTCGGTCGAGCAGATGGGGGAGTTGCGCCAGGCGCTGGAGCAAAACGGTGAACTGCGGATTGCCGGGCTGGACCATCCGCTGGGCGAGCAGGTGCTGGTGGCGGAGCAGCGTGGACGCTGGGTGCTGTTCATCCCCTACCATCCGCCGTTGCTGTTGGGGCTGGCGGCGTTGCTGCTGTTCCCGCTGGTGGAGCGGCTGAAGGGTCTGAGCGGAAACGGCGGGTTCACCTATGCCGAGTGCGCCGGGCAAGCGGACGGAGACGCGGCCGATGACATCTGGCTGGGCCGGGAGGCCGGGCCGGGTAGCCGCTTCCGGCCGGCGCAGGTCACGCTGCTAAGGCAAGTTACAGCCGCCACGCTGGCGGATATGGCACGCGCAACCTGCATTGCCGTGCCCCGCACCGGCGGCGGCTCAGTGGAGGCGGGAACGCCTCTGGCCGTAGTCCAGGTATGAGAATTGAAGCGGAGTGCCGTTGATTCGTCTCCTTATAAGGCTGGAAACGGCCCTATCTGATGCTACAATTGCCGTCGCTGCAAATGCCAGGAGGTATGGGACAAGCACGCGGCCCCCGCGGTGCGTGCATTCCTTCACGGGTATGGGCTGAACTCGGGGGGGCAAACGCTTGCCGCTTAGTCGCGGTTGCGGTCGCGTGCGCGCTGTTGGCGGTGGCGTTCCCGTGCCTGGCGGAGGACGCCATTGAAATCCACACCAACTCCTCCGGCGAGCCCGCCAGGGCCGAGAGTGTTCAGGCAGAGCTTGCGCCGGGTGGCCAGGGGGACGCAACGCCCGGTGGGGAAACAGGCGGCGAAGTTCCAGCGGAGGGCGGCGAAGAGGCCGCGGGCGAAGTCGCCGCCCCAGAATCGGCGATTGAAGTTGCGACCAAGAAGCAGGTGCCGGAGCCCAAGGGTCTGACCTTCCCGGTGGAGGAAGGTGCCATGTACCTGGAGGCGTTTGAGCTCCTGGAAGTTGACCGCAACAACAAGACCGCCGTGCTGGAGGGGGACGCCCTGGTTGTGCTGGGTGACCTGCAGATTGAAGCGGACCACATTGAGATCAACGACATTGCGAAGAACGTGTACCTGGAGGGCTCGGTGGCGTTGATGCAGGGCGACGACGTTATTTTCGCCGACCAGGGCTACTACAGCTACGACACCGGGATGTTCTCGCTCGTGAACGTCTCCGGCAACGCCAGCGGCCAGGGCATTAACGGCGCGGTGTTCTTCAAGGCTGACAGCGCGAAGGGTCACCTGGGCGAATACGACCTGTGGAACGCGTGGATGAGCACCTGCCCTCCGTACTGCAATGTTTACGAGTATGAGCTGCGGGCGGACAAGGTCAAGGTCAAGCGTGACGTGAGCCTGACGCTCTACAACGTTTACATCTACATCCGGGAGCACAAGGTGTTCTGGTTCCCGCAGCTGGCGGTCCCCCTCAAGCGCTTCAAGCCGATGCGCCGGACCGAATCCCCCATCCGCCAGACCTACGGCTACAACCGCTACGAGGGCTACTTCGCGAAGTTCGCCTACACTTACATGAACGAGTACGACGACGAGCTGGGCGCAACGCTGCTCGGTGTTGCGCTCCTGGTGCTGACCCAGAAGCAGGGTCCCGGCGTTGGCTTGCGCCAGGACTTCGCGAGCCCCCTTGGCGTGACGACGCTGCGTGGTTTCTATCAGCGCCAGTATCAGGGCCAGCTGGACGAACTCACGGGGGTGCGCGGCGAACCGCAATCCAACTACGAGTACGAGCTTCGGCAGGAACTCAGGGTTGCTGACGACCTGACCGGGAATGCGCAGATTAAGCGCACGGATAGCGTCTCGGCCTACGGTGCCCGGAACAACAACTGGTACAACAACTTCAACTTGACCTACCAGCGCCCAAAAGGGAATGTGATGCTCTCGGGCAACCAGAGCGTCAGGATTAGCGGCGGACGGCCTACCGAAGGCGGCACCACGCGCGAAACCAGGCAGGAAATCGGCAGCCTGAACTTCGCCATGACCCACAAGTTCAACAGAATGACGAACCTGGTGGTCAACCACCGCATCAACTCCAGCAAGCGCAACGACGGAGTGCCGGCCGACCTGGAAGGCAATTTTGACGCGGCTCTCTCTTTCACCCGCCCCGACTATTCGCTGAAGTTCCAGTACAAGGAGCAGCTGGACTACGACGGCGACCGCAATACGACTGATGACCGCCAGTCGGTCTATAACCTGAGGCCTGGGATTGAGTTCCGCCTGCAGAAATCCGCGTTTGGCAAGAACTCCTTCATTGACAGCGTAACGGTCAACCTGGACAAGGTCATTGACCGCCGGCGCTACGAGGTGGGGGAAGGGATGGCCACGCGCATGAAGATCAACACCAGGATGAGCCGGAACTACAGCAATGAGGAGTGGAGCTTCCGGCCTAACATGCAGTTCACGCAGTACCTTTACTTTGACGGCAACGCCCAGTGGGCCGCCAGGCCTTCGGCCGACCTGACGTACAACAACCGCGAGTGGTTCAAGTTCAATGTGAACTGGTCGCGCACGGTGCAGCGGGGCATCCAGAACCCGCCGGTTCGCCGCGACAAGGAAACGGGGCGGCAGGACGTCCGTGGTTCGGTGGACTTCTGGCACGATCCGTGGTGGAAGGTGTCCTTTAACTCGCGCTATGATGTCAAGAACCGCCGCTGGAGCCATCTCAATATGAAGTGGGACTGGTATCCTTCGGACGACCTGAGCGTCATCTCCAGCTCCAGCTACGACATCAGGAACGGTGAGTTCAGGGACCTGACGACGACGGCTCGCTACTACGCCCCGTCGGGCAACTGGTGGCTCAAGGCAACGGCCACGCTCCCCCTGCAGGGCATCTCACTGCAGCACCGACCGCTGCCGTTCACCCGTTCCGAGATTGTGTACTCGCGCAAGTACAAGCGCGGCTGGCGCTTCGGCCTGACGGCCGAGCAGCGCAAGAGCGGCAGCGGCCCCTTGATTGACGACCTGCGCATCACCAAGAGAAACACCTGCACCACGATCAACATGGGCTACTCGGGGTTGCGCAGTGAGTTCTATATCAACTTTTTCATCAATGCATTCCCCAACTATCCAGCAGAGTTCCGCGGCGATGAAGACGCGCAGGGTGAATGGGACTTTGAGTTTGCGCTGCCGACGGGAACACGCAGCGATCTTGAGCGCGGGCTGATGGGTGGATGGAACCTCCTGGGCGGGTTCTAGGCGCTGGCAGCCGCGTCGTTGGTTGGCGGCGGCGTACGGGGCAGGATAGAC
>CAZXPM010000049.1:459-10354 GCA_964643155.1 uncultured Planctomycetales bacterium | reverse complement strand
GCGCGTCCATTGGCGCAGGCGCCATCCTCGTTTCCTGGGAGGCCAATAGCGAGCCGGACGTGCGTGAGTACATGGTGTACCGCAAGAAGCAGGGCGACGCGGACTTTGCCGGCGTCGTGCTGATACCTGCGGCAACGAGTCCATTGGAGTTTCTGGACAACGCTGCGGGGCAACTGCTGGAGCGCGGCACGACCTACGTTTATTACGTGACCGCTGTGAACACCGGCGACTTCGAATCCGGCCCCAGCGCCCAGGCTTCGGCAACACCTTACTACCCCGACCCGCCGACCGCACCCGAAGGGTTGGCGCTGAGCAATACCGGTATCCCATACAGCTTCGCCATTGAGATTAGCTGGGGCGCCTCCACTTCAGATTACCTTGAAGCCTACGAGATCTGGCGCCAGGCGCCGGGCGAAGGGGAGTTCTCACTTCTGGTCTCGGTGGACGCGGCGGCTCAGCGCGTTTATTACGACCGCGACCTCAGCGAAGGGCAGACCTACACCTACAAAGTGCGGGCGTTGGACGGCTTCGGAGCGTATTCGCCATTCACCGCCGAACAGAGCGCTACCCCCAGCTCCGGCGGCGCGCCGATAGAAGTATACGCGGTGGAGACCGACCGCACCACGCTTCAGGTCAACTCCGAGGAGCGCGCCAATCTCACGGTGGACGTCTCCGACCCCACGGCGGACATCACCTGGTCAGCCGCTGCGGGCTCATTCCCCGGCGGCAACACCGGCGTGTCCGTGACCTACGCGCCTCCCGCTTCCGGCGGAGCGCAGCGCGTCACGGTTGACGTCCATGCCGAGAAGAACGCCCAGACCGGCGATGGCTCCATCCAGCTTATCATCACGACGCTGCCCACCTATGGCGATGATACGGTTGTTCCCGAGGTCTCGGCTCCCAGCCTGGAGACCCCCTCCGCTCCCTACACTACGCTCCACGACTACCTGGGTGACCATGTGATCCTGCTGGACTTCGGTGACCTGGGATGACTGGGCTGCAAAGGGGAGTTCCCCGATCTAACAGGTCTGTTAGATACATTTGAAAGCGAAGGTCTTGCCTTCATCACCCTTTGGCCCGACGCGCTGAACGCATTCCAGACCTATATCAACGCCCAGGGGCTGCGGGTGACCAACGACTTCCAGGACAATGCGGACTGGCTGGAGACCTTTTACGAGATCTACTGGCCGGAGCAGGCGTCCAGCCTGGAAGTGCCGCTCAACTTCCTGGTTGACCGGGACGGGAGAGTGCGCGCCCGCATTGGCACGATTGATGTGGAAACCTGGAGCGGCTACATAGAGGAATTGCTTTAGCCGGCTGCTATAAGTCCTCGTCCTGCTGCGTCGGAATGAGCAGCTCGCGGTTGCCCTGGTGGTCAGCCGGGCTGACCACCCCTTGCGCCTCCAGTTGCTCCATTATCCGCGCCGCGCGGTTGTAGCCGATTTTCAGCCGCCGCTGCAGCAGTGATGTTGAAGCCCGGCCAGCGCGGCTGATGATGTCCATCGCTTCGCCGTATAGCTCATCCAGCTCCACCCCGGGGCCCATTCCTTCGTCTTCCTCGCCTTCCGCTGATTCGTACTCCGCGATCTCTTCAATGTACTGCGGAGAGACCTGCTTGCGCAGGAAGTCCGCCACCCTTCTCACTTCCTCGTCGCGCACCCACACCCCCTGGACGCGCAGCGGCTTGGGCATCCCCACGGGGAAATACAGCATGTCGCCCGAGCCCAGCAGTTTCTCCGCGCCCGGCATGTCAATGATGGTGCGCGAGTCGATTTGGCTCACCACGGCGAAGGCGATGCGCGACGGAATATTCATCTTGATATTGCCGGTGATGATAGTGGTGTCCGGCCGCTGGGTGGCGACCACCAGGTGGATGCCGGTGGCGCGCGCAAGATGCGCAATGCGCCCGATTAGCCGCTCAAACACTGGGCCGGCCGCCTTAACCAGGTCGGCCAGCTCGTCCACCACCACCAGTATGTAGGGCAGCGGCCCCGTCTCCGGCGGGCTGGCGTTGTAGGTTTCAATGTTGCGCACGCCCTCTTCCTCAAACGCCCGCAGACGCGACTCCATCTCCGCCACCACCCATTTCAGAGCGTTCTGCGCCTCATTGATGTCGTGGACGATAGGGGTCGCCAGATGCGGCGTGTCCTTGAAGACGCTCATCTCCACGCGTTTGGGGTCAATCAGTATGAGCCGCAGCGTGGCCGGCGAGTTGCGGAACATCAGCGACACCAGTATGGAGTTCAGGCACACGCTCTTGCCGCTGCCGGTGCTGCCCGCCACCAGCAGGTGGTGCATATGGTGCAGGTTGCCGATCACCGGCTTGCCGGCAATGTCGCGCCCGAAGGGCACGGCCAGCGGGTGGGAGTGTGATTTCAGCTCCGGCGACTCCAGCAATGACCGCAGGGAGATCTTGTTAAACTTGCGGTTGGGAACTTCAATGCCCACCGCGCTCTTGCCCGGTATCGGCGTTTCCAGGCGCACCGCCGGAACCGCCAGCTCCAGCGCTAGGTTGTCCGCCAGCGAATGCAGGCGCGACACGTTGATCCCCGGCCCGATCTTCAGCTCAAAGCGCGTGACCCGGGGGCCCACCTCCCATTCCGCCACTTCGGTGTCAATGTTAAAGGACTTCAGCGTCTCCACGATGATCTGCGCGTTGCGCTTGAGGATGTCCTCGGCCATAGGCGAGAACGGCGTATCGTTGAGCAGCGTCAGCGGTGGGAACTCGTACTCCTCGTCGGGCTGGACGAAGCGGAGCGGTCGCTGGGGTTCCTTCTCGCCCCCGTCTTCCGGCTCCTCCGGGGTTTCAGCCGCCGGCTCGTCCATCTCCGGCACCTCCTCCTCAAACCCGGGTATGGCGCCCTCCTCCTCGGTCTCCGCCATTCCCTCCAGCTCCGCCATCGCCGCTTCGGCCTCTGCGCGTTCCCGCCGCTGCCGCTCTTCTTCCCGGCGCTGGCGTACTCCGTTGCTGAGGTCGCTGCTGGCGGATTCAAGGAACCGCAAAGCCGGCACGAGCACCGCGCGCCCGGTGAAGACAATCAGCAGCGCTGCCAGAACAAAGACGAGCAGGATGGGATAAAAAACGCCCATAACCGGGCGCGCCAGCCCGTTGGCCCACGCTCCGGCCTCGCCGCCGCGTGCAAACGCGCCCGCGAGGAGCATGAAAACCGCCCCCACCACCGCCAGCTTAAGCCCGATGCTGAAGAAGACCACGCGGCTGCGCAGCGGCATTGCCGCCAGCACCCACAGGAGTAGCACTGGAGGAATGAGGTGGCTGGCCAGGCCGGTCGCCCCCACGATGTGGACGTGGAGAAAGCGGGAGGTGCCGCCCGCCAGGTCCGGTGCGTAAAGGGAGATGCAGATCAGCAAGAACACCAGGAACAGCAAGAGCGCAGACAGGTCCTGCCAGACCTCATTCCTGAGCCCCAGGGTTACCCCTTTGCGCCGCCCGCGTTTGCGCCGTTTCTTCGCCATTGAAAGAGGATTATAGATGATTTTGGCTCTTTTCCCATTCGGCTGCACACATCGCGTTCCTATGGTATAATCCTAAGGCGGACCATACCGTGGAAACCGCACCTTGATAGTCACCTGGCATGCCGGGAGGCCGGCCAGGGGGAGGGCGCTGGCGGTCCGAAAGGAGTGTTGGGAACAACTCCGCTATTTGTCGCTGGACTGAGACGCCTTCATTTATGCATCATCTCGCGTGAATTGGCGCTTGCCCGCTGAAGCAGGGCGGGCGTAAGGAGATATCTCACCCCAACGGGAATCATAAACATGGTTCAAAATCTACCAGAAGGAGGTCTTGGGATGTTGAGAACCAAGAAGGGCTTCACCCTAATCGAATTGCTGGTGGTCATCGTGATCATCGGCATCCTTGTTGCCATCGCTCTTCCCAACTTCGTGAAGATCAAGGTCAAGGCCCGCGAGGCCGAGATCAAGCAGAATTGCCACGCTATCCAGTTGGCCATTGAGCGGTACGCGGTCGACAGCGAGGGAATGTACCCCTATTACCTGTACGGCGGCGATGTCTACTTCAACTGCGGAACCATCAAGTGGTTCAATGACTGGGTAGAGGTCGGCCCCGGCGGGCGTCACCCGTTTGACATGTTCAACGTCAACTTCGCCCTGGATGACCACACTTATCCGGGTACGGGGTTGAGCCAGGGAAGCATCGGTGACGAGGGCTACGAGTTTGGCGATACCCTCGGCTACGAGGGTTACATGACCAAGTACCCCAACAACCCGTTCCTCACCAAGAAGGCCGTGATTATCTATGGCGAGGACTCGGTGAATTGGACGAACTGGATTCCCTGGCGCGCCTGCGGTGGCCGCGACGGGCGTTCCATGTTCAACCTCGGTTGGTCCGGTGAGGGCCCGAGCCTGATGGCTTACGACATTGACGGCGAAGACGACGACTCCATCAAGTTTGAGTTCCCCGGCCAGTTCTACTATCACCCGCGCTACTCTGACGGCGCCTGCAACGCTGACCATTTCACCGCTCAGTGCAACGTAATGGGCATCAGCAACCACGTTACGATGCTCGGCGCGAGCGCGAACGCAGGCATTGTGTGGAGCCACGACGTTGCGGGCTATGACCTGCTCGGCTATGGCGATCCCTCCACTGACGGCATGGACATTGACTACTCCATCACTGGCGGAGGTTGGTACAAGACGCATGCAAAGCGCACAGGCTACCTCAACAATACGCCCGAGCCCAACCCTTACAACCCCTCCAACAACCGTGAGCCGCGCACCGTTCCGGACGGCGTTCCCGACTATTACATCATCCACCTGAGCAGCTCGCAGGACGCGAAGCCTCAGGGCGTACTCTAGCATGTAGGAGGTAAACCAATGAATTCTCGGAAGTCTGGCTTTACCCTCATTGAGCTGCTGGTGGTCATCGTGATCATCGGCATCCTCGTAGCCATCGCGCTGCCCAACTTCATCAAGGTGCGCGAGAAAGCTAAAGAGGCCGAGGTAAAGCAAAACCTGCACGCAGTGCAGTTGGCCGTTGAGCGGTACGCCACCGATAACGCTTACGGCAACTACCCGAACTACCTGTTCGGCGGGGACTGGACGGACAGCTTCACCATTAACGAAGACTATTACTACTACGCTGGCCTAGACCAGGTGGACTATCCGGCGTGGAAGGGCACCGACCATGCGGAGTTTGCTCCGCCAGGAAACGGCGACTACCTGATTATGGAAGGCTATATGCCCAGCTACCCCAAGAACCCCTTCATTAAGAAGGGTAACTTGGTTCCGCGGCGCATCATGAACAACTGCACGTGGACGACCAACTACCAGGGCACTTACCTTCCGCGCACGGTCGGCGGCGACGACAACACCAAGATGGTGGAAGTCTTCGGCCCGCCCCCGGCGTGGATTTTCGCCGAGGTCGGCCTGGCTGGAGACATGTACGTCCTTCCGCCCTATCCTGACCTGCACACAGCCAACGGTCTCTGGGAGAGCCCCCCGGACAAGGACCCCACGGACGAGGAGTTCCGCCAGCCCGGTAACCGGCTGCTGGTGGGCAACTTCTCGTATTACCCGCGCCTGAACACCCAGTGCTGGCTGCTGTTCAATGGCGCGCACGAAGTCTCGGGTTACACGCTTGCGGCTTACGGCGCGTTTAAGAACCTCGGCCAGGATGTGTACGACCGTATGGGCGAGTACTTCCCGCGCCAGCGCGCTGCGACCTGCGCCCTGGCCAACTACTTCGGGCTGGGCATGCTTCCGTGCCCGACCGATCCCGGTGAGCCTAACACGCGCTATCAGTCCCGTGGAGGCCCGGACACGCAGCCGGACGGCGTGATCATCGTGCTCGACTCCGGTGTGGACAAGAAGAGCATGAACCCTGGCGAAGAGCTGGGTTCCTAAGACTGGCGTAAACAACAGGAAAAGCCTCGTCCCCCGACAGGGGGCGGGGCTTTTCTGCTAGATTCCGGCAGCCTGGCCGGTCCCGGAGTGCGGGTAGAGGGGTCAACCGTCGCGCCGGCTACTTCAGCATAATCTGCCTTATGCGCTCCGTGAGCTTCAACGCCTCGTCCAGCGGCCGCTGCCACATGTTGCGGCCGAAAATTAGCCCCACGGCGCCAGCGGCCAGCGACTGCTCCACCTTTTGCAGCAGCTCCTCATCGCCCATCTTGCTGCCGCCGGAGACAATCACCATCGTCCGGCCGGCGGATTGCACCACTTGCTTGAACGCTTCCTCGGCGCTGATTTCCATCTGGTTGTAGGGCGCTGGCGTGCGCTTGTCCATCTCCGCGTTGACCCTGGGGAAGTTGACTTTCACCACATCCGCGCCCATTTCCTGCGCCACCCGCGCGGCGTAGTCAATGGCGTAGAAGCTGTCGCGGCCGCCCCTCTGGTCTATGGCCTCGCCCCGGGGGTAGGCCCATACGATGAGCGGCATCCCGTAGTAGTCGCAGTCCTCACGCACCTTCATGAGCTGCGCGATATCGTCCGCCTGCATCGGCGAGCCGACGAAGAGCGTGTAGCCAACCGCGTCGGCGCCCAGGCGCACTGCGTCTTCCACGGTGGCCGTCAGCGGGCTGAAGGCGTACGCGTCCGAAGGGATGTTGGTCTTGCCGTTGATTTTCAGGATCAGCGGCACCTCCCCTGCAAACTTGTCCATGTACTTGGCCGCAAGCCCGTAATGCAGCGCTATGCCGGAGTAGCCGCCTTCCTTTGCCAGCCGGTACTGGTACTGGGGAAACTTGCTGTCCGGGTTGGGGAAGAAGTCCACGGGGCCGTGCTCCAGCCCCTGGTCAATCGGTAGTATCATCATCCGCCCGTTCTTCAGCCCGTGCTCGTAGAGGATGCGGTGCAGCCGCACCTTCTTGCCCAGAGGCAAGTTCATGTTCTCCAGGTTGGGTGTCTCATAGTAGCTGCTCATACTTTTCCCTCCCAGAACCGTTAAGGTGATGATACCACGCGGAGCCGGCTGGCGTCCGGCTTGGTTCGGGTGGCGTGTTGCCGGCCCGGCTACTCTTCCCCTTCCTCCTCACCGAAATCCACGACGAAGCGCTCCACCAGGTGGTCGGGGATGTCCTGCAGGAAGCGCGATGGGCGGTTAAAGGCGAGGTAGTCGCTCGCGTCCGGTCTCTGCGGGTAGGACAAGAAGAGCAGGTCTTTCGCCCGCGTTAGCGCCACATAAAGCAGCCGCCTTTCCTCCTCCAGTTGCTCCGGGTCCTCCATGCACATGCGGTGCGGGAGTGCCCCATCGGTCAGATGCGTCACGAAGACGGCGCGCCACTCCAGCCCCTTGGCCTGGTGGATGGTGCTCAGGCTCACCATGCCTTCTTCCGGGTCCCTGGTTTCCTCCGCCACCTGGCCGGCACTGTAAGCCTGGTTGAGCGACATCTCGGCAACGAAGGACGCAGTGGAGCGGAAGCGCTCCGCGAAAGCCGCAAGCTGGTCAAGGTCTTCGCGGCGCTCGGCGTAGTTCTCGTAAGTGCGCTGCAGGTGGCTGTCGTAGAACTGCGCCACCACGGTGCGAACCAGCAGCGCCGGCCCCTTCTTCGCGTCAACCATCTCTTCCAGCTGGCGTATCAGCCCTGTAATGGCCGCGAGCGAGGCCTTCCCCTTGCCGCGTCCGATCTCGGCGATACCGTTGCGCGAAAAGGCCTTCAGCGGGTCCTCCGCTCCGCGTATCCGCTCCAGGATGCCGCCGATGGTTTTGCTGCCGACATGCTGGCACATGTCCAGCATGCGTGACAGCGCCACTTCATCGCGCGGATTCACCACAAACGAAAGAAAGGACATTACGTCCTTCACATGCGCCTGCTCCATAAAGCGCAGGCCGCCGCGAATCTCGTAGGGGATGCCTCGCTTGCCGAGCTCCACTTCAATCTCCAGCGAGTGGCGGTGGCTGCGGTAGAGCACCCCCATTTCCCGCAGGGGCACGCGCTCTTCGCGCAGCAGCAGTATCTGCTCGGCGACAAACTCCGCCTGCTCCTCGCTGTCGGCGCAGGTCAAGAGCGCCGGCTTCGCCGCGTCCGGCCGTACCGGCGTCAGCCGCTTGCGGAACTTCTCCGGCGTGTCCGCCATCACCGCGTTGGCGACGCTGAGTATCTGCGGGGTGCTGCGGTAGTTGGTTTCCAGCTTGTAGATCCGGGCCTCGGGGTAATCCTGGTCAAATTGCAGGATGTTCTTGAAGTTGGCGCCGCGGAAGGCGTAAATGCTCTGTGCGTCGTCACCCACGGCGAAGACCCGCCCGTGAACCCGGGCAAATTCGCGGATCAGCTTGGCCTGCAGAAGGTTTGTGTCCTGGTACTCATCCACGAGCACATGCTCAAACTGCTGCGAGATGGCTGTCCCGGTCTCCGCGCTTTCCACGAACAGCTTGTGCGTGTTCACCAGCAAGTCGTCAAAGTCCATCACGTTCTGCTGGCGCTTGCGCTCCTGGTAGGCTATCGTAACCCGCCGGATTTCCTCCACCATCCGTGCGAACTGCGGGAAGCGGTAGATGACCAGCTCCTCCAGCGGCTTGCCGGTGTTGATGCACAGGCTGTGCAGCCGGTAGAGCACGCGGGCGGAGGGAAACAGCTTCTCCGCGAAGTCCACCGGAGCTTCCTTGCGGACTACCTTCATGAGCTGTGCTGCGTCCTGCTCGTCAATGATGGTGAAGTCGCGCCTGAAGCCGATAGCCTCCGCGTGCTTGCGCAGCAGTATGTGCCCGATGTGGTGAAACGTGCCGCCCACGATTCTCCTGCGGGGTATCCCGGTCAGCTCCTCCACCCGGCCGAGCATCATCCGCGCCGCCTTGTTGGTGAAGGTCGCCAGCAGGATGCTGCGCGGATTCACGCCCTGCCCCAGCAGGTAAGCCACCCGGTAGGTGATCACCCGCGTCTTGCCGGAGCCTGCACCGGCCAGCACCAGCGCCTGCTTTTCCTGCGCCGTCACTGCCGCCAACTGCTGTTCGTTCAGCTCCTGCCTGATGCGCTCCAGCAACGGGCTGTCCCCGGGCGCGTCCTCGCTCAGGCGGATTAGATAGCGCTTTTTCGGCCTGTCTTCCATAGGGCGGAGCATAAATAGTATCGCACCTCTGCGCTCCTTGTCGTTGATACGCCGCCCGCGATTGGTATAATGGTCAATTCAGCCGGGGAGGTAGCTCAGTTGGCTAGAGCGCTGGTCTGTGGAACCAGAGGTCGAGGGTTCGACTCCCTCCCTCCCTATTTCCGCATTATGTCGAGAGGACGGATAAAACCGCGGGTCCTGCGTGGATTTCAGGACTTCCTGCCGCCACGGGCGCGCAAGCGCCAGCGGGTGGCCGAGGTCTTTCGCGCCGTGTTTGAGAGCTACGGCTTCGCGCCGCTGGACACGCCGGCGCTGGAAACCCAGGAAGTGCTGCTGGCCGACTACGGCGTGGACAGCAACAAGCAGATCTACCGCTTCACCGACCTGGACAACATCCCGGTCGGCCTGCGGTTTGACTTCACGGTGTCACTCGCGCGGGTGGTCGCCGCGTCGCTCAACGAGCTTCAGCTCCCGTTCAAGCGCTACCAGTACGGGCCGGTCTGGCGCTTTGACAAGCCCAAGCGCGGCCGCTACCGCGAGTTCATGCAGATGGACCTGGATATCATCGGCGCCGGCCCCTACGAGCCGGAAGTGGAGCTCATCGCCGCGCTGAACCGGGGTTTTGCCGGGCTTGGCCTCGCCAACTGCCGCTTCCGCGTCAACGACCGCAGCTATCTGGGCGGCGTCCTGCGGTCGCTGGAGATTGGAGAGGACAGGGAAAAGGACGTCTACCGCGTGCTGGACAAGCTGGCCAAGCAGGGAGAGGCCAAGGTGCGCGCCGAGCTCACGGGCAAGCTGCTGTTGCAGGATTTCGATTCCGCGCTGGAGTTTGAGCGCATGCAGGAAGTGGCCATCCCGGAAGCCGCAGCCGACG
>CAZXPM010000049.1:0-449 GCA_964643155.1 uncultured Planctomycetales bacterium | reverse complement strand
GCTGGATTACTACACCGGTTTCGTCTGCGAGATTTTCATTGACGGCGCGGAAGCCGTGGGCAGTGTTGGCGGCGGCGGGCGCTACGACAACCTGGTGGGCCGTTACTCCGGCACGCCGGTCAGCGGCGTCGGCCTCTCCGTGGGCGTTGACCGGTTGCTGGATGCGATGGAGCTGCTGGGGCTGGATGCGGGCGTGCCTGCATCCCAGTCCAGTGCGCAGGCCCTCGTCACCGTTTTTGATGACACGCTGGTGGAACGCTCGGCGGCTATCGCCCGGACGCTGAGGGACGCGGGGATTGCCGTGGAGCTATGGCTCAAGGGCGGCAACCAGCGCGGCCGCACGCTGGCCAGGCAGTTCAAGTACGCCGACAAGGCTGGCATCGCGCTGGCGATTGTAGTGGGCGAGGACGAGCTGGCTGCCGACCCGCCCGTGGTGCAGCTTAAAGACC
>CAZXPM010000048.1:10188-10883 GCA_964643155.1 uncultured Planctomycetales bacterium | reverse complement strand
GCGGCCGCCGCTGATGCCCGTGGGGTAGTCGGTGCCGTCAATCCGCGCCGAATAGATCAGTTGTGACGAGAGCGCCACCCCCGGCAGCTCCAGCTTCGGCAGGCGGGACTCCAGTTTGAAGGTCTGCCGGAACTGGGTGGCGGCTGCCGAGGGGTCACGCGAATCACCTCTCGTCTCCAGCCAGGAGTCGATAGTGATCCGCGGGAACTTCCCCTTAGCAGTTTGTCCGAACGAAATGAGAGATGCCTGCGCCAGAATCAACGCGGCACAAACCACAGCTGTAACCAGCCGTAAACCAACCACGAATTCTCCCATAGTGAGGCTGGGGGCTTCCATCCCCCAGTCGCTAGTGGAAGGGATTATACAACATTTCCGGCGCGATGTTATAATTCCGCTGTGACCGGGCGCCGGAAAGACTATTATCCGCAGTATTACCTGGCCAAGCGCAATCGCGAGCGCATGGTGCTGGCGGGCACCGTCGTGTTTCTCGCCGTCGTAGTGGTGGGCCTGGTCGTTCTTGCGGTCGTGTACTTCACCAAGCCCAGGGCAGACCTGGAACAGCTCGCGGAAGCGCAGCCCGAGATAGTTGCGCCAGAGCCGGAGAAGACTGCGCAGCCCGCTCCGCCGGTGGCGCCGTCCCCGGTGGACAGGCAAGAGCTGCTGGCGCTGGAAGACGTGGAGGAGTACGCCGAGTC
>CAZXPM010000048.1:0-10178 GCA_964643155.1 uncultured Planctomycetales bacterium | reverse complement strand
GTCCGGCAGCGAGCCAAAGCGCGAGCAGCCGAAGGAACGGGTGAAACCCGAAAAGCCGCCGGACAAGCCCAAGGTGCAAACCCCCGCCAGGTCACGCTACATCTATGTGGTCATTGCCGGCGTCTTTGGTAGCGAAGCCGAGGCCAACCGCCAGCGGGACCGGCTGCGCGAACTGGGATTTGAGTCAAAGCTCTCGGTGCGGGGGGCGGGCGAGTCCAGGTCCTACGCTGTTGAGGTGGGCGCGCCCCTGGATGAGTACAAACCGGCCGAAGCAGTGAAGAACAAGCTAAGGGATGCGGGCTTCAGCAATGCCGTCGTGCTGCGGCGGGACGCCTGAGCCGGATTACTTCGCCGCTGCTTTTCCGCAGCAATGCTTGTATTTCTTGCCGCTGCCGCAGGGGCAGGGGTCGTTGCGGCCGATCTTGGGCTGGGCGCGTTTCACCGTTCCGGGCTGGCCCGCCTGACCACGCTGAGTCACCCCGCCTTCAGCTCCTCGTCCTGCGCTGTGTATGTTGTAGGCGCTCTTGCGTTCAACTTCCTGGTCCTCGCGCAACTGCACCTTGAATAGCTGGCTCACCACCTGCGTCCCGATGCTTGCCTTGAGGGCCTCAAACAACTCAAAGGCCTCCTGCGCGTAGACCACGATTGGCTCCACCTGGGCGTAGCCGCGCAATCCCACGCCTTCCTTGAGGTGATCCAGTGCGTTCAAGTGGTCAATCCAGCTCTGGTCTATCGTCCGCAGCGTAATGACCCGTTCCACCTCGCGCATTACCTCGGGGCCGTACTCTTGCTCCTTCCTCTCGTAGTACGCGATGGCTTTCTCGTGTATGATCTGGCGGATAGCCTCGGGTTCCTTGCCCCTGATGTCCTCCGGCTGGATCTCCAGCGTGGGGAGCTGCTGTCCCAGCTCCTGCAGAATCCCGGCTTCGTCCACCTCGTGCTTCTTCTTCACCGTCTCGTACACGAACCGGTTAACAATCGTGTCAACCGCGTCGCCGATGAAGCCTATGACGCGCTCGCGCATGTTCTCGCCCTGAAGAATGCGCCGGCGCTCCTCATAGATGACTTCGCGCTGCTTGTTCATCACGTCGTCGTACTGCAGCACGCTCTTGCGGATTTCAAAGTTCCGGCCTTCAACTTTCTTCTGGGCGCTTTCAATCGCCCGCGAAAGCAGCGGGTGTTCAATGCGCTCGTCCTCTGCAAGTCCGACCCGGTCCATCAGCCAGCCGATGCGGTCGCCCCCGTACATCTTCATCAGGTCGTCTTCCAGCGAGAGGAAGAAGCGCGACTCGCCGGGGTCTCCCTGCCGGCCCGAGCGGCCGCGCAATTGGTTGTCTATGCGGCGGGACTCATGGCGCTCGCTGCCTATGATGTAAAGGCCGCCGGCCTCAACCACCTGGTCGTGCTCCTTCTGCCAGTTCTCCATCTCTTCAGCGAGAAGCCGCTCGTAGGCCTCCGGCTCCTCCTCCCAGTCCACTCCGCGGCGGCGCATCTCTTCCTTGACCTTGAACACCGGATTGCCGCCCAGCACGATGTCGGTGCCGCGGCCCGCCATGTTGGTGGCGATGGTAACCGCACCCAGGCGGCCGGCCTGCGCGACTATCATCGCCTCTTTCTCATGGTGCTTGGCGTTCAGCACCTGGTGGGGCACTCCCCTGGCAGCGAGCAGGCGCGACAGCCGCTCGCTTTTCTCAATGGAGATGGTGCCTACGAGCATAGGCTGTTTCTTGGTCTCGTACCGGTTTACGATTTCATCCACCACCGCGCGGAACTTGCCCTTTTCCGTCTTGTAGACGGCGTCGGGTTGGTCCAGCCGGATCATAGGGCGGTGGGTGGGGATGACCACCACGTCAAAGCCGTATATCTTCTTGAACTCCTCTTCTTCTGTCTTCGCCGTGCCGGTCATGCCGGCCAGCTTCTCATACATCCGGAAGTAGTTCTGAAGGGTGATGGACGCCAGCGTCTGGGACTCGCTCTTTACCCGCAGGTTCTCCTTGGCCTCAATTGCCTGGTGCAGGCCGTCGGAGTAGCGGCGGCCGTGCATCAGGCGGCCGGTGAACTCGTCCACGATTATCACCTGGCCATCCTTAACTATGTACTCCACCTCGCGCTCAAACAAACCGTGCGCCCGCAGCGCCTGCTGGATGAAGTGTGCGACCTCAGTGCTCTCGAAGTCAAAGAGCGAGTGGCCGTGCAGCACGTCCTGCAGCCGGTTTTCCACCCGCTTGATGCCACGGCTGGTGAGCGAGACCGTGCGCGCCTTGCGGTCAACTTCGTAATCCCAGGTCTTGTAGGAGTCGTCCACGCTCCTGCGCTGGTCAAAGATGTCGGTGGACTCTTTCTCGCCGGTCACATCCTTGGCCTGCAGCCCGCGCACAATCTCATCGGCGCGGTAGTACATGGAAGTGTCCTCGCTGCTGCTGCCGCTGATGATCAGCGGCGTGCGGGCCTCGTCAATGAGGATGCTGTCCACTTCATCTATGATGGCGAAGTACAGCCCGCGCTGCACCATGTCCTCTTCGTAGATGACCATGTTGTCACGCAGGTAGTCAAAGCCGAACTCGTTGTTGGTGCCGTTAATAATGTCGCGGCGGTAAACCGCGCGCCGGAGGTCGGTGGGCATCTGGCTCTGCAAAGCGCCTACACTCAACCCTAGGCTCTCGTAAATCGGGCCCATCCACTCGGCATCGCGCTTGGCGAGGTAGTCGTTCACCGTGACTATGTGCACGCCCCGCCCGGTGAGCGCATTCAGCGCCGCGGGGAGCACGGCGGACAGCGTTTTTCCTTCACCCGTCTTCTGTTCGGCGACGCGTCCTTCGTGTAGCACTATGCCAGCCATTAGCTGGGTGTCAAAGGCCCGCTGGCCCAGCCGCCGTAGAGCCATCTCGCGGACCAGCGCGAAGACCTCCGGTAGGTGATGGTTGAGCAAATCCTGCAGCTTCTCGTGCGGGGCCGGCTCAATTTCCCGGCGCAGCTCGGCGAAGCGGTCGCGCATCTGTTGGTCACTGAGCTGTTTTGCCTGCGGCTCCAGGTCGTTGATGACAGCAACCATGCGCGAAAGGCGGGCGAGCTCGCGCTTGTTCGTGTCAAACAGCTTCTCAAAGAAACCCATAGGCGGATAGCATTCTAACACCGACTCAGGGCAGCTCAAAGCGGTTTTCGCGGTGGCAAAGCTGGCGGCACTTGCACTCATCTGCGATTTCCCCTAATATTCTGGCCATGTGGTTCAGGCCGGGAGGGGCGGGGTCCCCTGGGTTAAGCGCGTTTACCATCCTGTGTGTGTTCGTTTTGACCGCGGGCTTTCAGCCCGCAGCCTTACGCGCCGAGCCGGGACTGGAAGGCGTGACGGGCATTCTCAATGTCCCCACAGCGGAAGTCGCCAAGGACGGAGAGGTGTTCGTCGGCTTCGGCCGCAACGTGAACAACCTCCGCTATCCCGGCCGCACCCAGCGCAACTACTTCGCCGGTGTCGGCTTTCTGCCCGGGCTGGAGATTACCGGGCGCTATATTGACTTCCCGGAGATCCAGGATCCCACGGTTCCCGGATTCGGCACGCGCAAGGACCGTTCCATCAATCTGAAGTTCCGGCTGCTGGACGAGCGGCGGTTTCCGGCCTCGTTCGCCATCGGCGCCTACGATGTCGGCGGGGAGGCGGCTATAGAACGTGGCAACTACGCCGCCGTCAGCAAGACGCTGGGGCGGGCCAGGCTGACCGCCGGTTACGGCAACGAGCGGTTTGACGGGTTGTTCGGTGGAGTGGAGCTGGCCGCGGCTAAGGAGCTTGACCTTCTCTATGAGTATGACTCGCACGACCACAACTTCGGCGTGCGGGTGAATCCCCATCCCGACTGGCACCTGACGCTGGCCTCGGTTGGCGGAGGGTTCAACTTCGGCCTGAGTTACACCAAGACGCTCACGAGCAGCCGCAACCCCAAGGAGGGCCTCCCCCCCGAACCGGTGGAGAAAAAGCCGCTGGCGGAGGGGACTTCCGGTGGCGAGCTTGACCGGCTGGCAGGCGAGCTGGCGGCTAACGGGCTGGAGAATGTGATGCTCAAGGCGAAGGGCGGCGAGCTCGCCGTGAAGTACGAGAACCGCCGGTTCCGCCACGATGAGGACGCCTGGGCGTTTGTGTGCCTGTGGGCGGCGGTGCACGCGCCGCCGGAGGTGGAGAGGCTGCGCATAGTCAGCCGCCGTGAAGGGCACTTCGTAATCGTCACCGAGTTCAACCGGGACAGCCTGCTGGGTTATGTGAACGGGGACCGCACCGCCGCCGAGCTGGCCGCCGAGGCCACCATCAGGGATTACCAGGTCCCCGGCTACGAATACGACACGACGAGCGGCCTGTTCCGCCCCGCCGCGGGCGGCACCGACCTCTATTTCACCGTGGCCAACACTGTGGATCTGGGGCAGCCCAACGCGCCGGTGAAACAGCGCACGGGGTTGGGAGTGAAGCACGAGACCGTGCTGGCTGACCATTTCACCTTCACCGGCTATGAAGAGATACCCCTCAGCAACAACCTTGATAACCGTGAAACCCCCTTCGCGGTTCGGGAGACGCTCAATTACTACTTCCCGGCCGCAGACGGCTTTTACGCCTTCGTGAGCGGAGGGTACTTCGGCGGCCACCGCTGGGGCGGACGGGCGGAAGTGCGGAAGTACTTGGACGACAGCCGCTTTGACCTGGGTGTTTCCGGCGGATACGTGAAGAACCGCGCGCTTGATGACTGGGAGGACGAGTTGCTGTTTTCCGCTTCAGCGCGGCTGCCGCAATACGACCTGTCGCTCACCGGTTACACCGGCAGGTTCATCACCGGCGACGAAGGTTACCTGCTGAGCGCTGCCCGTTTCTTCGGGGGGCACGAAGTGAGCTTCTTCTACTACAATACTGATTACACGGGCAATGAGGCGGGAGTCCGTTTCAGCCTGCCGGTTCCGGGCTACCCGGCGCAGCGCGGCTCGCGCTTCCGCGCCGGGGTAACGCCGGACTATCTCTATGAATACCGCACGATGGGAGGTTACGCGGCTTCGTTCCTTGACCCTTCGCGCAGCATTGACCAGTATCGGGCGCGCCTGTACCCGTGGTATCTGCGCGAGAGCCTGTACTTGCTGCGGGTGGCAGCCGGTCGGACGGGTCTGGGCGGGGTGGATTGAAACCCTGGTTGCGGGATGCTATAATGTGGACAACATTAATTACTCAGGAAGGAGGGGATGCTCTGATCGCCAACACAACGCGTTTCTTGTGGGGGGAACGCCCCCAGTATTGCTAACCATGCTTTCATGGACTATAATGCCTGAACCAACCATCGTATTCTTCCAAATCCATAAGTTGAAGGAGGAAGCTAGTGAGAAGACTGTATGGTTTAATCGCCGTAATACTTGTGCTGGGCTTGGTGGTCTCGTGCGGTAGCCGGCTTCCTGGACCCCGGACCATCATCCTCGGACCAAGGGTTACGAGTGTAACTACCCCGTCGGGGCTGAACGCGGGAGACTCGTTCACGTTCGTCGCAACGGTGACCGGTTCCACGGTCACCAGCTGGAGCTGGAACTTCGGCGGCGGCGCCAACCCGAACACCTCCACCGCTGAGTCCCCGACTGTCGTGCTGGTCAACCCGTCCACTACCGATGACGCGACGTATGACGCCTCGGTAACTGTGATGGACGCGGACGGACGCAGCTACACCTACAACTTCACCTTTACGGTCGGCATGACGCTGAACCAGCCGCCGGTGTTCGTGGGCCTGCCCACGACTATTGACGGCGACTTCTCGTTCAGCATTGACGACCCTGATGGTGATGATGTCGCAATCACGCTGACCCTGGTGAGCGGCGACGTCACCGTGTCGCCGACCACGATCAACGCGACGTCGGCGAACTACGGGCCGTTTGACATCACCGTCTCCAACTCCGGCGTTGAGGACCAGGCTGTCGAGATCGAGATTTCGCTCGACGATGGCGTCAACGCTGCAGTGACTGACAGTGTTACCGGCACCGTAGCGGGTGTGGCCCTTGATCCTGACACCATCTACATCGTTCCGTCGGCGACCGAAGTTAACGTGGGCGACACCGTCCAAATCGTGGTCTATGTGGGCGCGATTGCGAACCCGCTGGGCTACCTGACTTCGTGCGAGGTGGCCTACAGCGACCACTGGACGCCGGACACGGAGTCGTGGAACCTGGGCGCTCCGGGCGGCGCAGAGCTGGACAAAGACGGCTTCTGGGCTGCTTTGCCCGATTCCCTGCTCCCCGTTGGCGGCTCCATGTTCTGGCTGGGTGAGACCCTCGCGGTGAACGTCTCCGCGCTGGGCAGCCCGCCAACCGGTGCGCCGGCCGGCACCAGCGGCGCGCTCTTTAGCGCCGAGTTCACTGCGGCCGCGGCTGGAACGGGCACGTTTGACTTCGTGCATGAAGGCACGTACTACGAGGAGCCTGATGGCACCGAGCATTTCTTCACTACTGAAGTCAACGCTTCCGTTACCATCAACTAGCACGAAGCACTGAACACTATCGGGGTCCCGCTCCGGCGGGGGCCGGGCGGGACCCCGAGCAAAGCTAACAGGGGGGGGTTTTCTCCTTGTTTGCTGGCACTGTGACTACGCCAATTAAGGAGAGTGTCATTATGAGAAAGGTATTATTCTTTTCGCTGGCTCTCGCAGTGCTGCTGTTGGCTGTAACTCTCCTCGGATGCGGGGGAGGCAAGTCGCCCACCGCGTCC
Source organism: uncultured Planctomycetales bacterium (assembly GCA_964643155.1). Taxonomy (GTDB): domain Bacteria; phylum 4484-113; class 4484-113; order 4484-113; family 4484-113; genus CAZKNJ01. The sequence goes on along the minus strand of CAZXPM010000048.1, from coordinate 3,466 downwards.
AGTCTCAAGGGCAACACCTATGGCAGCATTGATGATGCGCTGGCGGAACTTGAGGCGCTGACGCCGCCTGAAGGCGTGGATCCGGTTCTATTCCAGGAGCTTAAGGATGCTTTCCGCCCGATGCTGGAAGCTAGGGGCGGGAAGATAACCAGCATTCCGTCCACCTATGCGGTAACTGACCTTACAGCGCCTGATCCGCAACCGGATCCCCCGATTATCACCTGGTCAAGTGATTTCTTCATCGCTGACGGCGATGTGAGCGGCGCTGTCTCCATCGCGGACATCACGCCGATCGCAGTTTACTTCGGTATGCAATGGACCGACGACGCCGGCGAGAACTATGACCCGGAGGCCAAGAAGGCCGACTACAACCGCGACGGCACGGTCACCATTGCAGACCTTACACCGCTGGCGGTGACCTTCGGCCACGACACAGCCGACTTTGTGGTTGAGTGGTCTGAGACTGAGGATTTCGCCACGGTAGCCACGCTGGGCGACCCGGTTCCCTGGGTCGGTGACGAGCCCCTGAACGAAAACGGGTTCCGCGTATTTGCGTTCACGCTTGACAGTGCGATCCTGAGCGAGTTCCCGGTAGGGGCGGAGAGCGTGTGGCTGCGGGTGATTCCGCGCGACGCCGAGGGCACCGCAGGCGTACCGCCTGAGGCCGGGCTGGAGTTTGACCTGGGCGGCGTGCAGCCGGCAACCATCACCGTTACCGATATCCTGGTTGAGATCGGCAGTTCGGTCAACACGGATGCCGCCGGTGACTGGGAAGGCACGGCCTTCTACCAGAGTCCCGCTGCGGGTGGCGACACCACCGGCGAGATTCCGGCCAACACCGAGACCGCGATTAACCTCTACGATATCGCTTACACTTACCAGGGCGTTCCCTACGACTTCGGAGCCGACCCGCCAGCGGAGATCACCGGCGAGCAGTGGACGGAGATATGGGACGCGCTTCATGCTTCCATGACCTACTCGGTCGTCAGCAACGAAGACCCGGTTGACCCCGAGGCATGGGACGAGAGCGACCCGCAGCCGGAAACCGGCTATGCCGGCTTTGTCGGCCCCAACGACCCCGGTGAGCTTTACATCACGGCGACGATGACCGACAACGACTACACTCCGGGAGCGGTGGCTTACGAGGTGAACGTCGTTATGGCCATCACCGAGGATGTCAACGCGCCGGAGATCCAGGACTATGACCCGCCGGAGCAGCCGCAGAACAAGACCGGCATCGTTACCATCCGTATGGACTGGGGCGAGGACGAAGTAGGCGACGAGGTGCCGGCTGACACCGACAACGGCGTCGCTCTGTTCGCTGCGGACGGGACTTTCCTGCGCAGGTTTGACCCTGCCGATCCGCTGGAGACGCCGAATCCGCCGAGCACGGCTGGCGAGTACACCCTTGAGCGCATGCCACCGGGCATGGAGTTCACCACGGTTATTCGCGTGATGGTGCCCGCGGGCCTGAACCAGGGCGACTACATCTGGCGGGTGGCGGAGATGAACGACACGTTTGAGTGCCGCAGCTCGCTGAAGAAGCCCGACAAGGTCTACACCATCGTCGGACCCGAGTACTTTGATATGTTCACCTGGCCGCCTGGTGGCGCAAACGGCTCATTCTCCGTGAACTCCGCAGCGCAGCCCTACGTGTACTTCTTCCCGGAGGATCCGAAGATCCGCCGCAACCCGGTTGGCCATCCGACGCCTCCGCCGGACGACCCGCCGGAGTTTGAGCCGGACGACCCGATTGCCTTTGAGGACTTCATCAAGGGCGACGAGGACACCGGGCAGGAGTTCTTGATTGTCTACGGCAGCCTGACCCCGATTCCGCCCGAGCCCGACAGCCCGATGGTGTATTACCGCTACGGCACCGAGCCCGCGCAGACCATCGGAGAGGCGGACGGCCAGTTGCCGATTTCCTACCTCCAGCCTCACATGATCGGCGCGGTCGTGTTCGGCACATTGACCGAAGAGGGCGACATTACCTTCTCGCTCTTTGACAAGAGCGGCACGCTGCTCGGCTTTGTGAGCCACTACGCGACGACCATGCCGCAGCCGCGGAGCGCTCCCGTCGTTGATGTGGAATGCGACTTCGGCGTGCGCCCGTGGGGTGCCGGCCTTGATCCTCTGGACTTCTCGGACAAGAGCGCGGACCTCAGCGTTCCCGATGTGGTTGTCTTCACCGCCAAGAACGTCTGGCTGCGCCATGACGACAGCACAGGCATGGATCAGTCCTGGCAGGGCACCCACGTGATATGGACGCTGGAAGGCGGGAGCCAGCTTCCTGTCCTGGAGATGCGTCCGCACATTGTGGGCCTGGACACCGACGACCTCGTCTACCTCGCGGTTGATGTCGCCAACCCCGACTGGTTTCAGGATATCACCCGCGACATTGACGTGGGCGAGTACTCCATCAGTCTGGAAACGCCGGGTGCTGGCAGCAGCCTGCCTTACCCCGATAGTCTCTTCGTGGTTCCGTAACCCAGGCACGACTCACCTGTACTGACGCAAACGAGGGGCCCCCGGAAGGGGGCCTCTCGGTTTAAGCCGCCGGCGCGGGGTTGAGGGGCGTGCCGCCGTGCGGCCCCTTGGCTCGGTGCGGGTCGGCGCGTCCGGCCTACCCGCCGAGCAGCGGGTGCGGGCGCAGGATGCTCAGCTTGCCATGCTTCATCTCTACTACGGCGGAGGGCGCCAGCGGGCAATTCCCGCCGTCCACCGCAAAGCTCACGCTGCCGGCGCCGAGTGCGTCCAGCACGCCCTCCAGCGAAGCCGGTGTTGGCTCCTCCGCCACATTGGCGCTGGTGGCCAGCGCCCAACCCTCGCAGAGAGCGAGCACTTCCTGCACAAAGGGATGAGCGGGGATGCGCACGCCGACAGCGGGGTAGGGAAGGCGTGCCAGCCCCTGCGGCAGCAGGCCGCGCCATTCCGCGAAGGGCGCGACCAGGGTGAGCGCGCCGGGAACCAGCTTCTCGGCCGCCTCGTCCGCCAGCGGCAGGACCGCCTCGCGCATGAAGGCTGCCAGCTTCTCGTCCTCCCGCAGCAGCGCCGCGAGCGGCTTGGGCTGCCGCCGGCGCTTGATGCGCTCCACGCGGGCGAGAGCCTCCGGGGCGGTGGAATGCAGGAAGAGGCCGTAAACCGTGTCGGTGGGAAGCACGACGATCTTGCCTGCGAGCAGGCGGCGGGCGGCTTCGGCGGCGATGGCGTGGTCTTCCGCCGTGAGCTGGTGGCCGCCGGACAGCGTGGCTACCCGCACCATTCACCTCTCACCACCCGTTCCGTCCCGCCGAGGTCGCAGGCGGTTTCAACCTTGCTGTATCCGGCCTCAGTGAGCAGCGCGGCAACTTCGCCCGCCTGCCCCTGCCCGACTTCCAGCATCAGCGCGCCGCCAGAACGCAGGCGTTCCGGCGCCTGCTGCGCAATCAGGCGGTGGTAGTAGGTGCCCGGCGCGCCCGGCGGCACC
>CAZXPM010000047.1:10832-11282 GCA_964643155.1 uncultured Planctomycetales bacterium | reverse complement strand
CGGTGGAGGTGTCCGGCACGACCCGGCCCGGAGTTTACGAAGTCCTTCCTGACGAAGGGCTGTTAGAAGTCCTGCACCGGGCGGGCGACGTGGCTCCGGAGAAGGACCTGGAGCACACGGTGATTGAGCGCCGGGATGAGAAGGGCCGACTGGCCTTTGTAGTGGTTGACCTGGACAAGTACTACTTCGCTTCCGGGGAACACAAGAAGATCCCGCTGGAGAACGGAGACCGCATCAAGGTCTTCCCCCGCGCGCAGTTCGTCACCGTCATCGGTGCGGTGCGCACTGCCGGGCGCTTCCCCTACGAACCGAACCTGTCGGTGGCCGAATACCTGGCGCTCGCGGGCGGCATAGAGGCGGAGGCGAACACCGGCAAGGTGTTCCTCGCCCGGGGACGCTGGGGCGCCGGCGGCTCCTTTGAGACCGAGGCGACCTACAAGATCAACCTGG
>CAZXPM010000047.1:0-10822 GCA_964643155.1 uncultured Planctomycetales bacterium | reverse complement strand
GGACGACTATCTTGCCGGGCGCGGTGGCGACATCCCCCCGATAGCCCCGGGCGACGTGCTGTTCGTCCCGCTGCGGGATGAGCTCAAGAAGCGGGACATTACTGATGCGCTGACCAGCCTGACCATCAGCGCGCTGGCGTTGTTCAAGTAGGGACTTCGCCCTGAGGCGTGGGTGCGGTAGAATAGGCGTCGGCTGGAGGTGAATTGATGAAACTGCGAATACTGGTATCCACCGGCATACTGCTGCTGATAATACTGGGCGTGTGCATGTTCTCGGCGGCCGGCCGGGCTGATGAGGGCGACCAGGAGAGCAAGGCCCTCAACACCCACTTCAAGGCCGTGGGCATTTACCTGTTTGACAACGCCTCGAGGCGCCGCAACGCCGGGGAGGACTTTTCCAGTGTATTGTTCAAGCGCTTCCAGCGCAAGTTCCCCGACGTCAAGTTCGTGTTCATCACTCCGGAAGAGTCCGGCTACCCGGAGGGGCCGGTGCTGCTGAAGCACGCGATACGCCTGGGAGAGAAATACGAGGTAGAGGCTATCCTGGATGGCACCTTCCTGGGCTATCAGATAACCGGCGGCACATGGCCCAACCGCGCCACTCCCTGCCCTGAGGTCAGGACCCACGCCAAGATGCGGGTGGTGGAGACCGCAAGCGGCACCATAGTCAAGGTGTATGTGGAGACGCCCAAGCGCCCCAAGATATACCCTTCGCGCATCCGTACTGAGAGAGAGCTGTGGAATCAGGCTATCCGCGATGTGATTGACAAGTGGGCGGACGAGATGCGCGAAGACGGCGTCTTCTACGAGGAAGAAGACAAGGACTAGAGCCCGGATGCCCCCACGCGGTGCCTTGATCTGTTTTGAAGGGGGCGAAGGCTCCGGCAAATCAACCCATTCCCGCAAACTTGTGGCCGAGCTTGAAGGCCGCGGCCTTCCGGTGGTCCGTACACGGGAGCCCGGCGGCACCCCGCTGGGAGAGGAGCTGCGCGAGCTCTTGCTCCACCACCAGGATGAGCTGCGCCCGCTGGAAGAGTTCCTGCTGTTCTCCACCGCTCGCGCTGAGCTGGTGAACTCTGTCATCCGCCCGGCGCTGGAGGGCGGCACCACCGTGGTCCTTGACCGTTACTACTATTCCAGCCTGGCGTACCAGGGAGCTGCCGGCGTGCCGCTGGAGCTGATGCGCGCGGTCACCGCCACAGTGGTGAAGGATTGCGTGCCTGATCTGGTGCTGCTGATGGATGTGCTGCCCGAAGAGGGGATGCTGCGGTGTTCCCGGGTCAAGGGGGAAGGAAGTGACCGGTTTGAGCGCAAGGATGCCGGGTTCCACCGGGAAGTGCGTCGGCTGTACCTTCACTTTGCGCAAGAAGAGCCGGAACGCTTCCGCGTGATTGTATCAACGCCTCCGCACGAAGTGGTTTTTGCGCGCGTTCTGGAGGCCGCGCTGGAGCTGCTGTCGTCCCGTGGGCTTGCTGGGGGCTGACGAAGCGTTCTGGCCGCCGCGAAGTCCTCGGTTATAATACCTCCCTGCGGAGAGGTGGCCGAGTGGTTGAAGGCGGCAGTCTCGAAAACTGTTATGCAGTATTCCTGCATCGGGGGTTCGAATCCCCCCCTCTCCGCAGTGAAAACGCTGATACCGGGTGACTATGCGCGCTGTGTATCTCTTATTGTGTGCTTCAATAGTATTGCTGACCGCTGTCACGTGCGCATCGACTGAGCCTCAGGAACGGGCATTCGTGGCCACCATTCCGCCACTGGGCGCGATACTGAGCGAGATCTCGGCCGGACGGGCCGAAGTTAGGACGCTGCTGAGGCCCGGCGCTTCGCCGCACACTTATGAACCCAGTCCCTCGGATGCCAGGGCGGTGGAGAACGCGCTGGGGTTGTTCTTCGTTGACGCCTCGGTTGACGGATGGGCGGCACGTTTTGCCCAAAAGGAGTGCGTCAGCGTGTTTGCGCTGCTGCCGGAGGAGCGGAGGCTTCCTGCGCTGGTAACCCGGCAGGCTGAGGGCGTGCAGGAACGCCAGTTGCACCATGCTGCTCAGGACGCTCACTTCTGGACTTCGCCGCGTGCGGTGAAGGCGTTGCTGCCTGCGCTGGCGGGGGAGCTGGCGCGGCTTGACCCCGGAGGCACCAGCATCTACTTGGCGAACGCCGAGGCGTTTGCCGTGAGGCTTGACGCGCTGGACCGGGAGGTCAACGCGCTGCTCGCGCCGGTAGAGGGAGAGAGCGTGCTGCTGTTCCACCCATCGTTTCAGTACCTGCTGACCGACTACGGGCTCACTATCGCCGCAGTGGTGGAGCCGTCGCCGGGCAAGGAGCCGACAGCCCGGTGGATCGCCGAGGTGGCCGCGCTGGCGCGGGAGCGGCACCTGAAGGCAGTGTTCACTGAGCCGCAGCTGCCCGAGGCGCCGGTGCGGGTGATTAGCGAAGAGGCGCATCTTCCGGTATATGTGCTGGATCCACTGGGCGGGCAGCCTGGGCGCGAGACTTACGATGAAATGGTCAAGTACAACGCCCAAACGCTGGCAGAGGCGCTGCAATGAGCAACGCGGCGATTGAGGTGTCAGGACTGACGGTGCGACTGGGCGGGTTCACCGCGCTGGATGGTGTGAGCTTCACCGCGCTGCCGGGCGAGACCGTGGCGGTGCTCGGTCCCAACGGCGCGGGCAAGACCACGCTCATCCACGTGCTGCTGGGGCTGGTACAGCCCACAGCGGGCAGCATTGAAATACTGGGGAAGCCGCCGCTGCAAGCTCCGGCCAAGCACATCGGCTATGTTCCGCAGCTCAAGACGGTTGATCGCGGCTTTCCGGCGGTGACCTGCGAGCTGGTTGCGAGCGGACGGCGGCGCAGCTGGCCCGGACGGCTCACGCAGTCGGAGCATCGCGAAACGACCAGGGCGCTGGAGATGGTCGGCGCGCCCAACCTCTGCCACAAGCCCCTTCGCTGGCTCTCCGGCGGGGAGCTGCAGCGGGTGTATCTCGCGCGGGCCCTGGTGCGTAAGCCGAAGCTCCTGCTCCTGGACGAGCCGGCCACCGGCATTGATCTGGTGGGCGAAGACGACATGTACGAGTACATTGAGCAGTACCAGCGTGAGAGCGGATGTGCCGTGCTGATGGTAACCCACGACTGGTTGGCGGCGCAGCACCATGCAGCCAAGGCGCTGCTGCTCAACCGCGCGGTGGTAGGGTTCGGAACACCCGCTGAAGCACTTTCCGACAGCCACATGCGCCAGGCCTTCGGCCACGAAGGGCACGTCCATCCCCCCTGCTGGGAGGAGCGCCATGACTGAGGTCCTGGCGCTGGAGTTTATGCAACGCGCGCTACTGGCTGGAGTGCTCACTGCGCTGGTGGCGGGATACTTGGGTGTATTCATTGTGCAGCGGGGTATGTCGTTCATCGGCAGCGGTCTGGCGCATGCAGCGTTTGGCGGCGTTGCATTGGGTTTGCTGCTGCACCAAGATCCCCTGTGGGTGGCGGTCCCGTTCACAGTAGTGGTGGCGCTGCTCATCACTTGGGTGCGCGACCGCACTTCGTTGTCGGCTGACACGGTCATCGGTATCTTCTTCGCCGCTTCCATGGCGCTGGGAATCCTCTTCATCTCGCGCCTGCCGACCTACGCGGCCGACGCCTTTACCTACCTGTTCGGTTCCATATTGAGCGTGAGATGGGTGGATACCGCGGCGGTGGGAGTTTTGGCGCTGGTGATGCTGGCGCTGCTGCCGCTGTGGGGGCGGTGGGCCTACGCCACGGTGGACCGGGAAGCGGCGCGGGCTGACCGGGTGCCGGTGCGGCTGGACGACTACATCCTCTCAGTGCTGGTGGCGGTCACTGTCGTGGTGGCGGCCAAGGTCGTGGGCATCGTGCTCATCAGCGCGTTTCTGGTGATCCCGGCCGCGGCGGCGCGGCTGCTCTCCCGCAGGTTTGCCCAGATGACGGTGCTGTCGGCGGCGCTGGGAGTGCTGACGGCGGCGGTAGGCCTCTACGTTTCATACGCGCTGGACGCCCCCAGCGGCGCCACTATCATCCTGGTGCAGGCCCTGGCGTTTACCGCCTGCGCAGGTTACTACATCGTGTTCCGGCGGGCAGCGTCGGTGTAAACACGAGGGGCGTGCGGTAGAATCGCCGCTATGGATGCAAAGTACATCGTGGTGAGCACGACGTTTGATGCCAGGGAAGCGGCGGAAGCGATGGCCCAGGAACTGGTGGAGCGGCGGCTGGCGGCCTGCGCGCAACTCACCCCCATAACTAGCTTCTACCGGTGGAAAGGCCGGCATGAGCGTGCCGAGGAGGTTCTCCTGGCCGCCAAGACCTCCGCTGAGCGCTCCCAGGAGCTAGTAGACTTCATCTCGCGGCACCATCCCTACGAAGTACCCGAAATCCTGGTGACGCCCGTCATCGGCGGCGGCGAGCCGTATCTCAGGTGGCTCACTGAAGCGACCGCCGCGGCGCACCGCGAATAGCGGTGGCGGCCCATGCGTCTTAACGGTGGTATGATTACTCCTATGAGCCGCATTGCGCCACTGGTGATGGCGGTGCTGGCCTGGGCGCTGCTTTTCCACGCGGCTCCCGCACAGGCGGGACTGTTCAAGATATCCAGGGACGACGAGATCAGGCTGGGCAAGGACTTCTACGAGGATTATGCGAAAGAGCACAAGTACTTGGACAACACCCCGGAGGGAGCGCGGGTCAAGCGTGTGGGCCAGCGGCTGGTGCAGCGCAACAATGTGACGGACTACACTTTCACCTTCACCCTGGTGGATGACGAGGAGGTGAACGCGTTCGCTGTGCCCGGCGGCTACGTGTTTATCACCAAGGCGCTGTACGACTACCTGGCCTACGACGAGGCAATGCTGGCGGCGGTGCTGGGGCACGAGATGGGCCATGTGCTGGACCGCCACTACAAGAAGATGTACGAAGATTACCTCAAGGCGCAACTGGGAATCGTGGCGCTGGGGATAGCGGTTGGCGGCCGGGAAGGTCAGCGCGCAATGAACGTACTGAGCCTGGGAGGCTCGCTGGTTTTCCTCAAGTACTCGCGGGACGACGAGGAGCACGCCGACCGGTGGGGGGTGCGGCTGTCCTTTGGCGCAGGCTATGACCCTTACGGGATGGAGCGCTCAATGCGGCTGTTCTCCAAGCTGGAGAACAAGCTGACTCAGACAGAGCTGTTTGACCTGTGGCGCACGCATCCGCGGCCCAGAGAGCGGATGGAACGTTGCCAGCGCATCGCGCGTGAACTCAGCGGCGAGGAAGAGTGGGCGTTCTTTCCGCCGATACCGCCTGAGGGCCACCCGCTGCGCGAGAAGGAGATCAAGATTATCAAGCAGGAGAGCGACCGCCCAGAAAGCGGCAAACCCGGCACCACCTAGAGTGTCTCTTTATACGGCACTTTTAAGCTGAGGGTGCGCAGCTCGCCGTCAGTCTTGCTGAAGCGCGCGGTAACCTGCATAGCGCTGCCGAGGTCTAGCTTGTAGCCCTCTTTGGACTTTACCGGCGGCAGCAAATACCAGGCGAATACTTTGTTGCCGAGGATCACGAACCTCGCGGCCGGCTTGCCGAAGCGCTCAATGAGGTCGTCCGGCTTCAGTTCATCCAGGGTTGACCCGGCGAACCAGAGGTCCACGGGATCATCATCTTTGCCGAACAACTTGATGGTGACAGTGGTAATCGTATTGTTGTACGCCACCAGGGTCATCTCCCCCTCGGCGTTGGCTGCGTCGGATACTTCCATTCCGAGCGGCAGGAAGTAAGTTGCGGCGGTAGTTAGCCCGTATTCGGTGCCTCCGGTTGGCTTGCCGAGGAAGTGAACGGTTTCCTCAAAGTCGTCGCCCAGATAGACGCCGACGCCGAAATCCTCTGCCAGCAGCATCTGCCGCGCCTCAATGAACTTCTGGTTAGTACCGGTAAAAGCAGACTTGAGGTCTAGCGTGCCCGTCAGGACGAGTGCCGCAGGCACGCCAATTATCAGGAGGACGATGATCGCCCTTATCGCTACCTTCATCTCAAATCGCCTCCGACTTTTGCTCCTCTGTTAGACGGCCAAACCGTGTGGGATGTTCCACGAACGGGCAAAACCCCTTGCTGCGGAAACGACTGGCCATCTGGCCACGCTTTTGGTCAGGGCGTAAAGGTCCAGTTGACCTGCCGGCAGGTTTCGGGATAGACCTTGCTTGAAAGGCGCACATAGATGTTCTTGAAATGCTCCCAGTCATCCTTGTACGCCGGAGAGACCGTCATGTCAAGCAGTTTAGCGGGAACGCCCACGGCTATCATCTCTTCGGGCACTTCAAAGCCGTTGCGCACCATGGCACCCTCCGCCACCACCGCCCACCGGTTCACCACCGCCCAGTCGCTGACGATGGCGCCCATGCCGATCACTGCATAGTCCTTGATGGTGCAGTTGTGCAGGATGCAGCCGTGCCCCAGGGTCACGTGTGCTCCCACCCGCGTGATTTCCCCCGGGCGGGCGTGGATGATGCAGTTGTCCTCCACGGAACTGCTGTCGCCGATTTCAATGCGGCCGTAGTCCCCCCGTATACGCGCACCGGGGCCTACAAAGCAATTGGTGCCGAGGACGACATTCCCGATGACGGAGGCGGCATCGCAAATGTAGGTGCCTTTTCCAATGATGGGCGTGTGACCGTCAACTTCGTAAACAGCCATAGGGTACTCCTCTCTGTTATACCCACATTGGCGGATTAACTGGTACTGTCCGATTGCATAAGCTGCCTAATCTCCTTTACAATGAGGCCATGCAGATACCGGTCAGGGGATTCCGGGTGGTCGGAACGCGGCTTGAAGATATCTCGCCCCAGACCATGGGCGAGGTAGTTGAGCATGTGCGTTCCAGGGAGTTCGTCTGGCTGGACCTGGATCTCCAGAATGCTCCCGTGAGCCAGGTGGTGGAGCTGTTGGAGCAGCGGCTGGACTTCCATCCCCTGGTGGTGGAAGAATGCGTCACTCCTGATGTGTATCAACCCAAGTTTGAAGAGGAGAGCGGATACAAATTCTTCATTCTGCACTACTTCCGGGAGGCGCGCAAGGACTACCTGAAGGCCAGCGAGATCAACGTCTATTTGGGTGAGAACTTCGTGATGACGCTGCACCGCAGCCCCATTCCCACGTATCTCCGGCTGTTCGCCCAGGACCTGCCGGAGGACATATTCACCTTCAAAGACAAACCCATAATCTTCTTCTATCACGTGCTGGACATGCTCATCGACGACTACCTTCGCACACTGGTCACCATCCAGACCCGTGGCGACGAGATCGAGTTCTCCATACTCGCGCCGTCCGAGGTGCCGGTGCCGGTGGCGCGGGAGAAACGGAAGAAGCGCAAGAGCCAGCTTGAAGTGATGCGGGAGATTATCGCCCAGCGCCACAATCTCACGCTGATGCGCAAATCGCTGACCATGGAACTCGCGATAGTGAACGAGCAGGTTGCCTCCTATGAAGAGCCTGAAGAGCCGCTTGACCTGCCCGAAGAGGAGCGCGAGGAAATCGTGGTCTATCTGGGCGGCTTGGTGAATCACCTGGAGAAGTCATTGCAGATAATCGAACACGAGAAGGAGATCCTCGATCAAATACTCGAGGTGCATTCACTGGTGCTCAACAGCCGCGCCAACGAAGTGATGCGTCTGCTCACGGTATACGCGGCCATTTTCATCCCCCTCACTTTCGTCGCCAGCTTCTACGGAATGAACCTGAAGAACCTCCACGGAGCCCAGTGGAGCTGGTTCATCTGGGTGCTTGACCTGCTGATGCTGGCAATGGCCGCCGGATTGCTCGTCTATTTCAAGCGCAAGGAGTGGATATAGCGCAGTGTGCCCTCCCGCTCCCCCTAACCGCGACATTGACCGCACTGACCCTTTCCTGGGCTCGCACCCCGACACTGGTGGCGAAGAAGTTCTCACGGAGGGCGGAGGCGCACGGCTGACGCGGACTACGCGGGAAGGCCGGAGTGTCCTTCGCTGGGTGTGGGAGAACGGGGAGAAGCCTGAGTGGTTGGCCAGCCTGCTGCCGTCCCTTCCGTCGTTCCTGCCCGGGTTTGAAGACTTGCTGTTGGACGGCAGCGGCTTCACTGCGGACGGGTTTGACTGGAGCCTGCAGGAGGCCGGCGAGAGGCTCGGGGTATCGGCGGTGCTGCCGCTGCTGGCACAGGCCTATGATCTGGATACCGAGCTGGACCGCCACTCGGAAGTCAGGCTCAAGGAATTCAATCCTGAGCGCGTCTACCTCCGCAATGCCAATCCCACGCGCTTGTCCGGACTGGATGACCTGCGGCTGCGCTTCTACCACCTGGAGGATCTGAAGGCGCGCTGTGAACCTCTGGGCTTAACGCGCGGGATGGCCGGGGTGCTGGCCCAGCACCTCAAAACGGCAAAGGTGCCGGAAGCGTTTGCGGCAAACCACCAGATGTTGCTGGAACTGGCGCAGCGCACGGTGGAGCAGCCGGAGCGGCTGAGCGGCGAAGTGGCGGAGCTGAAGCTCGCCCTGGAAGTCGCCGCCCGCACGGATGTGGGCAGGAAGCGCGAGAACAACGAGGATGCCTACTTGAGGCTCACCAGCGCCATTGAAGGCGTGGGGGAGTCCTCAGCACTGTTCGCCGTGGCAGACGGGATGGGCGGCCACAATGCGGGTGAGTTCGCCTCTGCCCTGAGCCTGGAGCTGCTCCGCTTCTACTCCGGGCTGTGGCCGCTGGGACGCGGAACCAGCGCCCGCAGCATCCCCGATCTAATTGCCGAGCACCTGCAGAGTATCCACTCCGAGATTGCCTCGGTGGCGGACAGCGAAGAGGGGCTGGGAGGCATGGGCACCACCATTACGGGCGTCTTCTGCACTTCGCAGGGAGACATCACTCAGGAAACTGCGCTGGCGACGGTGCGCAGCATCGTATTCAATGTCGGTGATTCCCGCGCCTTTGCCGTAAACAGCGAAGGCCTGCGGCCACTAACGCGCGACCACTCGTTGGTGCAGGAGCTGCTGGACGCTGGCAGCATTACGGAAGAGGAAGCCATGGAGCATCCGCAGCGCAACGTTATCTCCCAGGGCTTGGGAGCGGCGGTGGAGCTGAAGCCGGATGTGTGGCCGTTCCGGCTGCCGCTGGACGCCTACATCGTGTTGTGTTCCGACGGGCTGACGGATTTGGTGGCCCGGGACGCGCTGGTAGCGCTGGCCGCTCAAGCGTATAGCGCTGGCACGCTGGCGGACGAGTACGTTAGCGCCGCGCTGGACGCAGGCGGTCGCGACAACATAACGGTGATAGTGCTGAAACCGGTTCTGTCGGCAGACTGAAGTACGCCCGGCGGACAAATGAAGGAGGTTAATATGCGGTGGAAGAGGCAGGCAAAGGTGCTCACCGACGCGCTTAAACTCAAGGGACACATCGTCAGCATTACCTACACCAACGATAGGGTGAGGGGCGCGGACAGCAAGAACTGCCGCGCGTGCACCGCACTGATGAAAGCGCACAAGGGAAAGAGCATCCTCCTGGGGCTGGAGAACTCCGCCTGTGGCGGGGGTACCTGGCATCTGGGGCTGGGTGAGCGCCCTTCAGGCGCAGGCGGCAAGGCGCTGATGGACTTTCTCGTGCACGGCGAGAAGCTCGCCTGCAGCTACGCGGCCTTCCACCGGATGATCGCGCTCACGAGCGCTCCGCCGAAGGACGTGGCGGACTACATTCTCTTCGCGCCGATGGATGAGACGCGGCTGGAGCCGGATATCGCCGTGTTCGTCGTCAATCCGGAGCAAGCCTGCCGGCTGCTCACACTCTACACCTATTTCAGCGGCAAGTCGCCCAAGACCGAGATGATGGGCTCCGGCTGCCATATGGCGATTGCATACCCCCTCGCGACCGGCGAGATGAACGTGAGCTTCTCCGACTGGACGGCGCGCCCCATCATGCGCATGGCTAAGGACGAACTGCTGGTTTCGGTTCCCTACCACCTGCTGCACAACATCGTAGAAGCGATTCCGCGCTGCACTGCCGGCACGGCGGAGGGGCGGCCCTACACGGAGTTCATGCAGGAGCACCCGGCGGGCTAGGATTGGGCCAGGCCGCGGACGGGAAGGGGCTAGAGGTTCACCTGGATGCCCCCGAGGACTTCCAGCGTGTTGTTGCGCACGTCCACGCGGATATCCTCGGCCCTGGCCTGGAAAGCTGGATCCACCAGCGTGGCGCCCAGCAGCGTCAGTGTGGCCGTGGACTTGTCCCAGGTTACGCCCTCGGCGGAGAAGCGCATGCCCAGCGCGTGGATCTCGCCGGTGAGTGTGCCCCTTACTTCGGCTGTGTTCTCCCTGACCGTGTACTGCAGGTCCTTAGCCAGTATGTAGAGCTTCCTTGTATCTTCCAGGATAAACTCTATCTCAGCTTCCGGCAGGCTGATGACGCCCTCCTTGCCCACTGCCTTGCTGCTGGTCAGGCGCATCTTCACCTGGCCATCTTCGCTGGAGAGGACGATCTCGGTCTCTTTGACCTCAATGTCCGGCGGATTGGCTAGCATCGGGTTCTCCTGCGCCTGCTGCCGTTCCCGCTCCAGGCGCGCCTCCGCTGGCGTGTAGCTTTCGGGATTCAGCGGCCGCAGGTTGGAACGGGGCGATACCCGTACCGCGATGAAACCGATGAGCGCCAGCACCACGAGTGCGAGCAGCGTCCAGGCGATGCCGTACCCCGCTCCTTTCCAGATGTCCTTCATGTCGCACTGTGTTGGACTGCCGGATCCAGCACCCGGTTCACTCGCCGTCACCGCTCAATTTGAGCTTGAGCTCTCTCAGTTGCTCTGCATCCACGGCGGAAGGCGCGCCGGTTAACGGGCAC
>CAZXPM010000046.1:9463-11445 GCA_964643155.1 uncultured Planctomycetales bacterium | reverse complement strand
GGGCGCACCAGGGGCGTCTGGACTATGCTCCCGTTTACCGCGAACACGCCGCTGGCCTCTCCCGCCGTGGCGTCAAACAGGAGCGCGACCCGGCGGGTTCTTGGCTCTGAGTTCATCAGCGATACCGTGTAGTCCAGAACCATTCCGTAGTCTCCCACCAGAGGGACGCCAGTGCTGAGGTCGCGCATCAGGCCCTTGCCCACTCGCAAGAAAAGCCACGCGCCGTCCAAATCGTAAGTTTCGGCCAGCTCAACGGTGGCAGGTGAGAATCGTGACGGGTTGCCCGCGGGGTAGCGCATTTCGTCCAGTTCCGGGCGGGCCGCATCCTCTCCCACGACTGACACTCCGATCTCTCCCTGGCTCAGCAAGTGCAGCTCAACCAGTCCGGAAACCGAGTAGTCGGGAAGCGCCACGGTGCTGAACAGGTTGGTCTTCGCGTGCGGCCCCAGGGTGAGATACACCCCCTCACCCTCAAGCAGCTTGCGCAGATAGGACTCGGCCGAGTCGGCCCCTACGAAATAGGTGGAGATGCTGGGGCTGGCGTTGCCCGCACGCATGAAGACCTGCTGTGGATAGCCTGTGAGGTTGGTGAGGGCGACCCGGAAACGCAGTTCCTTCCCGGTGCGGTTCTGGTGGTGATACACCAGTCGCGTGCTCTCCCCGGGGAGCACATTGCTGCGGAAAAGCAGGCCGGGGCTGAACACCTGCTCGGGCGAATTGGAGAACAGCACAATCTGGGCACCGCGGGTGAACGGCCCCCGCACGGTTACCGCCACCGGTATGACCCGTCCGGTCTTGATGCGTTGCGGCGCCTCGGCGACCACTTTGGTCTCGTAGTTGGCCTGCCCCCAGGCCCGTCCGCCCCCCTTGAGCACCAGGCGCCCGAACTTGACCGAGGCACCCGGGCCGATGGCGGACGCGCCCAGCACCTGCGCCCTTACCGCCAGCTCCAGTTCGGCGTCCGGAGGGAAGCTCCCGGCAAACTCCAGTGACAGCCTCTCGGGCAGGTAGGCCGCCAGCTTGCGCACCTCAAACGGCAGCTTGATTTCAGCAAACGGTGTGCGCAGGACAATCTCGCCCGTGCCTTCGGCCAGCCCTCTGATCGAGACCTCCCTTGCCACCACCACGGCCTCAACCGTTTGTGGATGCGGATTCAATGCCTCTACGGCTTCCAACGAAGCACCGGTGAGCTTGGCGGTCCTGCTCTCTCCCAGCGGCACCGTGAGCCTTGCCGGGCTAACCGCCAACAGCGGCTCGCGGAAACCCCGCCGGAACCGTCCGGCCAGGGCGGAGGGCAGGCTTCGCTCATCAATCTTGGGGAGCAGTAACTCGGCCAGAGCGAAACTGAACTCCCGCCGGTTGGGAAAGGTCATTGCCAGCGTGGTGTCCTTCACTTGCACCGCCGGCACGCCGCTCTTTTCCGGTGCATTGCGCACGTCGCGGTTCAACATCTCGGCGATGCGCGTCAACCGCGAGCGGTTGGCGCTGGTGTTCTTGAAAGCGCAGACTTCGTATCCGTTTATGCGGAGGAAAACCGCGCCGATGTTGTCAATATGGTCCGGGGCAACCTCAACTAGATAGCTCGCCCGCACAGGAGCCGCGCCGAGCAACAGCAAAGCGAACAGAACAAGAAAGGCGCCCCCCGGCTTCATTGGGCGGGGATTATAGCAGAAAAAGAACCCCCCTTGCGGGGGGATTAGGGGGAATTATAGCCAGACAGCTCGACCGGTTGTAAAAGTACGGCTGTCAGTCAGTTGGACTGCGGTTCTGCAAAAAAGTTCCCGCTTTCGGCGAAAAGGCAGCAGATTCTCTACCAAGGGCCCTTGCGGCTGCGTAGATGGTATCCTTTACCCTGTGCTGCTAACCGGCTGCGAGGATCTGGAGTTTGAGCGGGTGCTGGAACAGGCCGCCGGCCACTGCCAGTCCCCGGCGGGCCGCGCACGGCTGCTGTCCGCCGCCTCCCGGTCTTCCGTGGAAGCCGT
>CAZXPM010000046.1:347-9453 GCA_964643155.1 uncultured Planctomycetales bacterium | reverse complement strand
GCTGCCAGAGAACCTGGGTTTTCTCTCAGCCTTTACCGAAGGGCTGCTGCCGGAGAAGGACGACCTGAAGGCGCTCGGGGAATTCCTGCGAACAGATATGGCGGTGCGCAAGCTGGCCGAACGCGCCCCGGGCAGCCGATTCCCCCGCCTCTGTGCGTTGCTTGAAGGGCTGGAGGACCTGAGCAGCCTTGCGCGCGGCTTCGCCCGCAAGTTCACCGAGGAAGGCGAGGTGCGGGACAACGCCTCCACCGAACTCAAGAGCATCCGCCGGGAACTGGCGAAACTCCAGAACTCAGTGGAATCCCGCATCCGTGGGCTGATTCGCCAGCGCCTTCCTTCGCTGGCAGAGGAAGCGCACCTCTCCATCCGCAACAACCGCCTGACGGTGAACCTCCCTGCAGCCTACATCTCCCAGCTGAAAGGCCTGGTGGTGGACTACAGCTCCACCCGAGCCAGCGTCTATGTGGAACCAGACGAGGTAGTCCCGCTCAACAACGAGCGCCAGCAGTTGTTCCTGGAAGAAGAGGCGGAGGTCAGGCGCATCATCCAGAAGTACGCCCGCGAGGTGCTCGCCCATAGTTCCGCTATTCACAGGAACTACGAGGTGATGGCCGAACTGGATGTTATCCTCGGGCGGGCGCGTTACTCCCGGGCAATAGGCGCGGTGCGGCCTGAGCTTACGACGGACGGCAGCCTGCGGCTGGTGCAAGCGCGCCATCCGCTGATGCTCGCAGACTTCGTGCCGGAGAGCTTCGCTCTCACAGACGAGCGCATCGCCGTTATCAGCGGAGTAAACGCCGGCGGCAAGAGCGTACTGCTCAAGATGATTGGCCTGCTTGTGCTGATGGCTTCGGCCGGGCTCTATGTCCCAGCGGAAGAAGGCACCGGACTGGGAGTTTACGACGCGCTGCACGTGAACATCGGCGATGAGCAAAGCGTTCTCAACAACTTATCAACGTTCACTGCGCACGTGGCTTTCCTGCGGGGGATGCTGGCCGACCTGGAAGCCAGGCCGTCCGGCGAGACACGTGCGCTGGTGCTCATTGACGAGCTGGGAACCGGCACCGACCCCAACGAAGGCGCTGCGCTCGGCTACGCCCTGTTGGAGCGGCTGCGCGAACTGCCAGCGCGGGTCATCGTCACCACCCACTATGATCTCATCAAAACCCTCGGTGAGAAGTACCCCGAATGCAAGAACGTGAGCATGGCCTTTGACGAGACCGGCTTGCGGCCCACCTACCGGGTGCTGGACGGTATTCCGGGCAAGAGCTTCGCCTTTGACATTGCCGCCGGCCAGGGGCTTGACCGCGGCATCCTGCGGCGCGCGCGCACGTTGACCGACACGCGCGAGCAGCAATTCGCTGAAGTTGTGCGCACTCTGCGTGACAAGCAGGATCGCCTGGATGCGGAACTACGCAAGGCTGCGGCCGAACGGGTGCAACTGGAGTCCCGGCTGCGCGAGGCGGAAGCTGAGCGGCAGGCGCTACGCGAGCGCGAGGCCGAGCTCAAGCGCCGCATTGCCGAGCTCAAGCGCGAATTCGAGCTGAAGCTGGATGAGTTCCTGGCCGGCGCCAGGCGCCGGCTACGCGACAAACTCAAGACCGGGCGCGGCCGCAGCGGCCTGGAAGTCTCGTCGGAGTATTCCGCCGAGGTGCAGGTCAAGAAGCAAAGCGCGCTGGCAGACCTGGAGCGCAAGTTGGGGCTGGTGCCGCCCGAGCGGATGGCCCCGTCATCACTGCGGGTGGGTCAGAAGCTGGATCTCCCGGCGCTGGGGTTGTCCGGCGAAGTGGCCGCGGTGGACGAGGAGCGCCGTAAGGTGGAGCTGCTGGTAAAGGGCAAGAGGATGATCCTGGACTGGGACAAGGTGGACGAGCTGCTACGGCCGCAACCAGCAGCCACTGGCGCCAAACCTCTGCGCATGTCCAGGGCCGAACGGATGCGGCTGCGGGCGCTGGGTGCGGAACTGGACGCCGAGAATACCGGCGAGCTCTTCTCCACCGCGCAGCAATTGGACCTTCATGGCCATACCAAGGAGGAAGCACTGCCCAAGCTGGAGAAGTTCATCTCCGACGCGCTGCTCAACAACTTCGACACAGTGATGATAATGCACGGCGTCGGCACCGGCGCGCTGCGGAGTTTCATCCACGGCTGGCTGCGCCAGTGTAATGAAGTCGCGAGTTTCCGCGAGGCGCTGCCCGCCGAAGGCGGCAAGGGCATCACGATTGCGGAGCTGAAGTAGCCTAGCTAGAAACCCAGGTCTTCCCGGGTGAACAGGGCGCTGAACGGCAGGCCGGCCTCGGCGAAGGCCTCGCGGCCGCCCTGGTTGCGGTCCAATACCGCGATGACGCCGACAATCTGCAGGTTCATATCCGCGCGGAGCTGCCTGATCATCTCCACCGCCTGGCCGCCGGTCGTCACAACGTCCTCCACCATCAGGATACGGTCGGCGGGCTCGTATACGCCTTCCACTATCTTCGCGGTACCGTGCTCTTTGGCTGACTTGCGGACGAACACACAGGGGATGTCGGTCTCCAGCGACAGCGCGGTGGTCACTGGAATGCCCCCCAGCTCCACTCCCGCCAGCCGCGTCGTGTCGTCCGGCACCATCCGCGCCATATGGTGCGCCACACTGCGAAGGATGGACGGGATGCCCTCAAACAGGTATTTATCCAGGTAGTACTTGCTGTGCTGGCCGCTGCGGAGCACAAAGTCGCCCTCCAGCAGCGCCACGTCTTTGATTTTCGCGATGAGGTCGGCTCTTTTGTAGTATCTCATTTGCCCACGGCGATTATATCAGGAATCCCCGCCGCTGATACAATGAAGTGCGATGATGGATGAACGAATACGCCGGGCCGCCGCGCCGGCCCGCTACTGGGAACCGCTGGAACCTCGCGGCGGCATCGCCCGCGTTCGCTGCCAGCTCTGCCCGCGCAACTGCATCATTGAAGAAGAGGGCTTCGGCTACTGCGGCGTGCGCGGCGTGCTGGACGGCGGGCTGAAGACCTTCATCTACGGCCGCCCCAGCTCCATCGCGGTTGACCCAATTGAGAAGAAACCGCTATACCACTTCCATCCCGGGAGCCTCGTGCTGTCCCTCGGCACCGTTGGCTGCAACTTCCGCTGTAAGCACTGCCAGAACTGGAGCCTCTCTATGGTGGATGCGGTGGACGCGGAGGGCATCCTGGCCCAGCGGCCAATCCCGCCGGAGGAACTGGTGGAGCTGTGCCGCCGCAGGGGCGCGGAGGGCATTTCCTTCACCTATAACGAGCCCTCCATCTGGACTGAATACGTGCTGGACACTTTCCGGCTGTTCAAACGGGAAACCGGCTTCTACACCTCACTGGTCACCAACGGCTTCATCAGCCCGGAGCCAAGGGCGGCAGTGCTTCAGCTCACTGACGCCTACCGGGTTGACCTCAAGACCATTGACCCGGAGAACCTCAAGCAGTTTGCCGACTATAACCAACCGGAGAGGGTGCTGGAGTCCATTGCCGACGCGGTGCAGCGCGGTGTGCATCTGGAAGTTGTGACCAACATCGTTACCGGCTGGAACGACCGTGAGGAGGAGCTGGCGGAAATGGCGCGGCGGCTGAAGGAAATCGCTCCGCTGGATACCCCCTGGCACTTCACCCGCTACTTCCCCCAACCGGGTTACTCAGCCCCGCCCACTCCGATGGCGAAGCTGGGGCTGGCGGCACGCCTTGCGGGGGAGCACGGCTTCAAGTTCGTGTATCTGGGGAATGTGCACGAGCAAAACGCCGATACCCTCTGCCCGGTCTGCGGTTGCAGGCTGATTGAACGCCGGGGATACAGTGCGCGGGCGCTCGTGTCCGAACCGGTGTGCCCGGAATGCGGGGAGAAACTGCCCTCTATCGTGCTCTAGCTACCACAAAGCACACTAGATGTAGTACATCAGTGTGTCCTCGGGGTGGTCGCCCACCACGACCTCAAACTCCTGGTAACGGTCGCGCCGGATTACTCCGAAGATGAGGATGTCTCCTTCCTTTGCGTTGTAAACCAATTCCTCAAACTGGCCGATGGACTTCAACAGCTCTCCGTTGATCTTCACCACGAAGTCCTGGTAGCGCAGTCCCGAATCGTAAGCTGGGCTGCCTTCCCAGACGTTGTAGATGAGCATTCCGACGTCCCAATACTCATCGGGGAGGTTCATATACATCTTCAGGTCGTCACTCAGCTCGCGGGTGCGACCCTGGAAGCTGGGGGAGCCGGAGTACGGCATAATGCCGATCCAGGGGCGGAAGGCGGGCTCCTCGGTTTCAATAAGCTCGTCCGCCACCCGCTTCACCAGTTCGGCAGGCATGAAGAAGGTAACGTTCTGCATAGAACCGCCGCCGCCATAAACGGCCTGCATCCCGATGACCTTTCCCTCAGCGTTGAACAACGGGCTGCCTTCATTGCCGGTATTGACGACCACGTCCGTCTGAATCATCCCTGGCACTATCTGCCCCGAAGGCAGGCGCACCGTGCGGATGGCCGAAACGATGCCGTAGGAGAGCGTATGGCCGTAGCCGCCGGCACAGCCCAGCACCACCACAGACTCGCCCTGGCGCACTTCCGTAGAATCGGCAAACTCCACCGGCTTCAGGTCTGCCGGCGGATCCTTGATCCTGAGCAGGCCGATGCCGTAGCCGGTGTCCTGGACTACCGGTATCGCCTCATACTTGCGGCCATCCACCAGTGTGACTTCCATCGCTTCCACGTCTTCCAGCGTCTCGTCTGCCGTCAGGATGTAACCATCCTTGGAGACGATGAAACCGGTGTTGTAGCTCTGGAGAATGCGCTGCTGCCGGGAGGTGATGGAAACCGAGGCGTAGCTCGTGCGCACGCCCTCAATGGTCACCACACTGGGCTTGACCATCTCGGCGACTGCAGTCGCCATAAACTCGGCGAAAGCCGCAGTGGCAAACACCATGACAATCGCCAGCGCCGCAAATACAACCTTTGCGAGTTTCATATTTGCTCCTTTATTCCCCTGTCGGCCGCCTACACCGAGAAGTTATAGATGTACGGCGGTTTGGGCACCGTGGTCAAGCGTACGGTGAACACCTTGTTGCCGCGCTTGACCTCAAAACGGTATTCCTCGCCAATCTCACCAGTAAGCACTTTCAGCCGGAACTCCTCGGGAATGGGCGAAGGCTCGCCGTTGACCGACAGAATCTCGTCGCCTATGCGCAGCCCGGCAATCGCCGCCGGAGAGTCCGCCTCAACCGCGTACACATGCAGTCCGTCTTTACGCATCCGCTCCTTGAATTCGGTGTAAGCCTCAGGATCCTGGATGTTCGGAGGAAAGACGCAGTGCATTCCCAGCCAGGGAATATCGTGGCGCTTGTGCTCCAGCACCTCCACCACGAAGTTCTTGGCAAAGTTGATTGGCACGGCGTTGTTCGTCTGCTGCGAAAGCTGCCAGGCACCGCCCCAGGTGTTAATCCCTATCACTTCGCCATGGCGGTTAAACAGCGGCCCGCCGGAGTTGCCCCCATTGATGGGCACCTGCATACGGAACACGTAAGGCAGGTTCTGGGCGTACGTCAGGCCAAGAAACATCCCGCGGCGGGGCTCATCAAACCGGTTGCGGAAGTTCCAGTAGACCTCAAAGCTCAGGTCGGTGTCCCGGCCGGTGACAACACGCATGGTTGCCGTCTGACGCAGTCCCCAGTACTCGTAGGGGTTGCTGCGGTCAATGGCAAAACCCTCCTGCGCCCCCGGGCTACCCATCGCCAGCGCCAGGTCGCCGGGCTGCACCTTATCCGAATCGCCCAGCGTCACAGGGAAGAGCTTGTCCGGGTCGTAGTCGTCCAGCTGCAACAGCGCCACATCGTAGTAAGGAGCGGAGGCAATGCGGGTGGCGCGGGCCTTGGTTCCGTCCCAGAATATGATCTGGGCGGCGGAGGCGCTTCCCGCCACATGGTGGTTGGTGATGATGTGTCCTTGCTTGTCGATGACGAAGCCCGAGCCCAGCGACTGAAGCTCAGCCGCCATGATGCTCGTTATGTCAATCGGGTGTACCACCACTACTCCACGCTTGACCTTCTCAATCAGCTCCGGCACATTCACCGGCGTCTCGCGCATAATCGCCAGCGCTTCCTGCTCATTCAGCGCGTCCTGCGCGACCGCCGGAAGGCAGAACACAACCGAAGCAATCAGCATCACGATTAGCAGGCTGTAAGTTCTCATATTCACCTCACCTCCAGGAAAGCTGCATGCCCGCTCCAGCCTAATGGCCGTGGGGGCTGGACATGCCGCTGCCGCCGTTGTCGTCTTCTTCAGGTTTCTCCAGCACCTGAACCACAGTATCAAACACATCGCCCTCAGTAGCGCCCTCAACGTCGCTGACGCCCGGGGTGAATCTCCAGTAAGTCAGCGTGACCAACTGGCCGATGTCCACGCGCCGCCAGAAGGACGAATAGTCAAACTGGTAGTTGATGGGCTTTCCGTCCAGGGCGATGATCAGATCGCCCGCCCGCAGGCCGGCCAGCTCCGCCGGGCTGCCAGGGTCAATGTAGGTGATGAACATACCGGCGCCAATTCGTGGAGGCACCTGATTCAACGCCCGTATCTGGTCGGTCATGAACAGAGTCTCCGCTCCGAACCACGGGGTCTTGGCCTCGCCTGCGATGATACGGTCAGCCACCCGGGCCAGGTCATTGACCGGGACCGCCAGGTTGATGTTGGACTGGTAGAAGTCCATCACCGTGCCATAGACAATGCCGATGACCTCTCCGTTGACGTTGGCCAGCGGGCCCCCCATCATCGCCAACTGGTATGCGGCGTCAAACTGGATGTACTGCTCCGTGGGCTCATCCACGCTGGGGATCTCCTTGCGGATGGCCGAAATGACGCCCACCGTGGAGATGTAGTCGCGGCCCTGCTCGCCATAGCCGAGGATGGACACCGGCTCGCCCAGCTGCAACTGGTCCGAGTTGCCGAGCTGCGCCGGCACCGGCCGGTACTCGTGACCCCAGTCCACTTCCAGCACCGCCGTCTTGAACACGTCGTCGTCACCCACGAGCTCGGCCGGGAAGGACTTCCCGTCGTATGTGATTACGCGGATGTACTCGGCATCCGACAGCAGGAACGGGACGGTGATGACGTACTTGGGGTCCTTGTAGATGAACCCGCTGCCGTAGAGCCCGTATAGCGGACGCGCCCCCCGAAGATAGCTCCAGATGGCGTATTCGTCCGCAATGCGGGGCTTGTCAAACCGTGTTTCAATGAAAACGACCGACGGCTTTAGCGTCCGGGCCGCCACGTCGGCCGCATAATTGAGCTGCCAACCGGTGGCGGCGTCATCTTGCGCAAGCGACGGGATCGCCGCCAGCGCCGCCACACAGGCAGCCAGTAAACCGCAAAGCCACGCCGCACGCGCATGTGGCCACATAGCCTTCACCTCGTGTGTTGCATTAATATGATTGCCCCCAATAGGCAATGTACTGGGCGGGTCTGCCGGAAAATACGCATGTAACCTTACCAGAACTGACCTCGCTTTTCAACACGCGGACGGTTGCGGAGGTCTGCTCCTTCACCGCCGCTTCGGTTTCCGCAGTGCCATCCCAGCCGGCAACGGCAAACCCCTTGCCCGCCACAATCTCCTTGAATTCGCCGAAATCAGCCGTCTCAATCAGGCGGGAGCGCATCTCTTCTCCCGCGCGCTTTTTTAGCCGCTGGTGCACACCTTCCAAGATTCCTTCCAGTTTTTCGTGTTCAAAGGCCCCCGTGCCCAAATCAAACTTGAGAGGCTGCTTGGCGCGGTTGTCCCGGGCAACGCTCATCACCTGTGAGGCCGCCAGGTCTTTGGGCCCTATTTCCAGACGCACGGGAACCCCCTTGAGTTCCCACTTGCTGAACTTGAATCCCGGACTGGAGGTGTCGTCCAGGTCGGCGTGCACCCGGAGCGGCTCGCCGAAGGCGCTCGCGCCCTTCAGCATCGCTGTGAGCTTCTCCGCCGCCTCCAGCACCTGCGCCTTGGTCTGATCGTAAATGATGGGCACCACCACGACCTGGTAGGGCGCCACCTGGGGCGGCAGCACCAGCCCGTTATCGTCGCCGTGCTGCATGATTAGCCCGCCGACGATGCGGTGGCTCACTCCCCAGCTAGTGGTCCAGACGTACTTCTCCACGTTGTCTTCGTCCAGGAACTTGATATCAAACGCCTTGGCGAAGTTCTGGCCCAGGAAGTGGCTGGTGCCGGACTGCAGCGCCTTACCGTCGGGCATCATCGCCTCAATAGCGTAAGTCTCCACCGCGCCGGCAAACTTCTCGCTTTCGCTCTTGCGGCCGGCCAGGACACTCAGGCAGACGTCTTCTTCGGCGAAGGCGCGGTAGAGCTCCAGTATCTTCAGCGTCTCCTCCCGCGCGTCCTTTTCGGTACGATGGGCAGTATGTCCTTCCTGCCACAGGAATTCCAGCGTGCGCAGGAACGGCCGCGTGGCCTTCTCCCAGCGCACCACGTTGGCCCACTGGTTCTGCAGCACCGGCAGGTCGCGGTAGGAGCCAATCCACTTGGCCCACATCACGCCGATGATGACCTCGCTGGTGGGGCGCACCGCCAGCGGCTCCGCCAGCTTCTCGCCGCCGCCGATGGTCACCCACGCGACCTCAGGAGAGAAGCCCTCCACGTGCTCGGCTTCCTTCATCAGCAGGCTCTTGGGGATGAACAGCGGGTAGTACACATCGCTATGGCCGCTAGCCTTGATGCGACCACCCAGCAGCGCCTTCACGCGCTCCCAGATGGCATAGCCGTACTCGCGGTAGACCATGCATCCGCGCACGGGCGCATAATCCGCCAGCTCGCCTTTGAGAATCACGTCGGTGTACCATTCCGACAGGTTCTCACTGCGTTTCGCGATGTGTTTTGCTTCAATCGCCATTTCCGCCATCCAATACGAAACAATCATTATAACAAACCAGGCGCGCTGGGCGTGCTCATTGGGCAATTGGGCTGACATGCCCTGCTCCTCTCAGGCGGCCCGAGAACTGCCGGCTGACCCGTCCGGGTTGCCCCGCACTTACCTCTCTGACAACCCTAACAACCATCGGGGCGCTTGCCAGCACAATGTTCGTGCCGGAGTCCTTGCTCCAGACGACC
>CAZXPM010000046.1:0-337 GCA_964643155.1 uncultured Planctomycetales bacterium | reverse complement strand
GGCGTGCTCATTGGGCAACTGGGCTGACTGGCCCTGCTGCTCTCAGGCGGCCCGAGAGCTGCCGGCTGACCGGTCCGGCTTACCCCGACTTGCCTCTCTGACAATCTCAACGACCATTGGGGCGCTTGCCAGCACAACAATCGGCGGCTAGACTGTATAGAACCACTGATGGCACTTTCGCGCGCAGAAGTTTCGGCAGCGCTCCAGGACGTGGAGACCGCCATCCGCGACATCCTGTTCGGCTCGGATGAGCTGGTGCTCAGCTACGTGCAGGACGTGGCGCAGGGCGTGGGCAAGCGGCTGCGTCCGCAGTTGCTCATCGTCTTCGCCGACATCT
>CAZXPM010000045.1:0-11462 GCA_964643155.1 uncultured Planctomycetales bacterium | reverse complement strand
GCAAACGGCGTCCACCGCACTTGAAGCTGATGGCGGGCGGTCGCGACGACGATGTGATGACGGGTGGCCGGGATGACGACGTGATGAGGGGCGGGCGCGACGACGATGTCCTCTCCGGCGGACGGGACGATGATGTGCTCCGCAGCTTGCAGGAGGGCAGGCCGCTGACCTTCGCCAACCTGCGCTTTGAGCACCTGATGCCGTCTGGTGAGCTGCTGAAAGAGCTGCCGTCAGAGCCGGAAGAGCTGCAGAAGCTGGGGCTCGCCGGGTACGAGGGTGACGAAGAGGTGCTGCGCGCGGCCAGAGGGCTGATTACTCCCGCAGGCTACATCCGCAAGCCGAGGGACCTGGAGCCGGATGAATGGCACAAGCGCGTCAAGATGCTGAAGTACATCCATGAGCACAGGCCCACCGCGTTCAACTCCTGGCTGCTCGCGGGGATGCTGCTGCACGACGCCAGATACGGCGACGCGGCGACGGTCGGCCCGGCGCTAAAGGCGGCGCAGAAAGCAGTGGAAGCAGCGCCGGACTCGGCGCGCGCGCACTTCATACTGGGAGTGGCGCACTACTTCAACAAGAATGTGAAGGCTGCGGCTGAGGAGTTTGAGGGGGCTCTGGAGCTGAACGACAGCCTTGCCGCGCCACATTTCGCGCTGGCGGACATGGCGCTCAGGCAGCAAGACCACCTGACCGCGGCGAAACACCTGAAGGCTGTTATGCAGATGCGCGAGGCAGAAGATCCGGAGTACCAGGCCGCAGCGGGGAGACTGAAGGCGTTAACGGAGCGTAAGTAGCTGGCTAGGGTTCCAGCTCCAGGAGCTCATCCAGAAGTCTGCAGGCTTCTGCCAGGTAGCGGGGACAAACCTCGGCGAAGCGGTTGGCTTTCACCGCGGCTACTAGCTCATCGCGCTTGCTCAGGTTATAGCCCAGAAGCCCGGTGCACTGAGTGGAACCGTGCCGCTCCTTGAAGCGACGGACGAAGGCCTCCACCACTTCATACACCCGGGCCTTGTCGGCGCGGATGTCTCCGGTCTCCTTGAAACGCGCCAATCCGATGACTATCAACGCTCCGGCGACCGCCCCGCACAGTCCGTCCAGATGCCCCATGCCTCCGCCATAAGAGGCGGCCATCCTGAGAGCGATCGCTTCCTCTGCGCCGAAGAGCGGCGCGTAAGTTGCGCAGATGCACTGCGAGCAGCTGAAGCCCTGGTTGAAGCGCGCTGTGGCGAGTTCGGTTCGATTCATAGTGTCTCTGTGGTAGGCGCGAACGCTGCGCACCATGATAGCGCAAAGGGAAAGGGCTTGAAACCGGGGGGAAATGGCTCCCACTTGCCAAATCGCCGGTTATCCTGCACAATCTACAAGCAACCGGAAGGGAGCTCTGCACCGGTGCCCGCAACTGGCTGGGCTGGGAGGCTCACCACCGGATGTGAATGAACTCATTCGGAGGAAGGCAAATGGCATACAGCCACACGAACTCAAGAGGGACTACTTACTATCTGCACAGCAAGGAAGTTACGCTGAAGGGCGGCCGCAAGCAGGTCATCTATTACTTCGCCAAGGAAGTGAAACCCGGCGCGATCGACAGCCTGCCAGAGGGTTACATTGTGGTGGAGAACCAGCGCACCGGCCTGCCCATTTTGAAGAAGGGCTAGGTCCACCCAGCCGGACTGGATACACGCGGCGCGCTGCTGCGGCCCGTATGCGTTCTGGTGCAGATGGGCCGCGCGAGAGGTGCGCCGTTGCGCATTCTGAGCCAGCGCGCATGCTGAGGGATCAGCGTTCCAGCGCTTTCTTGAGCCTGGCGGCGGCCTCGCCGAGTGCGGGCGCATCCATCTGCGGCGGGAACTTCCCTCCGAACAGGTCGTAGCCGTCCCCCTCCCACTGCGCCAGCACGTGCACGTGGAAATGGGGGATGACCTGCCCCGCGGCCTTGCCGTTGCTCTGCCAGACCAGAATCCCGTCAGGCTGCAGCACCGATTCCACCGCGCCGGCAACGCGACCCACGAGGGCGTAGGTCTGGTGGAGCTGCTCCGTGCTCATGGCGTGGATGTTCTCCGCGTGCTGCTTGGGGATCACAAGCACATGGCCTGCTCCGCGCTCCGGCTGGCAGAGATCCATAAACGCCAGCACCGCTTCGTCCTCAAAGACCTTGCTGGACGGCATTTCGCCCGCCACTATCTTGCAGAAAAGGCAGTCGGACATGGGGTGATTATAGCGCGGGAGATGGAGGCTTCAGGTAGAATGGTGCTGTGGTCAGAGCTGCAGCCTTCTTCTCCGGCGCTGCGCTGCTCATCCTGGAGCTGATGGGCGTGCGGTTGCTCACGCCCACGTTCGGGGGCTCCACTCCGGTTTACAGCGCGGTCATCGCGGTGTTCCTCGCCGCCATAGCGACAGGGTACTTCGCCGGCGGCTACCTGGCCGACCGCTACCCCAGCCGGTGGGCGCTGGCGCTGACGCTTATCGCGGGAGCGCTGCTGGTGGCCGTCTCCACTCTAATCGCCCGTCCGGTGGCGGAGCACATCGGCGCTACCCGGATGGGGGGGTTGGCCGCGCCGATGGTGGCGGCCTTCATCGCTTTCAGCCTGCCCTCGGCCGTGCTGGCCTTCATTCCACCCATCGCCATCCGCCTGGAGCTGCGCGAGGTTGAGCGCGGCGGCTCGGTTTCCGGTAGCATCTACGCCATCTCCACCACCGGCAGCATCTTCGGCACGCTGGCCGTCCCGCTGCTGATAATGCAACTCCGAATCAGCACCAGCCTCTACTTCACCGCCGGGGCGCTTGTGGCCATCGCGGTTCTGGTGCTGCTGATCCGCCGCCGATGAACCGGCGACGGTATAATCAATCAAGGATGAGGAATATGAGAAGAGCTGCCACAACCGCTGCAGCCGCTGCGGCACTTCTGCTTACGCTGGCGTCCACGGCGTCCGCCCGCACGATTTACGAGCGCGATTCGCTTTACAGCCACATCACGGTGGAGGAGGCCTACGGCGTGCGCGGGCTTTACTTCAACGGCTGGCCGCAGTCGGAGATGTTGGTGAACGACCCGTACCGAGGAGGGCTGGAGTACACCGAGATGTTCCACGCGGCGCTGGCGTTTAGGCCGGATGCCAAGCGTGTGCTGATGCTGGGATTGGGCGGGGGCTCCACCCAGAAGGCCTTCTACGAGCGCTATCCCGATATCACCCTGCATACGGTGGAGATCGACTCGGTGGTGGTGGAAGTCGCCCGCAAGTACTTCTCGGTACCGAAAGACCGCAGGCACACCATCACAGTGCAGGACGGGCGGCACTTCCTCTCCAACAGCAGCGAAACCTGGGACGCTGTCATCGTGGACGCCTACTTCGCCGACTACTACGGCAACTATGCGCCGTTCCACCTGGCGACCAAGGAGTTTTTCACGCTGGTGAAGTCGCATCTCAGTCCTGGCGGGGTAATGGCCTACAACGTCATCTGGCCGGACCTGAGCTGGGGGAATGTCTCGCTTCGGGTGATGCACCGTACACTGTCGTCGGTGTTCGGCGGGGTGTACATGGCTCCGGCGCGGCGCTCCAAGAACATCGTGTTTTTCTGCACTGCCGGCAAAGCACCCAGTGTGAAGACGCTGCGCACCAACGGCGCGGCGGTGGATAAGAAGTACGGGAAGCTGCCGACATCCATAGCCTGGGCGGCGTCGCAACTGGTGTCGCAACAGCCCAACACCCGCGGGCTGCCGGTGCTCACGGACGATTATGCGCCGGTGGAGACGCTGAGTCTGGTCTTCCGCTAGGGTCAGTCGGGGGCTGGCAGCATGACCGTCTGGCCGGTCTCGTTCAGCATGACGGCAATGCCGTATTCCTCGTTGCGCGCTTCCACCCGGCAGCGGCTCGCGCCCACGTCAGACATCCGGATGGTGAGGCCAAGTGCGGGGAGCACGGCTTGGCCTCTCCAGAAGGTGTGGTGATCATGCCTCTGGGCTTGAGAGCAAACTGACCGTTTGCGTGTATACTGATTGTCAACTCGCTCTACGGAGAGATGGACATGAATCGAGTCCACAACTTAGGCGTTTTGGCATTCGTATTTGTTGCAGTAACACTGCTGTTCGCGGCGTGCGAAAGCCGCCAGATGAGTGGAGACCGAGTGCCTGGAGCGGCTTCGCCGCCGGGTTCAATCAGTGACGAGCTGACGGAACTGAACAGGATGGAGCCTCCCCCAGGTGTGGACAGCGCCCTGTGGGAGGAGTTGAAGGAATCACTGGCCCAGGCGCTTGAGCAGAACTACCTGGCGGGTTCTCGGGTTCGCAGGATTGTGTCCACTCCTCCGACGGGGGAGGCAAACCAGATTGACGACTTCAACTTCACCGACAATGAAGGCACCTTCACTTTCACCTGGCATTACCGGAATCTGGGGGATTACGACCAGAACGGCACTGTGGCGGTGGCCGACCTTACGCCGCTGGCACAGCATTTCGGAGAGACTTATGACGCGGAGGCCGAGCCCGACTGTCTCCAGGCCGTCATTGACGGTTCCGGCAACGGTGAAGTTGACATTGCAGATGTGACCGCGATTGCTGTCGGCTACATGGCTGAGGTTCATCACTACCGGATTGAAAGCGCGGAAGACGGGGAGGACTTCACTCCGGTGCAGGACGTTCCGCTGGAAACAGGCGTTGGTGAAGGGCGGAAGAGCTTCACCGTAGACCTGTCCCTGGCTGGTGGGTTCTGGGTGAGAGTCGTGCCGGTTGACTCCGAGGGCGAAGCAGGTGACCCCAGTGATCCGGTGCAGCTTCCGATAGCCGAGAACCAGGCTCCGGTTGCCGCCCTGGAGGCGGACCCGACTGAAGGCGAAGTGCCGCTGCAGGTGGAGTTTGACGCCAGCGGAAGCTCCGACCCGGACGGCGACATCGTCCTGTACGAGTGGGACTGGGAAACCGACGGGACCTGGGACGAAGACAGCGGGGAGGTGCCTGTTTCGTCGCACACCTACGACGCTGAAGGCGATTACACCGCAACGGTGCGGGTCATGGACGACGGCGGGCTAACCGACACCGCCAGCGTGAACATCTCGGTAACCGGCGTACTGCCGAACCAGCCGCCGGAGGCTGCGCTCAGCGCCAGCCCCAGCTCTGGCGAACCGCCGCTGTTCGTGGAATTCGACGCCAGCGGGAGCTCTGATAGCGACGGTTCTATTGTCCTCTACGAATGGGACTGGGAGAGCGATGGCACCTGGGATGAAGACAGCGGCGCAAGCCCGACCGCTTCCCACGAGTACCCCGATGCGGGGGAGTACTCAGCCACGGTGCGCGTCACCGACAATGAAGGAGCAACTGATACCGCCGACACCGCAATCAGCGTTATCGCGGCTGAATGGGTTCATTCATGGGGTGGGGCAGGCACTGACTACGCGAGCGGGGTGTGTACTGACGTAAGCGGTAATTCCTTCGTGACCGGGCCAACCGGAAGCTACGGGGCGGGCTGGGACGACGTCGTTCTGCTGAAGTACTCTCCAGGAGGAACCCTTCTGTGGGAGAAGGCCTGGGGCGGAGCAGATTCGGATTGGGGCGCAGCTATCGCCACTGATGCAAGCGGCAACATCTACATCGCGGGCGGAACCTACAGTTTCGGCGCCGGCAACTCTGATGCCGTGCTTCTCAAGTACTCTGCTTCTGGCGAGCTTCTTCTGCAGAAGACCTGGGGCGGCGATGGAGTGGAGTGGGCTACGGCGATTGCGGTTGATGCCAGCGGTAACGTCTATGTTGCCGGCGAGACTTATAGCTTCGGCGCTGGCAATTCCGACGTCTTCATTCTGAAGTACTTGTCTGCGGGCAACCTAGTCTGGCAGAAAACCTGGGGCGGAGCCCAGTCTGAGTCGGCGTCCGCGCTTGCGGTTGACACGAGTGGGGATGTCTATCTGGCCGGCGCCACCACGCTGGCCGGAGCAGGCCTGTTTGACGTGGTTTTACTGAAGCTCTCTCCCGACGGCAACATCCAGTGGAAGAGAGCCTGGGGCGGCTCCAACAGTGACTTCGGCTATGCTCTGGCGCTGGACGCAAACGGCGACATATACGTGGCCGGGGAGACCTTCAACTTTGGCGCAGAAGACTGGGATTCCGTTCTGCTCAAGTTCACGTCCTCCGGCAGCCTGATCTGGCAGAGGATGTGGGGTGGAAGCGACCATGACGCGGCGCGGGCGGTCACGGTTGATGCGGACGGGAGTGTCTTTGTTGCCGGAGATACCGAGAGCTTCGGCCTGGGCGACTACGACATCGTTCTCCTGAAGTACTCGTCTGCGGGCGATCTCCTGCAGCAGGAGACCTGGGGCAAGAGCCGGGCAGACCAGGTGACTTCTGCCAGGCTTGTGGGAGAGAAGCTCTTCCTTGCCGGCAAGTCACCCAATCCCATCGGCGGCTGGCGAGAGGCCACGGGGACGACGAGAACGCCAACAGCTACGACGACGACACCGGGTGGCGCGACTACGACGCCGGCCGGGAGCGAGGCCACCTGCAGCGGAGAGGAGAACCTCCTGGACGGAGTGGTTGATGGCGGCGGCGGCGGCGGGCCCGACGTTCTGGTGTACAAGCTGGACTTGTCGCTCTGGTAGGGAACCTGAGCGTTCAACAGCAACTAAGGCGTATGGTCTTGGCGGACGGCGCGGCCTCGCTTCGCGATTGCCCCCAGCCATCCGCTACAATAGGCGAGTGGAGTTCGTAGTCATCACCATTTTCCCGGAGTTCGTGGAGCAGGTGTTCTCCTGGGGCATCCTGCGGCGCGCGGTGGAGTCCGGCAAGGTGTCGTACCGGCTGGTGGATCCGCGCGACTTCACCGATGACCGGCACAAGAGCGTGGATGATGTGGCCTATGGCGGGCGGCCGGGGATGGTGATGATGTGCGAGCCCATCTTCCGGGCGATGGACGCGCTGGCGGCGGAAGGCGCGCTGAAGGAAGTGCGGCGGTTCATTCACCTCACGCCGACCGGGCGGCTGCTTAACTGGGAGGTGGCCGAGGAGCTGGCGGCGCAGGAACAGCTCGTCCTGCTCGTGGGGCGCTACGAAGGCATTGACCAGCGGGTGATTGACACCTTCGCCGACGAAGAGATTTCAGTGGGAGACTATGTGCTGTCCGGCGGCGAGCTCGCGGCCATGGTGCTGATTGACGCGGTGTCGCGGTTCGTGCCGGAGGTGGTAGGCAACGAGCGCAGTGTGG
Organism: uncultured Planctomycetales bacterium; assembly: GCA_964643155.1. GTDB lineage: Bacteria > 4484-113 > 4484-113 > 4484-113 > 4484-113 > CAZKNJ01. The sequence goes on along the minus strand of CAZXPM010000045.1, from coordinate 4,281 downwards.
CGCAAGACAGCTTCGCCTGCGGGCTCCTGGACCATCCGCACTACACGCGGCCGGCGGAGTTTAGGGGAATGCCGGTGCCGGAAGTGCTGCTGTCGGGTCACCATGCGGAGATTGAGAAGTGGAGGCGGCAACAAGCTGAACAGCTTACGCGCAGACGCCGTCCTGACCTGTGGCGGCGCTATGTTGGCGAAAAGGAGCCCGAACGGGATGACATCGCGGAGGAATGAGGTATAATACCCGTTCCTTAAAGGACGACGAAATGGGCGTAAAACCACTAATCGGCGAATACGAGAAGATAATGCTCAAGGACCCGGCCGAGATTCCGGAAATGCGGCCGGGCGACACTGTGCGCGTGCACATTAACTTCTACGAAGAAAAGAAGGGCGGGGTGGCGGGCACCAAGAAAATCCACCGCATCGCCGCCAAGGGAAAGATGGACCGCGGCGAAGTGAAGGTTGAGCGCGTGCAGGTGTTCCAGGGCACCGTGCTCAGCATCACCGGCAGCGGTTCCCGCGCTAAGTTCACCGTGCGCAAGATCTCCAGCGGCGTCGGCGTGGAGAAGACCTGGTTCCTGCACTCGCGCAAGATCAGCAAGATTGAGGTTATCCGCCGGGCCAAGTCGCGCCGGGCGAAGGTGCTTTATCTGCGCGACCGCGTGGGCAAGGCCACGCGGCTCAAGGAGCTTCGCAAGCAGTAGGGTAATGCGCCGCACTAACGCGAGAATCCGCTCAGACCGCTTCAAGCAGGTTACCTTTGACTCCCAGCGCGTGAAGTCGGACGGCCACAGCTTCTGTACCGTCCGGGTCGTGCTGGACCCCACCGACCGCGAGCAGGTTAGCTTCCGGCTGACCGCCGGCAGCTTCGCGCCCGACCGCGTGGTGCGTGAGATGAGCTTTGAGCCGGACGAATCCGGTGAAATCTCCTTCCGCATCTACTCGCCGCGCGTGCCGCGCAGCGGCTTCCTGCTGGCTGAGGGGCTGAGGGCGCCGCTGCAGTTCTCGCCGGCGAACTACTTCCAGTACCTGGCGTTTGACCTGGTGCCGACGCTGTTCTTCGCCATCGTGTTCGCGCTCATCATCCGCAGTTTCGCGGTGGCGAGCTTCTACATCCCCAGCGGCAGCATGGAGCCGACGCTGCACGAAAACGACCGCGTCATTGCCGACCGCTTTTCCTACACCTTCAACCTGCGCCAGCCGCAGCGCGGCGACATCATCATCTTCCGCTACCCGGAAGACCCCAAGGTGGACTACATCAAGCGCGTCATCGGCGTGCCGGGGGACGTGGTGGAGATCCGCAACGGCAGGGTCTACGTAAACGGGGAAGTGCTGCACGAGGATTACATCGCCGAGTCGCCGCACTACGACATGCCGCCCACGCCGGTGCCGGACGGGGAGTACTTCGTGCTGGGGGACAACCGCAACCGCAGCCGCGATTCGCACATCTGGGGCTTTGTCCCGGAAGCGAACCTGGTGGGTGAGGCGCTGGTCATCTACTGGCCGGTGCAGCGCGCCCGCGTCCTGCGCAACCCCTACCAGGGGGAGTAACGGGCTACCTCTACAGCAGTCCCTCAGCCTCCAGGCGGGCGAAGGCTTCGCGCTTGACCTGGTGGAACGCGCGGGTGAGGCGGCATTCGCTCTCGTCCGGCAGGAAGATGGAGCCGGTGGCCTCGTAGTTCACCGCTGGGCAACCGCCCGCGCAGTCGTCCTTCCACTCGCAATTGTGGCACGGCGTCCGCAGGTCGTAGCGGAAGGCAATGAACTTCCGCCGGGCCTCCAGATCGTTAAAACCGGTCAAGACGTTCCCAATGAATAACACGGAATCCCCGCTAGGTCATCCAATCCCTGAATCTTGGCGCAAGGCTGAATCTCACCAGTGGCGGATACAGAGAGCCGCCCGCGCCTGCTTCCGCTTCATCAGCGGAATCAGCTCAACCACCGCGTGGTAGGTGCCGCGTCCGTCGGCGAAGCGGCGGTGAGCGTTGTGCGTCTTCTCGTCGCCGTCAATGGACAGAAGGAACTTGACGCCGTGTCGCTGGCAGAAAGCAAGCTTCTCTTCGTCAAACAGCGTCCCGTTGGTGGTCATAGAGAACGCGAGCTGCTTGCGGTAGCGTTCCGCCTGCCACTCACCGTAGTCCACCGTAAGCTGCATCAGGTCAAACGCCAGCAGCGGCTCGCCGCCGAAGAACAGGATTTCCGGGCGCTCTAGATGGCGCGACTTGAGCAACAAGAAGTCCACAGTAGCTTTGATAATCTCCTCACTCATCCGCCGGGGCCGCTTGCCGCGGATGAAGCAGTAGTCGCACCGGCAGTTACAGTCCTCCGTGATGAGCATGTCAATGAGCTCGACTGGAACGAAGACACGCTCCGCTACTAGGCATGCGAACTTGTCCGCGAGCCTATTCGCAAGTGTGCCTGAGACCAGCTTCATTTTGAGCGACGATTTCCATGCTTTGGTTCTCCACAATCCACTCGGTTCTCGCAATGTCCTCTGGATTATGGACCACTAGCCTCATTTCCCTCATCACCATCAGTCCATCAACCTCGGTGAAAGACATCTTCCACTCTGAGTAACCCTCCCTACCTTCGAAGCGGTCGTCATGGAAGCGGCGCACGACCACCTCAGTGGGATAGTCCCCTTTAGACGCTCTGTCATAGAAGAATGTGGCTTCAGCCCCACTCACCATGGGATCACTCTTCTTGCGAATCCTACCGCCAATAGTACTCATGTACTCGTAATCCCTCACTATGCGCTCGCGGAGCAGTCGTCCGTTGCTTCGGGAGAACACTGCCTCCGCAACCAAAGGGGGCTCCCATCCCTTGGCTGACTGAACAGCCTCTTCTATCAGATCTGAAATCTCATCAGCATTTTCACTAGATAGATAGGCCAGTGGCAGCCTACACTTCGCGAATCCAGCGAAAGGAGCATAGTTGTCCGGGCAGCTTGGCGTATACACAACGTATGTATCCGGCTCTACACCTTCGTACACTTCAAGTTCTCCATCGAAGCCATATAACAGCACTTCGGACACGGGCCACCACGCCACGCCGCGGTCATAGGGCATATTAAGCGATTTCCACTCCGGAGTACTCGTGGGAACTCTGGGATGCGTTGCAGTCTCTGGGATGATTCGGGTGGTCTCGTACCGCAACGAACTCCCGCCCCCCGCATGAGCACGGTCAAGCCAATCTCTGTTAGCCTCGCGGAAGCGCTCGATCAGCGCCTCACCATCTTCACAGACATCTAAAGGGAGTGCGACGAAATTTCTCTGAGAGCTTACATCCTGAATGAACTCAGGCAGTTTGGACGTATTAGCCAGAAGGGGAATCCCAAGCAAGACTCCTATGCAGATTCCGACTAGCACAATCGCTACGATCAGGGATTCCTTACTCCTCATCGCTGCGCTCCTTAAAGACGCTCTGTCCCTCTGACTTCTCAGCATAGCTTTCGGAGCAGTTGTACGGCCCCAAAGGCGCAGGCTCGCAGTCGAAAGCCTCAGCGTCGCAGTTGAATGTCTGGTAGCACTGGTCATCTCCGAAGGCGGTTAACGGCATGCATTGGAAGTGGCCCGAACACGTGAACGGATCGTCCATGCAGTCAAACGCTGGGCCTAGGTGACAGATGAATACATTACTACACTCGTACATTTCGTTGTTACTGCAGTCGAAATCACCTTGACACTGAAATGTCGCTGCATTGCATGTGAAGCCAGCTTCAACGCATCCGAATTCTACTGCACAGTTGAAATCGGTCCCGCTGGAAGTACAACCGAAGCTGCCATGCTGACCAGGCGCCTTACAGTCAAAGCTGCTACGGCCTTCGCCGCCTGAGCATGTGAAGTGAGGGCACTCGAAGTTCTCATGCTCATTCGGGCAGTTGCCATCGTCGCATTGACAATACCAATCAACGCAGCCGCCAAAGGTAGACCTCTCTTCTCCGCCCGAACCACAGGTGAAGCCGCTAGGGCACTTGAAGATCTTCGGGGCAGAAGGCGTTCCGCAAGTGAAGATGTCTGGTGACACACATACGCCAGCTATGAGACCAGTAAAGCCATTATGCTCAGTACAGTCACACGGATTGAAGACGCCGGATCTAATACAGGAGTCACCGTAACCCCGCTCGCAATCTCGGCTGTCCAGCTCGCCACCCCCCTCCTCTGGATACGGCCGGACGCCGTTCACGGCCCAGTGCATGAAGTTGAGGGCCTTGCCGGCAGCGCCGAGGGGGATGGGGCCGTGGTTGAGGCCGCAGGCCAAGCCTTCCGGTGCCTGGGCGGCCTTGCGC
>CAZXPM010000044.1:1615-11661 GCA_964643155.1 uncultured Planctomycetales bacterium | reverse complement strand
GCAGGGGGGAGGGCGTCCCGTGGCGGGAGCGGCGGCGGAGGTGCCGGGGCGCTCATTTGCGGGAGCGTCCGGCTGAACCATTCGTCCAGGCTCACGAGCTGGTAGCCCTGAGCGCGCAGGCCGCGCACAATCTCCGGGACCGCTTCCACCGTTTGCGCGTGGTTGGAGTGCAGGAGAATGACACTTCCCGGGGCCGCGCGCGAAAGCACCCGCTGGGTGATGACGCCCGCGCCGGGCTCGGTCCAGTCAAACGGGTCCAGTGTCCACAGGACGGTTGTGAGCTGCTGCGCGGAAGCCGCTTTGAGCACGCTCTGGCTGAATGCGCCGTAGGGCGGGCGGAAGTACTTCACCGGCGGCGCGCCGCCCGCCTGCAGCGCCTGGTTGCAGTTAACCAGCTCCGCTGCGACCTCATCGGGTTTGAGCCTGGTCAGGTCGGGGTGGGTGTGGGAGTGGTTCCCGATGGTGAAGCCGAGGGAGGCGATTTCGCGCACTATCCCGGGCTGCGCCACCGCGCGTGCGCCGACGAAGAAAAAGCAGGCGGGGACTTTCTCGCGGGCGAGGTAGCGCGCAAGTGCCAGGGTATTGGCGTCGGGTCCGTCATCAAAGGTGAGCGCCACCGCTTTGGGCAGCGCGCCGGTGGGCCGGTCGGCCACCCCGGGCAGCAGGTACTTGAAGTTCAGTGCGGACGCAGTCCCGGGCGTGAGCAGCACTGGCAGCATCACCGCCGCCAGCAACAGCAGGCGCTTGAGCACGGGCGCGAGGGGCACGAGGGGATTATAGCAGCGCAATCAGCTTCCTGCTTCCAGCAGCCGGAAGGAGTGAGGCGAGGGTGGGCGGAGAGCGGGGGTTGAACTCGCGGGGTAGGCCGCTATAATATGCGGGCTCCACATATGGCTCAAAGGCTCATTCTGCTGCTCATTGCCGTGACGGTGGCGTTCACCGCCACGCTGCCCGCGCAGGCGGGCTCCACCAAGTGGCGGCGGGAGGAGCTCTCAGAGGAGGAGATCCGCGCGCGCTACGGCGGCAAGGACGACGAGATTACTCTCAGCGAAGCGCTGCGCTACCTGCTCTATCTCGTGAACCGCGACCGGCGGGAGGCGGGGATGCGGCCGGTGGAAACCGACCGGGTGGCTGCGCGCGTGGCGGAGGAGCACGCCACCGAGATGGCGCAGCACCGTTACCTCTCGCACCTCAGCCTCGCCGGCGAGAAACCTACCCAGCGCTACAACCGCTACGGCGGCGTGAACTATGTCAGCGAGAATGTGTCGTTCTGGGAGACCCGCGCGCGGGTTTACCTCACGGCGAAGGTGGTGGAGAGCGTGCAGGAGCGGTGGATGGGAAGCGAGCCGCACCGTCAGACCATCCTGAACCCGTACTTCACCCATGTGGGGATGGCCATCGTAGTGCAGTGGGACGGCGACTCCACGGTGGTGACGGCGGCACAGGAGTTTGTGGCGAAGTATGGTGAGTTCGGGCGGCTGCCCGAGGCCGCGTATCCCGGACAGAAGCTGCTGCTCACCGGCGAATTCGCCGACCGGGAGATGCACCTGGTGCAGGTGGCAGTGGGGTGGGAGCCCTTTCCCGCGCGCCAGCGGCCGGCTGAACTCAATGCCAACCTGAATGGCTACTCGCTGCCGCAGTCTTTCGTGGCGCTTATGCCCAAGCAGGATGAGTACAAGCGCAAGATGCTCGGTGTGCCCAACCTGTACGTCATTTCCGACCAGCCGCGGTGGGGGCGGTTCCGCGCGAAGCTCTCGGTGAACGATATCTATGAAGGGATGAAGCAGGCGGGGCGGCAGGCGGAGTTTGAGCCGGGGCTGTACTACTTCACCGTCTGGGCGGCCTACGAAGACGGCAAGCCCTTCATTGTCTCGGTGCAGGTTGTGGAAGTGAATGGCTAGCGGCGCTTTGCTACAATCACCCGGATGGGGCAATCATCAGATATGGCTGGCCGGCTGACGGTACGGCGCATCGCCGTCTCCACCCTCTGGTTCAGTCTGGTAGTGGGTGTGGCGGCCTACGCCTACTTCGGGCTGTGGCCGGCGGTGTCGTATCTGATTGGCGGCGCCTGGATGACGGCTAACTTCCTCCTGCTCGCCTGGCTGCTCAAGCTCCTGACAACCCGATTCCGCCCTAATTTGTGGTTCATCTTATCTGTCTTGTGTGCTAAAATCCTGGTTGTCTTCGCCGTGCTGTACTGGATTTTCCAGCTACGGCAGCTCAATCCACTGGGCCTGGTCGCAGGAATCACGACCCTCCTAGTGGTTATTTTGCTAAAGGCGGCTGGCAACGCCATTATCGTGGGAAGTCCCGACGACGGGGAAACCGGTAATGAGAAAGTACGTTAGCGTACTAACACTGGTGGCAGTATTGCTCCTGCTGGTTGCTGCAGGAGCATCGGCCCAGCATAGCGACTCCACCTCCGCACGCGATGCTTCCGGGGAGACCCACGCGCAGGCCGTGGAGGCCGCGCCCGGCGGGGACGCGGGCGAAGGCCACGGCGGCGGGCACGAAGGGGGGGAGCACTACGAGCTGCCCAACTTCATGATGTACATCCATGCGTTTAACCGGCAGGCGATTGACGGGTGGCTGGCGAGGGTGAACGCGGGGTTGCCCCCGCTGCTGCACATCGAGTGGGTCAACATTGAGAACCTGACCTACTGTTTGATTGTCATCATTATCCTCAGCTCCTTTGCCATCACCGCTTCGCGCAAGCGGGAGCTGCGGCCTAAGAGCCGCCAGTACCTGTTCATGGAGAACGTGCTGGTGGGGCTGTACGACTTCTTCTCCCAGGTGTTGGGCAAGGACACGCGCAAGTACATCCCGCTGGTGGGCACGCTGTTCGTCTACATTCTCTGCATGAACCTCTTCGGGCTCATTCCACTGATGAAATCGCCCACGAGCGTGTGGGGCGTAAACGCGGCGATGGCGATCTGCGTGTTCTTTTATGTGCAGTGGACGGCGATTGTGCGCAACGGCTTCCTGGGCTATTTCCGCCACTTTGTGGGCGAACCATGGTGGATGTTCCCCCTTATGGTGCCGCTGCACATACTTGAGGAGCTGATCAAGCCCATTTCGCTGTCCTTGCGTCTCTTTGGCAATATCCTCGGAGAAGACACGCTGCTGGCGGTGTTCGCGGGATTGATTGTGCTCATCCCGGGCGTGATTAACTTGCCGCTGCACTTCCCCTTCATGCTGATGGCGCTGATTTTCAGCACCGTGCAGGCGTTGATTTTCTCAATGCTTGCGGCGATATATATCGCTCTTATGCTTCCGCACGAGGAGCATGGGCACTAACTCAATGGAGTAATTGACTAGGAGGAATCTTATGGAATACCAGGCGGCATTGGGATTGGCCCTACCGCTGGGACTGGGTCTGGCGGCGCTAGGCTGTGGCATCGGCATCGGCATGGCGGTCAACGGCGCCATGAGCGCAATGGCGCGTCAGCCGGAGGCGCTGGGCCGCATTCAAATCGCGATGATTATTGGCGCGGCTTTCATTGAGGCGCTGACTATTTACGCGCTGGTTATCGCGTTCGTATTGTCCGGCAAGATTGCGTAGCATCCTACGCATCGGAGGTTAGACCTTGGAGGGTGTATTTACAATCCTCAAACTACCGGATCTGCTGGGCCACCTGGTCGCTTTCCTCCTGCTTTTCTGGATACTGAAGAAGTTCGCCTGGGGGCCCGTGCTCCAGATGGTGGACCAGCGCCGGGAGAGCATTGAGAAGGCCTACGCCGAGGTGGAAACCAAGCAGGCCCAGGTGGACCGGCTGCAGTCGGAGCTGGACGAGCGCCTGAGCGCCATAGAAGAGGAGCGGCGGAGAATCATGGAGGAGGCCGCCCGGGAAGGGCGCGCCCTGGCGGATGAGATACGCCAGGCTGCGGAGCAGCAGCGTGAGCGCATCCTCGCCAAGGCCCAGGCCGACATCCAGATGGAGCGCGAGAAGCTGAAGGCTGAGCTTAACAACTACGTGGCCGACCTGGCCATTGACATTTCGGAGAAGCTCGTGGCCAAGCAGCTTGACCGCGAAGAGCAGCGGCGCTTGATCAAGACGCTAACCACCGGGTTGTAGGCAGCCATCATGCTGGAGACGCGGGTAGCCAAACGGTACGCGACGGCGCTGTTCAATCAGGCGATGCAGCGCGATATCGTGGAAGAGGTGGACGACGAGCTTCACCAGTTGGAGCGTGTGTTCGCCGCGCCGAAACTCATGCGCTTCCTGACGCACCCGGAGATTGAGGTGCGGAAGAAGCGCGAGGTGCTGCACCGGGCGCTTTCGGGCCGGGTGCGCCCAATCGTGGCGAGCCTGGTGGAGCTGATGCTGCGCAAGCATCGCATCCACGAGTTTCCGGCGGTGGCGCGCTACTACGACCTGCTGACTGACCGGTTGCGCGGAGTGGAGGAGATAACGGTAATCAGCGCGGTGGAGCTGGATGATGCTGACTACCGGGAGATTCTCGGCAAGATGGTGGCACATTCGGCTTACCCCAAGCTCCGGCTGGTCAAGAGGGTGCGGCCGGAGATCATCGGCGGGGTGATTATTGAGCTGGGGCGCGACAAGGTGATTGACGCCTCGTTGCGCACACGGCTGAACCAGCTGCGCCGCCGGCTGGTGAAGTACCGCCCAATTTAGAACAGGTGAAACGGTATGGATCAGATTCGACCTGAAGAAATAACGAGCATCATTGAGCAGGAAATCGCCTCGTTTGAGAGCGAGCTCAAGATGGAGGACCGGGGCGTAGTGCTCCAGGTCGGAGACGGCATCGCGCGCGTGTTCGGCCTGGATAACTGCGTCGCCAACGAGATGCTGGAGTTCCCCCATGGCGTCATGGGAATGGCGCTGAATCTGGAGGAGGAGAGCGTCGGCGTGGTGCTTCTGGGCGACACCACGCTGGTGAAGGAGGGGGACCCGGTCAAGCGCACCGGCCGCGTGCTGGAAGTGCCGGTGGGCGAGGCCATTATCGGCCGCGTCATCAACCCGCTGGGCGAGCCGCTGGACGGCAAGGGCCCGGTCATCACCCAGGAAACCCGGCCCATTGAGAAGAAGGCCGACGGCGTGATCGCGCGGCAGCCGGTGAAGGAGCCGTTGCAGACCGGCATTAAAGCCATCGACTCCATGACGCCCATCGGGCGCGGCCAGCGCGAGCTCATCATCGGCGACCGCAGCACTGGCAAGACGGCCATCCTGGTGGACACTATCATCAACCAGAGGGAGACGCACAATACGGACAAGCCGGTGTTCTGCATCTATGTGGCCATCGGGCAGAAGGAATCGACGGTCGCCCGCATCTATGATGTGCTGCAAAAGCACGGAGCGATGGAATACACGACCATAGTGGTGGCGTCGGCGAGCGCCCCTGCGCCTTTGCTGTATGTCGCGCCCTACGCCGGGTGCGCCATGGCTGAGTACTTCCTCTACCAGGGCAAGCATACGCTGGTGTGCTACGACGATCTCACGAAGCATGCCCAGGCCTACCGGGCGCTGTCGTTGCTGCTGCGCCGCCCGCCGGGGCGCGAGGCGTTCCCGGGAGATGTGTTCTACCTGCACTCGCGGTTGCTGGAGCGCGCCATCAAGCTCACAGACGAAAAAGGCGGCGGCAGCATCACGGCGCTGCCGGTCATTGAGACGCAGGCGGGGGATGTGTCCGCCTATATTCCGACCAACGTCATCTCTATCACCGACGGCCAGATCTACCTGGAGCCAGACCTGTTCTACCAGGGCATCCGCCCCGCCATCAACGTGGGCATCTCGGTTTCCCGTGTGGGCGGTAACGCCCAGACGAAAGCGATGAAGAAGGTGGCGGGCATGCTGCGGCTAGACCTTGCGCAGTACCGCGAGCTGGCCGCGTTCGCGTCCTTCGGCAGCGAGCTGGACAAAGCTACCCAGGCGCAGCTTACGCGCGGCGAGCGCATGGTGGAGCTGCTCAAGCAGGGGCAGTACCAGCCCATTCCAATGGAGGAGCAGGTAATGGCCATCTTTGCGGGCACCCGTGGTTTCCTGGACGGCCTGGAGACCGACGAAGTGCATCCGTTTGAAATCAGGCTCATGGCCTATATGAAAGAACGCTATCCTGACCTGCTGCCGGAGATTCGCCGCAGCGGCAGCATTGACGAGAAGCTGGAAGAGCGGATGAAGAAGGCGGTGGACGAGTTCACCACGCATTTCCAGGGGCTGCCGGAGGAGGAGCGCAAGTCGGTGAAACTGGCCAGGAAAGCGGCGGCCGAGGAGAAATAACCGTGGAGTTATCAGGGGTCACAGCTGGAGAACTTGTCGGACGCCAGGTGATGATTCACATGCACACGCAGGCGTTCAGCGACCTTAACATCCAGGGCTTCCAGTCGCCGAGGTTCCGCGCGGTGGTGCTCGGTCTGGACCACCTCGGGCTGTGGATTGAGCATCCCGAGTACAGGATAATGCCCGTTTATGATGACGAGGGGAAGTACATCCCGCCGGGAGACCGCCAGGAGGAAATCCACCGGGCGGCGGTGCTCCTTTTCTGGGGGACTATCAAGACCATCATTTTCTTCCCCGACAAGGAAGCGGTGGTGCCCACCGAGGATGTGCCGGTAATCGGCTTCAAGCATGCGCGCAGGGCAAGTGACGTCCTGGCCGAAGAGCCTCCTAAGCAGGCCGCGCGCGAGCCGCGGCGGCGGGCGAAGAAGACGCGCAAGAAGAAATAACCATGGCCAAGGGCGAAAAGGAAATCCGGCGCCGCATTAAGAGCGTAAAGAGCACGCAGCAGATCACGCGCGCGATGAAAATGGTGGCATCGGCCAAGCTGAAGAAGAGCCAGAACGCCACCGAGAGGGCCAAGCCCTACTCGGTGACGATGGTGCGGGTGATTGACCACCTGGTGCGGGCGCTGCCGGACTACGATCATCCCTTGCTGCGCCAGCCAGACCTTGAGCAGCGCGACATTCTGCTTGTGCTGTACACCAGCGACAAAGGCCTGTGCGGCAGCTTCAATTCCAATCTGGTGCGGACGGCTGAACGCTTTATGCGCGGTCGGCCGGAAGACAGACACCACCTGCTCACCATCGGCAAGTACGGCAGCGGTTATTTCCGCCGCCGGGGCTATGACCTGGTGGACGCCCGCGATTCGTACGACTTCGGAACGCACTATTACGACCTGGTGGACCTCTACGACCTGCTTGAGAAGTCCTTCCTCCAGGGTACCTACTCGGAAGTCTGGCTGCTGTTCTCGCGGTTCATCAACCCGGCGCAGCAGGCGCCAACGCTGCTGAAACTGCTGCCGGTGGAGCACGAGGGACTGCTTTCCGAGCTGGAGCCGGAGGAGCGCGAGCTCACGCCGGAGGAGGAAGATCTGGTCTTTGCGCCAGATCGGTGGAAGGTGCTGGACGCGCTGCTGCCGCGATTTGTGCGGTACAGCGTGTTCAACGCGGTGCGCGAGACTTACACGAGCGAAAACGCCGCGCGGATGCTGGCGATGGACAACGCCACCAAGAACGCGGGCGAGATGATAGACCACCTGACGCTGCAGTACAACAAGGCGCGCCAGCAGGCGATAACGCTGGAGCTGCTGGACATTGTTGGCGGTGCGGAGGCGCTGAAGGGGTAAAAGGCTACAGAAGGGACCATACATATGGAGCAGACAAACGGCAAACATACGGGGAAGATCGTTGAGATCATCGGCCCCACCATCTCGGTGAAGTTTGAGAGCGGCCACCTGCCGGCCATTTTCAACGCGATTGAGGTGAAACATCCCCAAACCGGCCAGACCATTGTGTCGGAAGTGGCGCAGCACCTGGGCAATGACGTGGTGAAGTGCGTATCCATGGACTCTACTGACGGGCTGGTGCGCGGACAGGAGGCGGTGGACACGGGCGAACCCATCATGGTGCCCGTGGGGCGCGAAACCCTGGGGCGGCTGTTCAACCTGCTCGGCGAGCCCATTGACGAGAAGGGCGCGGTGGGCGCTACGAAGCGCTACCCCATCCACCGTCCGGCGCCGGAGCTGGTTGACCAGTCGGTAAGAACGGAGGTGCTGGAGACCGGCCTGAAGGTGGTGGACCTGCTGGAGCCGTACCTCAAGGGCGGCAAGGTCGGGCTGTTCGGGGGCGCTGGCGTGGGCAAGACCGTGCTTATCCAGGAGCTCATCCACAACATCGCCAAGGAGCACTCCGGCTTCTCCGTGTTCGGCGGGGTGGGCGAGCGCACCCGCGAAGGCAACGACCTCTATCTGGAGATGACCGAGAGCGGCGTCATTGCCAACACGGTGATGGTCTTCGGCCAGATGAACGAGCCGCCGGGCGCACGCCTGCGCGTGGGACTGTCAGCGCTGACGATGGCGGAGTACTTCCGCGACGAAGAAGGGCTGGATGTGCTCCTGTTCATTGATAACATCTTCCGCTTTACCCAGGCGGGCAGCGAGGTCTCGGCGCTGCTCGGGCGCCTGCCCAGCGCTGTGGGCTACCAGCCCACGCTGGCGACGGAGATGGGCGAGATGCAGGAGCGCATCACTTCTACCAACAAGGGGTCGGTGACCTCGATCCAGGCGATTTACGTCCCGGCGGACGACTACACGGACCCGGCGCCGGCGACGACCTTTGCCCACCTTGACGCCACGACGAACCTGTCGCGCTCGCTGGCTGAGCTGGGTATCTATCCCGCGGTGGACCCCCTGGACAGCACCAGCCGCATCCTTGACCCGAACGTGGTGGGCGAGGAGCATTACACCGTCGCCCGCTCCGTACAGCAAATCCTCCAGCGCTACAAGGACCTGCAGGACATTATCGCCATTCTGGGAATGGAGGAGCTGTCCGACGACGACAAGATCACTGTGCGGCGGGCGCGGCGCATCCAGCGCTTCCTGTCGCAGCCGAACTTCGTTGCGGAGCAGTTCACCGGCCAGCCCGGGCGCTATGTGCCGATGGCGGAGACCGTGCAGAGCTTCCGCGAGATCATTGACGGCAAGCACGACGACCTGCCGGAGCAGGCCTTCTACATGGTGGGCGCCATAGACGAAGCGGTGGAGAAGGCCAAGCGCATCCGCACGGAGGAGGAGGACTAGCCGATGCCCGAGGGCGCAGACAGCCACGGCTTCCCGGTGGTGATTATCTCGCCGGACGGTGAGATCTACCGCGACGAAGCGGTGAGCATCGTGGTGCCCGCCATTGACGGCTACCTGGGTGTGATGAAGGGGCATGTGCCGATGATAACGGTGCTGGACATCGGCGAGATGCTCATCCGCACGCCTGACGAACATGTGCTCTCGCTGGCGGTGGCGGGCGGATTTATGGAAGTGCGCCGCGACGAAACAGTGATACTGTGCGACCATGCGGAGTTCCGCGAAGACATTGACGTCATCCGCGCCAGCAAAGCGGAGGAGCGCGCCCGCGAGCGCTTGAGCGGGCGCATTCACGGCATAAACGTGGAGCGTGCGCAGGTCGCGCTGCGAAAAGCCATCAACCGCGAGAGAGTGGCCCAGCGCAAGGAGCGCAAGAAGATAATTGAGTAACGCCGAAGGAAACCCGGATACACTCGCCATCCTGGTCGCGGGGGGGCGCAAACTCTCCGGCGAAGTCGCTGCGTCAGGCGCCAAGAACTCGGCCCTGCCGCTTATCTGCGCCAGCGTGCTGGCCGACGGGCCGGTGACCCTGACCAACGTTCCCCGGCTGGACGACGTGTTCAGCATGTGCGAGCTGCTGGAGTCGCTGGGCGCGAGGTGCGTCTTTGAGGGCGACAGCCTGACCGTTGACGCCGCCTCCATCACGCGCCAGAACGCGCCCTACGAGCTGGTGCGGAAGATGCGCGCGAGCTTCCTGGTGCTGGGGCCGCTGCTGGCTAAGTTCGGGCATGCAGAAGTGCCGCTGCCGGGTGGCTGCAACATCGGCCCGCGCCCGGTGGACGAGCACCTGCGCGCCCTGGGCGAGATTGGCGCGGAGATTGAGTTCAAGAAGGGCGTAGTCTACGCCGGCGCCGAGAAGCTGCGCGGCGAGCAGGTGTATTTCAACATCACCAGCGTCGGCGCCACCGAGAACGTGCTGATGGCGGCGATGGGCGCCGAGGGCGTGACTGTGC
>CAZXPM010000044.1:0-1605 GCA_964643155.1 uncultured Planctomycetales bacterium | reverse complement strand
GTGCTGGAGAACTGCGCGGAGGAGCCGGAAGTGGCGGACCTGGTGGATTTCCTGCGCTCGCTGGGGGCGGATATCAAGACCACTGGCCCCAAGCGCCTGGAGATCCGTGGAGGTTTGCCGCTCAAACAAGCTGAGCCCTATTCCATCATCCCCGACCGCATTGAAGCAGGCACCTTCCTGCTGGCGGTTGCGGCCACCGGCGGCGGCGGGACGGTGAAACGCTGCCGGCCGGCGCATCTCACGGCGCTGGTGGAGAAGTTGCGCGAAATGGGCGTGGCGGTGGAAGCAGGCCCGGACGGGATAACGCTGACGCCCGATGGCCGCCTGAAAGCGACCAAGGTGCGCACCCAGCCGTACCCCGGCTTTCCCACCGACCTGCAGCCGCAGATTACCACGGTGCTTACCACCGCGGACGGTGTGTCAGTGGTGACTGAAACGGTGTTTGAACAGCGCTTCTCCTATCTGCCGGAGCTCAAGCGCATGGGCGCCAACATCATCCAGCAGGAGAACGCGGCCATCGTGGACGGCTCGGGCGTGCGGCTGACCGGTGCGCCGGTGGAGGGCTACGACCTGCGCGGCGTGGCGGCGCTGACCATCGCCGGGCTCATGGCGCAGGGCGAGACGCTGATACGCGGCTACGGGCACCTCGTGCGCGGCTACGAGGACTTCATCAGCAAGATGAAGGGCCTGGGCGCGGACATCAGGCTGGTGGACAAGGACTACGAGTTGAAGAACAACCACGGGTAGGGCGCAGCGCCGCCCGGCAGAGGGGCTGCTTTCTTTGAGCTTCCCAGCAGCCTGAAACCACCCGCCATAGCCATGCGAGGGGACGATTGCTGCTCATGCGATGTTGTCGTCCGGTTGATCCAGCGTGATGGCACCGAGGCTCCGCGGCTGGGGCGCACATGGACTGAGAGGCTGCGGCATTTGACACCCGGTGAGCGATGTAATAATATTGGAGGCTCATTAAACGAAGTAAACAAGAGGGCTTGATTAACCTGTGGAAACGGAACGGAAGAAAGAGATTATCACCGACTACCAACAGCACGAGGGTGACACCGGGTCGCCGGAAGTGCAGATCGCGCTTCTCACCGAGCGCATAAACCACCTCAACGAGCACCTCAAGCAGCACCGCAAGGACTTCCACTCCCGGCGGGGACTGCTGCTGATGGTGGGCAAGAGACGCAAGTTCTTGAATTACCTGAAGAGCAAGGACTACGACCGTTACCTTTCAGTTATCCAACGGCTCGGCCTGCGAAAGTAGGACGCGACCAGTTTTTGTGAGGCAAGATGCAACCTATCGTCCATGAATTTGAGATTGACGGCAATAAGATTCGCCTGGAAACCGGCGAGATTGCCAAACAGGCCAGCGGAGCCGTGCTGGTTAGCTGCAACGGCACTACCTTGCTGGTGACCGCCACCGGCTCCAAGGAGCCGCGGGAGGGTATTGACTTCTTCCCGCTGATGGTGGATTTTGAAGAGCGCATGTACGCCGCGGGCAAGATCCCCGGCGGCTTTTTCAAGCGGGAGGGCCGTCCCAGCGAGGACGCTATCCTGACCGGGCGGCGGATTGACCGCACGCTGCGGCCGGTCTTCCCCGACACC
>CAZXPM010000043.1:0-11728 GCA_964643155.1 uncultured Planctomycetales bacterium | reverse complement strand
CTGCCCGTGCACGGGCAGGTTGCGCCGATGCCGGATGCCACGGTACGACTTGATCTCCATCAAGCGCTTGATGTTGAGCGTGATTTCCTTGCGCAAATCACCTTCAGTGATTACGCTCAAGTTCTGGATGGCATCGCGGATGGCCACAACCTCGTCTCCGGTGTAATCGCCGGCGCGCTTCGCCGGGTCAATCCCAGCGGTCTCAAGGATCCGCCTGGCTGTTGTCCTGCCAATGCCGTATATGTAGGTGAGGGCGATTTCGCCCTTCTTGTTATCCGGTATGTCAACGCCAATGATACGCACTGCTGCTCCTGTTATCCCTGCCGCTGCTTGTGCCGGGGGTTTTCGCAGATGATGTAGACCTTGCCGCGCCGTCTAATCACGCGGCACTTCGCACAAATCCGTTTTACCGACGATCTTACTTTCATTTGCCGGTCTCCGGCCGATAACGATACGTTATGCGCCCCCTGGTGAGATCGTAGGGCGAGATCTCAACTTTCACCCGGTCACCAGGTAGGATGCGTATGAAATGAACCCTAATCTTACCACTTACATGAGCCAGGATGCAATACCCTGGCTTGAGCTCCACCTTGAACATTCCATTCGGCAGAGCCTGGACCACCGTGCCTTCAGCTTCGATTACATCGTCTTTTGGCACTACTTAGAGAATACCTCCTTATTCATGTCCGAACAGCTCGCGGGCCGTCTCATCGCCCTCTTCAGTAAGGACAACCGCCGCGCCGTTCCAGATTACGATCGTGTGCTCAAAGTGAGCTGACAGCGACCCGTCGGCAGTAGAGTAAGTCCAGCCATCCCCTCCGAGAACTATCTCCTCAGAGCCGAGGCTGAACATTGGCTCCAGCGCCAGCACCATTCCATTCCGCAGTTGTATCTGTTCCCCGGCAGGCACGGGGTAATTATAGACGGTCGGCGGCTCGTGCAAGCTGTAACCCACGCCATGGCCGGTCAGGTCGCGGATTACCTTCAGCCTGTTCTTGACCGCCTGCCGCGCAATGGCCTCGCTGACAGCGTTCAACTTGCGGCCAGCCCTGGCCGCTCTGATTCCATCGGTAAGCGCCTGGCTTGTGGCCTTAAGCAGCAAGCCGATGTCCTCAGGAACCGGGCCATTCCCGACGAAGTACGTGTGGGCGGCATCTGAATAATACCCATCAACGACAGCACCCGTGTCAATGGAGAGCACGTCTCCATCCCGCAGCACCCTCTCACGATTCGGCAGGCCGTGCACAATCTCCTCGTTCAAGCTGGTGCAGAGGACAGCGGGGAAATTCTGATAGCCTTTGAACGCAGGGCTGCCGCCGGCTCTGGTAATGAAATCCTCCGCGAAATCGTTAAGGGCGGCCGTCGTTATCCCCGGCTTGACCCGCTCGGCGAGCGCGCTTAGCAGCCGGGCCGTGATCTGGCATGACCGGTAGATGGCGCGAAGGTCCTGTTTTGTTTTCAGCCTCACCATCCTAAGCCCCGCCCATCACCGCGTCCTCCATTTGCCTGCCGACTTCGTCAATTGGCTGCGCCCCATCTATACGGGTGAGCAACCCCGCCTGACCGTAGTGCTCAATGATGGGCTCGGTCTGCTCGTGATACACCCGCAGGCGTTCGGCCAGCACTTCGGGCGTATCGTCACGCCGCTGTTCAAGCGCAGCTCCGTCATCATCGCAGCGCTCGTCGTCCTTCGGGGGCTGCGACAGCAAGTTGTACACCCGCCCGCACTCGGGGCAGTGGCGGCGGTTCACAATGCGCTGGACTATCACCTCTTCGGGTAGGTCAATGAGCACCACGCCAGAGAGCTTACGGCCGGTAACGACCAACACGCCATCCAGCATATGGGCCTGTTCCATGCTGCGGGGGAAGCCGTCAAGGACGAAACTCGCATCCGGCCTGTCTTCCAGGGCATTGAGCACAATCTCCCGGACAATGGAAGTCGGAACCAGCCGGCCGGCGTCGGTGAAGGACCTGATTTCAGCGCTCAGCGGGGAGCCGCGCTCAGCCTCGGCGCGCAGAGCCGACCCCATGTCAAAATGAAGGAAACCGTGCTTCTCCGCGAAGCGCGCCGCCTGCGTGCCCTTGCCGCTCGCGGGGGGTCCAAGTAGAACAACCACTTTGCTCACTTAGTAAACCCCGAGTAGTGGCGCATCACCATGTGAGCCTGCAGCTGCTGGACCGTATCCAGGGCCACACCGACGACGATCAGCAAGCTGGTGCCGCCGATATAGAAAGTCTGAATCTGCACCTGCGTCAACTCGTACACGATCATATTCACAATAATCGGCAGTATGGCGACGGTCGCAAGAAAGACCCCACCGAAGAAGGTGACGCGGTGCAGCACCTTGTCCAAGAAATCAAAGGTGGGCTTGCCCGGCCGGATACCGGGGATGAACCCACCGTGCTTCTTGAGGTTGTCCGATATCTCTTTAGTATTGAAGGTAATGGCCGTGTAGATGAACGTGAAGACGAATACGAGCACCCACTCCAGAGCCATGTACCAGTAGGAGTTGCTGAATCGACCCCACCAGGCGTTGCCGGTGGTCCACTCGGGGACAAAGGCGAGGACAGTGGAGGGGATCATAAGCAGCGCCACGGCGAAGATGATCGGGATGACCCCGGCCATTGCCACCTTAATCGGCAGGAAAGTGCTCTGGCCGCCATAGATCTTGCGTCCAATCTGCCGCCGGGCGTACTGGATAGGTATCTTGCGCACTGAAAGCTGGATCCAGACGATCCCCAGCACGATCAGCGCCAGGAACACGCCAAACAAGAGGATGGCCGACCAGCGGCTCTGGTCGAACTGAGCCTGGCCTATCTCCGAAGCCACCTGCCAGGGGACGCGCGCGACGATGCCGATGAAGATGATGAGCGAGATGCCGTTGCCGATGCCCTTGTTGGTGATTTCGTCGCCCAGCCACATCAGGAAGCAGGTGCCTGCCACCACAACCAGCAGAGCAGTGAGCGGCGCAATCAGCGAGAGCGAGCCGCTATAAGCGGGGGACAGAACCCCGCCCTGGAACGAAAAGATCAGCCCCGCTCCCTGGAGAAACGCGAAGAAAATGGCCAGGTACCGCGTGTACTTGCTGATCAGCTTGCGCCCTTCGTCGCCTTCCTGCTGGATCTCTTTGAGCCGCGGCTCAATGGCAACCAGGATCTGCATGAGAATGCTGGCGTTGATGTAGGGCATCACGCCCAAGGCCAGAATGCTGAACTTGCGCAGCGCGCCGCCGGTGAACAGGTCCAACAGGCCAAAGAGGCCCCCGCCTGCCGAGCCTGCGCGTTCAAAGAAAGTGTTGATCAGATCAGGGGGGATGCCGGGAGTGGGGATGTGCGTGCCGATTACAAAGATGAAGAGCGCGAACGCGACGAACTTGAGGCGCCGCTTTATCTCCGGCACATTCCACGCTTGCGCAATGTTGAGTGGGCTAGACGCTGCGCTCAACGCCGACCTCCTCGCACTTCCCGCCCGCAGCTTCTATTTTCTCACGGGCGCTTCGGCTGAATGCATGAGCCCGGAAGGTGGCCGCCACGGTCACGTCACCATGCCCCAATATCTTCACCGGCATCGGTTTGCGCGGCAACAGGCCCTGGGTGGCGAGGAAGGCGAAATCCACCACCCCGCCCTCCGGGATGTCCTTGATGGACCGGAGATTAACCGGATAGAACTCTACCTTATTGGTGCGCTTGAAACCGGGCAGCTTGGGCATCTGGCGGTATGCCTGCATCCGGCCGCCCTCAAAATGCGGCCCCTTGGTGCCGCCGGCACGGGACTTCTGGCCCTTCATGCCGCGTCCCGCCGTCTTGCCCTGTCCGGCGGAAATGCCCCGGCCGACACGTTTGCGTTTCTTCTCAGTTCCCGGAGTCTGTATGAGTGGGATGGGCATTCAGGCCTCCTCCTTATTCTGCTCCGGCCCAGCTTCCTTCGGGGCTGTTTCTGCCTCAGCGGTCGCAGGCTGCTCTTCAGCCACTACCTCAATCTCAACCGGCTCAGCGGCGGGAGCAGCCGGCTCAGCGGCGGGAGCGGCAGGTTCTGCAGCAGGAGCGGCAGGCTCGGCGGAAACAACCGGAGCGGAGACCGGCTCAGCGGGTGGGGCTGCCTCTTCGCTCTCCACCGCAGGCTCCGTGGCCGCCCTTTTCACCCCGTACTCCATATAGTAGCTGCGATTGCGGCGGTTCTTCACCACTGTCTCCGGAGCTTCAATCAGCCGCAGCGCCTCAAAGGTAGCTTTGGCGCAGTTGACGCGGTTGTTGCTCCCGATGAACTTGGCGGTGCAGTCGCTCACCCCCGCCAAGGCGAGCAGCGGGCGAGCAGGCCCGCCGGCCGTAATACCGGCCCCTTCCTTTGCCGGACGCAACACAACGGTCGTTGTGCAGTACTTGTGCTTTATCTCGTAGGGGATAGTCGTACCGCGCCGGACAATGCTGACCATGTGCTTGCGCGCAAGCTCTTCACCCTTGCGAATGGCCTCCACCACTTCCGGCGCCTTGCCCAGTCCAAGCCCGACACTGCCGTCGCCATCGCCCACCACCACCAGGGCGGTGAACCTGAACCTGCGTCCGCCCTTCAACACCTTGGCGACCCGGTTGACGTACAGCACCTCGGACTTGAACTTGGTGTCCTCCTGCTCCTGTTTTCGCGATCGGTAATAACCCATGTGATTCCTCTTAGAACTCCAGACCGGCCTCGCGGGCAGAATCCGCGAAAGCCTTCACCGCGCCATGATACTCATGCCCGCCCCGGTCAAAAACGACGCTCTTGATGCCTGCCTCCAAGGCGCGCTTCCCCAACTCCCCGCCGAGCTGCCTGGCTATGTCCACCGGCTTACCGGTGAGCTTACCCTTCAGATCCGGATTCAGAGTGGACAGCGCCAGCAGGGTCTTTCCGGCCGTATCGTCAATTACCTGGGCGAACAGGTGCCGGTTGCTCCTGAAAACCGACAGCCGGGGGCGTTCGGGCGTGCCCTTCAAATGCCGCCGGATTCGCCGGTGTCTGATTGCCCGAAGCCTGTTGCGTGATGTATTTGCCATTGCATTCTCCATTAGCCCGTCTTGCCGGCCTTGCGCACCACGCGCTCGCCCTCGTAACGGATGCCCTTGCCCTTGTAGGGTTCGGGTGGGTACACGCGCCTGATCTGGTCCGCCCAGTGGCCGACACGCTCACGGTCAATGCCAGAAACGGATATTATGCTCGTGGGGAGCTGTTCCTTGGTGGTCGTCCCCACCAGCGCGACCTTCACTTCTGGCGGGAAATTGAACACAACCGGGTGGGAGAAACCCACGTTGAGGGTCAGTTTGTTGCCGGAGACATTTACCCGGTAACCCGTGCCCCGCACCTCCAGCTTCTTGGTGAATCCCTCGGAAACCCCAACGACCATGTTGTTAACCAGAGCCCGCGTCAGGCCGTGGAGCGCACGCACTGCGGGAGCGTCGCTCTTACGCGTGAAGACAATCGCCCCGTCGGCGATTGCGAAATCAATACTCTCCGGCACCTCGTGCGTGAGCTCTCCCAGCTTGCCCTTGACCGTTATGGTGCGGTCTTTGGCTGTGACCTCCACGCCCGGCGGCAAGACAATCGGCCTTTTACCAACTCGAGACATCAGTTACCAGACCTCCATCAGCACTTCGCCGCCCACCCGCTTGCGCCTAGCCTCAACATCGGTCATGATGCCACTGGAAGTGGAAAGGATGCGTATGCCAGTGCCACCGCGAAGCGCCACGTTCTTGCTGCTGTTTACATAAACGCGACGGCTGGGTTTGCTCACCCGCTTAATGTGGTTGAGCGGCCCAAAACGCCTCAGGTCATCGTAGTACCGCAAGTGCACCCGGATCTTGCGGAATCTGGGGTTGCGCCCGCGCCCTTCAGAATAAACTTCATAGCGCTCAATGAAGCCCTCGCGGGCGAGTATCTTTGCGATTTCCTCCCGCATGCGCGAATGGTCCGCGACGACCTCCAGCTTTCTTGCGAGCTTGGCGTTACGGATTATCGTGATGAAATCGGCGATTGGATCGGTTTGAGTCATATTCGTTCCTACCAGCTACTCTTGGTAACTCCGGGCAAGTAGCCTTTCAGCGCAAACGTACGGAAACACACCCGGCAGATACTGAAAAACCTGTAGTAGCCGCGGGGACGCCCGCAGATTGAACACCGGTTACGGTGCCTGACCTCATACTTCAGTTTCCGCCGGTTGTGGATGATTTTGGATTTCTTCGCCATCGCCTAAGCAACCTCCTTGGTCACCTTGTAATCCCTGAAGGGCATTCCCAGCCGGTAAAGCAGGTCAGCCGCCAGCGCATCGTCTTCAGCAGTGGTGGTGATGGTGATCTGCATACCCTTGATGATCTCCACCTCGTCAAAGATGATCTCCGGGAACACCAGCTGGTCGCGCAGCCCCAGGTTGTAATTCCCGTGCCCGTCAAAGCCCTTCACGCTGACGCCCTGGAAATCGCGGACACGGGGAAGCGTGATGCTCAATAGCTTGTCCAGGAAGTGCCACATGCGTTCGCCCCGGAGCGTCACCGTAACGCCAACCGGCTGCCCCTCGCGCAACTTGAAGTTGCTGATTGATTTCTTGGCGCGCGTGACAACGGGCTTCTGGCCAGTGATAACCGTCAGCGTTCTGACCGTCCCTTCAATGGCCTTGGCGTTGTCCTTGCCCTCGCCGACCCCGACGTTCACTTTGACCATCCTGAGCCGCGGCACCTGCATCGGGTTTTGCAGCCCCCGCTCCTTGGCCAGCGCCGGCCTTATCTCTTTTTCGTAAATGTCGTGCAGTCTTGATCTAGGTAATCCCATTTGTATCCCTACTTCGCGTCAATGAGTTCATTGGTCCGCTTGGAATAGCGCAACCACTTGCCCTCAACCCGCCGATAGCCAACACGAGTGCCTTTGCCCGTGCCCTTCTCAACCGGCTGGACATTGCTTATGTCCAGCGGCATCGGCTTTTCAATGATGCCACCCTGAGGATTGTCCTTGGTGGGTTTCTGGTGCTTCTTGTACACGTTGATGTTTTCCACAATGACCTTGCGGGCCTTGGCCAGCACTCGCAGCACCTTGCCCTTGCGCCCGCGGTCCTTCCCCGCGAGGACCACCACTTCGTCGCCCTTCTTCACATGGTGTTTCATCAGAGCACCTCCGGGGCGAGAGAAACGATTTTCATGTAGCCGCGCTCCCGCAGCTCGCGGGCTACAGGCCCGAAGACGCGCGTGCCCTGCGGATTGCGGGTCTCTATGTCAATGAGCACGCACGCGTTATCGTCAAACCTCACGGTGGAACCATCCCGGCGGCGGACGGGGTTGGTGGTGCGCACTATGACGGCCTTTACGACCTGCCCCTTTTTCACTTGCGAACGAGGGCTGGCAACCTTGACGGTTCCCACAATGAGGTCGCCTACCGACGCGTATTTGCTGGTTGAACGCCCCAGCACGCGGATGCAGAGCAGTTGCTTCCCGCCCGTGTTATCAGCAATCAAGAGACGTGATTCCTGTTGGATCATCTTCTACTCCCCGGCGGGTTTCTCCGTTTCTGTTTCAGTAGTTTCGCCCTCAGGGCTCTCAGCAGCCTCAGAGGCGTCCGAGCCGGCGTCAGGGCCGGCTTCCGCTGCGACTGCCTCCGCCGGACTATCAGCGGACTCTTCAACAACTTCTTCAATCGCCGCGCCTTCGGCCTCCTCCGTGGACTCGCCTGCGGCCTCCGGCTCTTCAATGCCCAGGGCCACCTTCAGGTCCTCGTCGTGGCGCACTTCCACTTCAGGCCCGACGCCACGGCTGACAATTGCGTCCAGCACCCAGCGCTTGCGGGCAGACAGTGGCCTGCTCTCAATGATGCGCACGGTGTCGCCGATCTTCGCCGTCTCGTTCTCGTCGTGAGCCATGAAGCGGTTGCGGGCGCGAATGTACTTGCGGTAGCGGGGGTGCAGCTTGCGGCGGTGCACCTCCACTATGATGGTCTTTGAGTTCTTGTCCGAGACGACAGTGCCAACTTTAACTTTGCGCGGCATGTTTGACCTCGTTCTCCCGTATAAGCGTTTCCACCCGCGCGATATCCCTTTTCAGCTCACGAAGGCGGCGGTAGTTCTCCAGCTTCCCCGTTATCTTCTCAAAGCGGAGTTCGTAGATCTCGCTGCGCAATTCGCGCGCGCGCTTCTTCAGCTCAGGGGCGCTGAGCTTACGCAACTCCCGTGTTTTTCGTTTGGACGCCATTGATTTCTCCTAGAAATCCACCTTCTCAACGATTCGAGTCTTGATTGGCAGTTTGTGCGCCGCACGCGTCAGCGCCTCGCGGGCAATGGCTTCCGACGGCGCGTCCACTTCAAACATAATGCGGCCGGCCTTGACCACCGCCACATAGCCTTCCGGCGAGCCCTTGCCGGAGCCCTGCCGGGTCTCTGCCGGCTTCTTGGTGAAGGGCTTATCGGGAAATATGCGAATCCACAGCTTGCCAGCCTTCTTCAGGCGGCGGTTAATGGCGATGCGCGCCGACTCAATCTGGTTCGCGGTAATCCACGCGGGCTGAAGCGCCTTCAAGCCCCAGTGTCCGAAGTCCACGTTGCCTCCGCGAGTAGCCTTGCCGCGCATGCGGCCGCGCTGGGTCTTGCGGTGTTTCACTCTGCTAGGCACCAGCATTAGCTCTCGCCTCCCTCGCCGGCTCCACGCTCCGGCACCACGTCGCCAGTGTAAATCCAGGCCTTCACGCCAATTGACCCATAGGTAGTGTGCGCAACATCGCAGGCATAATCAATCTTGGCCCGAATCGTGTGCAGGGGAATGCGACCCCTGCGGTACCATTCCGTCCGGCACATCTCCGCACCATTCAGCCGCCCGGCAACCATCAGCTTCACGCCCTTCGCCCCAGCCTGCTCGCAACGCTTCAGTTGCAGCTTGAGCGCCCGGCGGAAGTTAATGCGCTTCTCCAACTGAGCAATGATGTTGTTCACTACAACGGCAGCGGAGAGGTCCGGGCTGGGCTCCTCGTAGAAGTCCAGATGGACTTCGCCAGACCCCAGGATGTTCGCTATCTTGCGCCGCAGTTCTTCGCGCCGTGACCCGCCACGGCCTACCGCGATTCCCACACGCACGCAATACACGTTGACAATAAAACGCCCGACGTAGCGCTTTATCTCCACCCGCGAGACCTGGGCGCTCTTGAGCTCCTTGTCCAGCATCTGGCGCACCTGCAGGTCCTTCACGAGCTGGTCGGCGTAGGACTTGCGGTCGGCAAACCAGGTCGCGCTC
The DNA here is from genome assembly GCA_964643155.1 of uncultured Planctomycetales bacterium. Taxonomy (GTDB): domain Bacteria; phylum 4484-113; class 4484-113; order 4484-113; family 4484-113; genus CAZKNJ01. The sequence goes on along the minus strand of CAZXPM010000043.1, from coordinate 2,494 downwards.
CAGTTTGTGGTCTGCTTGAGTCTGAATCCAATTGGGTTGGTCTTTTGTCCCATTACTCGGTCTCCTCCGCGGGCCCGACGGGAGCGTTATCCCGGGGCTGCTCAGCCGCCGCTGATTCGTCGGCGTCGGCTTCGGGCCTGGCTGCCTCGGCCTTCTTGGGCGCGCGCTTGCGCTTGGGCCTGGCTTCAGCCGCCTTGCCTTCGTCCTCAGCCGGCTCGGCCTTCTTTGCTGCCCGCTTTCTTGCGGGCTTTGGCTTTTCAGCCGCCGTGGCGGCAGGTTTTGGCTTGCCGCCGGCTTCAGCCTTTGCCGACCTGGCACGGCCCGCGGCGCCCCGCCGTTTCCGTGGGGTCTTGGGCGCAGGCTCCGCTTCAACCGGCTTCACCCGGAACTCCTCTTTGAGATCCACCTCAATGGTGACGTGGCTCGTCCGCTTGAGGATACGACTGCCGCGCCCGCGCGCCCGCGGGCGCAACCGCTTATACGTGGAAGCGCCGTCCACCAGAACATCCTTTACGATGAGCAGCTCGGGATCAAGGTCGTGGTTATTCTCCGCGTTGGCCGCAGCCGAGTTGAGCAGCTTCAGAATACTCTCACAAGTTGGGCTGGGGTGGTAAGCCAGAATGGCCCGCGCCTCCTCCACGCTCTTTCCCTTGAACAGCTGAGCGTATTTCCTCACCTTGAAAGGCGAGACCCGCAAGAACCTCAGTGTTGCAGTGACTCCCACGATGTTTATCCTTTGATGCGGATTTTCTTCTCGTCCCTGATGTGACTGCGGAAGGTGCGTGTCGGCGCGAACTCACCGAGCTTGTGTCCCACCAGTTCCTCGGTAACGTAAAGCGGGATAAACCGCTTACCGTTATGAACCTCGAAGTTGTGCCCGATGAAGTCAGGCATGATGGTAGAACGGCGTGACCAGGTCCTGATCACCCGCTTCTCCCCGGATTCATTCATCGCCTGCACCTTGCGGAGCAGGTGTTCATCGACAAAAGGCCCTTTTTTCGTTGAACGGCTCATTTAGTTGAACCACCTCATATTCGCCTACTTGGACCTGCGGTCCTTTACCAGATGGATCCTGGACTTGCCCTTTGGGCGCGTCCGGTAACCCTTGGCGGGGACTCCGGTGCGGCTGCACGGGGCCCGGCCGGACTTGCTTGATCCCTCGCCGCCGCCCATCGGGTGATCCACCGGATTCATGTGCATCGGACGGGGGCGGGGACGGCGGCCCAGATGGCGCTTGCGGCCAGCCTTGCCCAGCTTGATGCTCTCGTGGTCATGGTTGCTGACCCGCCCAATAGTCGCATAGCAATCTACCGGCACATAGCGCATTTCGCCGCTGGGCAACCGAAGGATGCAGCGCTTCCCTTCTTTGGCCATCACCTGCGCATGGGTACCTGCCGCCCGAACCAGTTTCCCCTTGGCGCCGGGCTGGATCTCAATGTTGTGAACGAGCGCGCCGTCAGGAATCCGTCTCAGCGGCAGCGCGTTGCCGTCCTTTATAGGAGCGTCCTCACCCGCGGATATGACCGCGCCGACCTTGATACCCTCAGGGGCCAGCACGTACGAGAGCTTCCCGGAGGAACGGTAACGCACGAGCGCGATGAAAGCGCTGCGGTTGGGGTCGTACTGCAACGCCTGCACCTCGGCATCCCCCGCTTCCCGGCGGAGGAAATCCACCTTACGGTATTTCTGGCGGTTGCCGCCTCCGCGATGGTGCACGGTCACGTGGCCGGTATTGTTGCGCCCACCGCTCTTCTTCTTGGGTTCAGTCAGGCTCTTGGGAACCGGTCCCCCGGTAAGGACGCTGTAATCGGTGGACAGCATAGCCCGGCGTGACGGTGTATACGGCTTGTACTTCTTGAGCGGCATGCTACACGGCCTCCGTTATCTCCGGTATGTTCTGCCCCTCCGCCAACGTTATGATGGCCTTGCGCTGCTTGCCGGTCTTGAAGGCGTGCCGCCCCCAGTTCTTGGGCTTGCGCGGCAAGTTCACTACATTCACCTTCACCACATCAACACCGTACAGCTCTGAAAGGGCCCTCTTGATATCAGCCTTGGTCGCGTTTGCCGCCACAACGAAAACGTACTTTCCCTGCGCGGCCACATCCATGGACTTCTCCGAAATGACCGGGAACTTGATTACGTTGCTGGGATGCCATTCTTTACTCATCCTGCGTACCTCCTTCAACTTCCTCTGGCGCTGCCGCTGCCTCCTCCGGCTCTGGCTCATCAAGGGAGCCGCCGGACAGCTCCATCCCTTCCGCCAGCTCGCCCCGGAAATGGCGGCGGGTCTCTTCCAGCGCCTTCTCCGTGAAAATCACGAAGTTGGACTCGACCAGGTCGCCGACATTAAGCCGTTCTGGGGTCAGCGTCACTATCCCCGCGATATTGCGCAGCGCACGGCCGACCGGGGCACCACGGGAGATAACCACAATGCCCTTGCCGGAAAAGCCGCTGAGCAACAGCGCCTCGTACGCTTCCTTTGTGCGGACGATAT
>CAZXPM010000042.1:0-11790 GCA_964643155.1 uncultured Planctomycetales bacterium | reverse complement strand
CATGTGCGGCGCTGCGTGCGTTGGATGATGCGATGACGCTGGAGCAGATTGACATAACCGTCCTGGCGGACTGCGTGCGATTGGCGCCACATTACCAGCGCATCAAGGACGCCCTGGCTGAGGCGACGGGGATTCCAGCGGCCGGCATCAGCGTAAAGGCGAGGACGATGGAGGGCCTGGGCGAGATAGGGGCGGGGAAGGCCATTGCAGCTCTCGTGATGGTGCTTGCCACTGCCGGAGCACGGGGGGCCCAGCCGGCCGGTTCCTCCGGCGGGCTGTTCACGGGCAGCAATCCCCTGGAGCACCAGGGAGAGGTGAGCGGCTACGAGATTCTCGTGTGGGCCGACGGTGCAAGCAGGGGGAACCCGGGGCCTGCCTCAGCTGCCGCCAGAGGGCAGGACGCCCAGGGCGCAGTGCTGTTTGAAGAAGGGAAGTACCTGGGTGAGACCACGAGCAACGAAGCCGAGTATGCGGCAGTCCTGCTGGCGCTGGACAGTCTGGACAGGCTGGACGCCAAGGACAAGCCAGTGCTGATCCAGCTCGATTCGGCGCTGGTCTTCTCGCAACTGACGGGCAAGTTCAAAGTTAGGTCGCCACGAATGCGTGAGCTGCACCGCCAGGTGCTGGCGAGGCTGGCGGCATTCAAGGACGTCAGATTCCTCAAGGTCTCACGTGCCGAGAACAGCAAAGCAGACCGGCTGGCGAACCGTGTGCTGGATGACCAATCTAAGTAGGGTAGAGAGGGGTGTCATTGTCTCTTCCTACCGGCAGGTCGGACGGGAGATGCCCCTGGAGAAGCTGCCGCACCCGGCGCACCCGCCGGTACACCGTATGCGGGCAGACTCCGAGGGATGCGGAGAGTTCGGCCGCAGTGTAGCCGTCCAGGCAAACCGCTTCAAAGAGCCGGAAGTCGGGAACTGACGCTCTCAGATTGTCTATCAGCGCGGCGTAATCGCACTCATTCATAGCGCTAACCCACAGTGGTTTTACGAGTGATGCCCAGTGATTGCTGTGTCATAGTCCGCTTGACAACTTACGGTCATTTATTATACCATACTTTACACGCGTATAGTTGGAGGCTTGGTATGAACTTACGTGAAATCGTACGGCGCGGCAGACTGAAGCTGGGGCTGTCCGGGCGGAAGCTCGCGGAATCGATTGGAGTGTGCCACTCGTACATCTCGCAGATTGAGCGCGGGACCATCAGCCGGCCGTCGCCCGCGGTGTTGAAGAAGCTGGCGGAAGTCTTACCTGACGTTGATTACTGGGAGTTGCTGGAGCTTTGCGAACATGCCGAAGCAGGTGAGGTGCGGCCGCCGGCGAGCAACTCTGGGGCAGGCACTTACCCCGGCTCGCACAGGATTGAGCTCCTTGTGGCCGAGCTGAAGCAAGTGACCCGGGACCTGCTGCGGGGGCGGATTGAGCTGGACCGCGCGGCTGATGAGGAGTACCGGCGGGTGCCCTGCTTCACCACGATACCGGCTTCATTTGGGCTAACCGCCGGCAGCACAGTGCTGGAATACGATGAGTTTGAGACCATCAAGATTCACGAGAGCAAACTCAACTACGATCCAGCCGCCTTCGCGCTCAGGGTGAAGGGAGATTCAATGGTTGAAGCGGGGATACTGGAGGGCGACATCGTCGTCGTGAGCCCAAACACGCAGTACGGGAACGGGGACATCTGCGTGGTGAGAGTGAACGGGAATGAGCACAGCCTTAAGCGGGTGCTTTCGTACGGAGACACCATTGTCCTTCAGCCCTGCAACAGCAAGTATGATCCGGTCGTGATAGATGCGTCCAAGCAGGATGAGCTCTTCGTGTACGGGAAGGTGGTTCATGTGGAGCGTTCACTCAAGTAGCAGGACCGCATGATACTATTGGCGCATGGGGATGAAGAGCTTCGTCATGAAGCCCATCGGGGGCATCCGGCACGGCCTTTCGGATGAGCGGCTGCGCGCCGTGCGCGAAGGTCATGTGAAGGTGGTGGGGGAGATAGTCCTGGAAAGCCGGTTTGCCGCCGGGCTGGTGGACATTGAGCGCTTCTCGCACCTGTATGTCCTCTGGGTGTTTGACCGGTCGGAGGGATTCAGTCTCAGCGTCCGCCCGCCGATGGACAGCCGACCGCATGGTGTGTTTGCCACGCGCTCGCCCCGCCGTCCCAACCCAATTGGGCTCACGCTGGTGGAGCTGCTGGGCAGGGAGGGCGCGAGGCTTCGTGTCCGCGGCCTTGACATGTTTGACGGGACTCCGGTGCTGGATTTGAAGCCTTGCACAACGGCGATTGACGAAGCGGAGCTCAGGCGCGGGTGGCTGGATGACATCAAGCCCGGACCCTAGCGTTTGCCCGAGGTTCCACGTGGAACCTCGCGCGTGGATGGTAGAATGGAGGCCGCTCAAGGAGGGTGCCACTGATGAAACTGAGCAAACGCGTGACCGAGCAGCCGCCATACCTGTTTGCCGAGATTGACCGCGCGCGGGATGAAGCGCGAAGCCGTGGCCTGGACGTGGTCTCTATGGGGATTGCAGACCCGGATCTCCCGCCGCCGCCCTGGCTGTTTGATCTGCTGGCCGAGGAAATCCGGCATGAAGGCTACCATCGCTATCCTGATTACCGGGGACTGCCGGCCTATCTTGAGGCGGTGAGCAAGTGGATGCGAGAACGGTTCGGCGTCAGGGTTGACCCGGGAACCGAGGTCATCACCCTGCTCGGCGGCAAGGAGGGTGTGGGCCATGCGGCCTGGGCCCTGTGCGAGCCGGGGGATGTCGCGCTGATTCCTGAACCGGCCTACCCTGTCTATAATACTAACTGCGTCTACGCAGGCGCCGAAGTGCACTTTCTCGGGCTCACGCGGGAAAACGGCTTCCTGCCAGACCTGAAGCGCATCCCGGAGGACATCGCCCGCCGGGCAACGGTCATATACATCAACTACCCCAACAACCCCACCGGCGCCAGCGCCCCGGTGGAGTTTTACCAGGAACTGCTGGATTTTTGCCGCAGGTACGATATCGCCGTACTGGCGGACAACCCGTACTCAGAGGTCTATTTTGATGAAGCCAAACGCCCTATCAGCATCCTGGAGCTGGAGGGCGCCAAGGACCTTTGCCTGGAGTTCCACAGCTTCAGCAAGTCATTCAACATGACTGGCTGGCGCATCGGCTGGGCGGCCGGGAACGCCAAGCTGGTGGAAGCGTTGCTCACAATCAAGAGCAATGTGGATTCGGGCCAGTTCAACGCGATTCAGATGGCCCTGGCCCGGGGGCTGGCGCATCCCGGGCGCGACCGCTTTCTGGAAGAGAACCGCCGGCGTATCAAGGCCCGGCGCGACATGGTGGCATCAGTACTGGATGAGCTGGGAATCTGGCATCCCAACCCGCAGGCTACGCTTTACTTCTGGTGCAGGCTGCCGGAGGGCTACGGGGACGGCGTCAGGTTTGCCCGCGACCTTCTCATGCAGGAGGGTTTTATCGTAGGTCCCGGCGTAGCTTATGGGCCGCACGGCCAGGAGTACTTCCGGCTGTCTCTCACTACCCCGGAGGAGGATATCCGGGAAGGGCTTGCGCGGCTGAAGAAGTTCATCCGGAAGTCCGCTACATAGCGCGAATGCGCGCAATCCGTTCTTCAATCGGCGGGTGAGTGGAAAAGAGGTTGGCCAGCCAGCTCATCTTCTTCGGTTTCTTCAGCGGGTCCTCAATGAACATATGCGCCACCGCCTTGTTGGCGTGACGCACGGGCGCAGGCGAGTAGGCTATCTTTTGCAGGGCATTGGCCAGCGCGTCGGGATACCGCGTGAGCCTAATCGCCGAAGCATCGGCGAGATACTCCCGCTTGCGGGATACGGCCAGCTGGATGAGCTGCGAAGCGATTGGGGCCAGTATCATGAACAGCAGCGTCAGCGCCAGGATGATGATCATGGCGTAGCCGCCGCCGCTGCCGCCCCGCCGCCTGCCGCCGCCCCACCACATCCAGCGCCAGAAGAAATGGCTGATCAGCACCACTGTGCCCACAAGCACGCTGATAATGGTGGCAAGCAGGATGTCGTAATTCATAATGTGGCTCAGCTCGTGCGCCAGCACCGCCTCAAGCTCGTCCCGTTTCAGCATACTGAGCAGGCCGGTGGTTACGACGATGGCGCAGTGTTCGGGATTCCGCCCGGTAGCGAAGGCGTTAGGTGATGGGTCTTCCATTATGTACAGCTTCGGACTGGCCTTAGTGCCAGCGGCGATAGTGAGCCCTTCCACCAGATCAAACAGTTGCGCGTGTTCTGCGGGGTCGGCCGGACGGGCACCAACAGAAGAAAGGACGATGCGGTCGGAGTAGTAGTAGCTCGTCCAGCTACTGATGATGGAGAAAGCCAGAGCCGCGACGAGGAAGACGAAAGCCAGGTCACGATTGCCATAAAGCTCGGCGAAGTAGTAGCCTAACAAGTAGATCAGTACGGTGAAGAAGACGATGAACCCAAGGAGAAGAACCCACGTCTTGTTGATGTTGTTCCTGATTTGGTCTTCAAACATTTCCAGCTCCGGGCGGGTTGTTTCCCGCCAGATTCTAACAGCAACGCGGGGCAAGTGTTGTTGTTATTGCCCGATTTGGGTAAATTAGCTCATCTAGAGGTGTGATTAACCATGGAAGTTATCCCAGGTAGGCTGGCGATTCGTCAAGGCGACATTTCTCTGGCCAAGACCCAAGCTGTTGTGAACGCTGCTAACACCGAACTGTGGATGGGCTCAGGCGTGGCGGGAGCGCTAAAGAAGCTCGGCGGCGATGTCATTGAGAAAGAGGCCATGGCGCAGGGACCCATCCGGGCGGGCGGATGTGTGCTCACCGGCGGGGGTGGACTGTCGGCAGAGTACGTCATCCACGTGGCCACTATGGAGCCAGGCGATTCGGCCCAGCCGCACAGCATCCGCCTGGGGACGATGGGCGCACTAGCGCTGGCGAAGGACAATCGGATCGACTCAATCGCCTTTCCTGCGCTGGGCGCGGGCGTTGGGGGTGTGTCCGTCGGCGACTGCGCCAGGATAATGCTCCCGGTGATATCCCGGTGGCTGCGGGAGAATGAGCTGCCCGGCGAGGTGGAGCTGGTTCTATTCCGCCCGGAAGATCAAGTTGAGTTCGTGGAAGCCTGGAGAGAGCTAAAGCTAGAGGGAGAGGTGTAAGGAGCAACTAGATAACTAGATGGCTGTTGCGAGTCAGTGTGCGAAACGAACAAGGGTATTTGTTTCGCCGACTGCCGTAGCGAAAAGCTGCTTTTGTCTAAGCGCCATAAACGAAACAAAACGCCCAATTACTTTCACTAAGTGGTATGATACCGAACCATGCGGTTCGTTACGATAGATGGCGGCATCAGAGCGTGCATACCAGAGGGCGACCTGGCGACCATACAACCACCGAGTTCCTGTGTGAGTCAACTGGCTGAGGCCAGCCGTCTGCTTGGCAAGCTGGACGGCATCACAACACGACTGGACATAGAGGGAATCCTAGTCTATCCATCCCAGATGCGCGAGGCTGTTGCAAGTTGCAGGATTGAGGGAACACGTGCGTCGTTCACTGATCTACTTGAGTTTGAAGCCCGATCCTCGATGTACCGGCAAGAGCCTAGTGATGTGCGTGAAATCTCCAACTACGTGAGGGCTATGAGAAGGGGCTTCCAGCGGCTGAGCGAAATCCCGCTGTCTCAGCGGCTTTTGAAGGAGCTGCATGAACAGCTCCTCAGGGGGGTACGGGGCGGTGGCCGAGACCCGGGCCAATACCGCACCCTTCAAGTACACATTGGGCTGGGGCCCGGAAGCGCTGCCCAGTATGTCCCTCCGCCTCCTCAGTATGTACCTGAGTTGATGGCGGCCTGGGAAGATTACATGCACGCTGAGACGGAACAGGGCCCACTAGTTAAAAGCGCAATACTCCATGCTCAGTTTGAGCTAATACACCCGTTCTTTGATGGCAATGGAAGGCTGGGAAGAATGCTAGTATCGCTGTATCTTGCACATTCGGGCGCACTGAGCCACCCAGTGTTGGTCATTAGCGAATGGCTGGAGGCAAGACGTAGCGAGTACTATCAGTCGTTACGCTCGATAAGCGCAGACGGTGACTGGGAACCTTGGCTGACTCTATTCATTATTGCGGTGCGAGATCAAGCCGCAAAGCGCATTGCGATTGTGGAAAGGCAGCTTATCCTGCACCGCGAATACCAGGAGGCTATCAAGTCAAGAACCCGCAGCAGTGCCGCTTTGGCGGCACTTGACTGCATCTTTGAACGCGTAATGGTGAGCTCCAAACTGCTTGCGCAGGACGTGGGGAGGACCCCGCAGTGGGCATTGCAGACACTGAAGAAATTCGAGGCCGTGGGGCTGGTTAGGGAGGTCTCGGTGCGGCGGCGTGGCAGGTTGTACTTATGCCCAGAGTTACTGAATCTGCTGGAAAGCTAAGCCCCTACTCCTCCAGCTCCCAGCTCGTGGCGCCCAAGGTCTTGTCGGCTTTCTCCAGGTCGCCGGAGGCCAGCAGGTCTGCGGCGTTGGCCACGAGGGTAGCGTCGCCGGTCCTCCCGGCCTGGAGCAGCACGGTCTTGGCGCGGTCTATGATCACCGTAGCCGTGCCCGCGTCCTGCGAGAGCAACTGCTTGGCGCGGCTGATCTCCGCCACCACGTCCTTTACGCGCATAACCGAGTCGACCCTGGAGTTGATGGAGTTGAGCACCTTCTGGCGGTCGTCAGTGAACTGGACCACCGACTCCAGCGCGATGCTGGAGCGAGTAGTCTGCCCCAGATACTCAAATGACAGCCCGGCCTCCAGCACGCGGAAGCGTGCTGAAGGGTGCCGGTCAAAGGAGAGCTTCAGCAGGAGGTTCTGCGGTTGCCCCGCCACGATGTCCGGAAGCTCGTACTCCAGCGCGCCATCTCCGCCGGCAGCCTCGCGGCCGTAGAACTTGTCCAGCCGGACACCCTTGGGCAGCCTCAGGGAGAGCCGGACGTTCTTGGCCACTACCTCAAAGAGCGTCGCAAGCTCTTCTTCAAAGACCCGCGGAATATCGCTGACCGCGTCAACGTAGTAATAGTGGCCCGCGGTGTTCTTGGCGATTCCCTTCATCAGCTCTTCGTTATACTCAATGCCGACGCCGATGGTGGAGATGGTGCAGCCGTCCTTCCGGAGGTTGCGCGCCTTGCCCACGATCTCCGAGTACTCGGTGACGCCCTCGTTGGCCTCCCCGTCGGTGAGCAGGATAATGCGTGAGAGATGCGTGGGCGCTTGCACCAGCGCGAGCTGGTTGGCGCCCGCGACCATGCCGCCGTACAGGTTGGTTGTGCCCCGGGGCCGGATGAGGTCAAGCTGCGCCTTCAGCGCCTCCTTTCTGGTAACGGCCGATTGCGCCAGGACAACGTCCACCCCTTCGGCGAAGGTCACAATGGACAGGGTGTCGGCCGGCCCGAGCTTGTCAATGAGCTGGCGGCAGGCCTCCTTTACATACTCCAGCGGCCGCCCCTCCATAGAGCCGGACTTGTCCAGGACTACGGAGAGGTGCACCGGCGGGCGCACCATCTTCTGGCCCATGAAGGCGCCGGTGAGCTCGCAGAGCAAGTAGTTCTCGCTCTTCACGCCCGCAAGCGCATAGGGGTTGTGCAGCATCAGGTTGGCCGTCACCTGAGGCTTGAGCTCAGCGAGGTCAATCGTCTGCAGCGCGGTTCCTACTACAGTGGCGTCTCCGCCAGGCCCCGCGGCCGGAGCCGTGGACACTACAGTGGCATCGCCAGTGCCCTCGGAGACTATGGTCGCGTCGCCGCCCGTATCCGGCGACACCACGGTTGCGTCATCGCTCTTTGGAGTGTCCGCCATAGTTGATTAGACTATCACTTCGCAGTTTTGTTGTAAAAGCGGGCTGATTCCCGGCCAAGGCTGGAGTGGCACTGAGGCCACGCGCATTCCCAGGGCAGGATGGCGGATTCTGTGGTAGACTTTAGAGCTTGGCGGCAGCAGCGTGCCGCTGTGACTTATGTCGAAAGTGCGCAAAAGCAGTATTCGCGGGCCTGAGGACCGGCACTTCAACTTCAGCCGCTTGAAGAAGCAGCTTGCGAGTGTGAACCTCCGCTCGGAACGGGATCTCTGGAAGCGTTTTGTGCGCAAGCTCGCGCTCGCCCTGAGCGTCCACCGGGTTTCGCTTGTCCAGTATGATGTGGAGCAGGGCGAGATCACCCGGATCAACTACACCGGTTTCAAGGGGCGCGTGCGCGACCTGAACGCCACGAAGAAGATCGTCTCCAAGGTCGCCAAGAAGCGGCGCAGCTTCATCTGCGGCAATATGGAGGACTTCCCTCACTTGATGTCACCTTTCGCCAAGAACTACCGCACGCCTGCGTGCGCGGTGGTTCCGCTGGTTTTCCAGGACGACTTAGTGGGCATTCTCTGCCTGTCGGACTTGAATACCAGTCAGTTGCAGGAATTAAGCCAGCGCCAGGGCGAGCTGGAGTCGGTGGCGGACCAGCTGGCGCAGCTGCTGTACCACTGGGAGTTCCTCCATCATGAGCGGACCACGCATACGAAGGAAGTGGAGGACCGCGGGCGCTTCTTCCGTCTGCTGGACGACTTCATTGAGAACATCAACGCGACCTGGGAGACGGAGAATACTCTGGGGGTATACGCGCGCCTGCTGGGCGACATAGTGCCCTACAGGTTCTGGGGCATGATCTTCGACCCGCTGGACAAGGGAGAAGAGGTAATCGTCAACTTGTTGGCGCGTACCTGCGATGATGAAGTGAAGTGGCTGGTGTCGCACCTGATGAAGTCGTGGCCGAAGCGTCCCGACCTGCAGGAGTCGGAGCTCTCCAAACTCCTGGTGCTGGGTGATGAGCACCTGGTGGAGGCGCCGCGTACAGTGCCCGAGGAAGGACAGCGAATTGAGCTGGCCCCGATATACCTGGACAACAACCTCTTCGGCATTATCGGGCTGGTGGTTTCCAAGGACTATACGCTGAGCGAGGATACGCGGCAGTTCATCAAAGTGCTGTCCCACCACCTGGGCACGCACATCAAGAAAAACTGCCTGATGGCGGCGAACCAGGAGCTGGAGAACACCGACAAGATCACCGGCCTGCTCAACCAGCGGCACTTCTTCACCGTGCTTGAACGCGAGTTTGAACGTTCCACCCGCTACAACACGCCGTTCTCGTTGCTGTTCCTGGATGTGGACCACTTCAAGGACATCAACCAGACCTACGGGGTGGAGGAAGGTTACAACGTCCTGCGTGAGATTTCTCGCGTGCTGCAGGTGGCACTGCGCTCCACTGACCACATCTCGCGCTACTCCGGCGAGAGGTTCGTGGTGGCACTGACCGAAACCGGCCTGCGCGAATCCGAGCTGGTGGCCAACCGCATCCGCCGGCTCATCGCCAACCACTCTTTCTACATTGGGGCGGAGAACATCTTCATTAAGGTGACGGCCAGCATCGGCGTCGCCAGCTTCCTGGACCACCGGCCGCGGACAGTGGCGCAGTTCATTGAGTTCGCCGACACCGCGCTTTACTTCGCCAAGCGCAACGGCCGCAACCAGGTTGTCTCCTACACCTACGTGGTCAACCTGATGATGTCCGACGTGGATAACCAGAGTTAGGAAGCGCTTTCTCCTATCCACGCGAATCCCGCAGGCTACTGGCGGCGGGCGGAATCGAACCGCCGACTCAACGGTTATGAGCCGTTTGCTCTACCTCTGAGCTACGCCGCCGGGGGAGTGCAATTATAGGCTACCCCCAAATCAAGTCAAGGAAGCGGCCTGTCGCTGCCAGCTTGCCCCCGCCAGCGAGACAGGGGAAAGCCAGGCTTGCCGGTTTGCGTGCCCGGGATGAGGGGACACATGCGTGGTGTTTCAGATAACTGGGGCCGGAGGAAGGTATTGACTCCACGCTGCGATGGAATCGGCTGAACTACAGGGTATTCATATGCTCCCGAGGCGAGCGGAGCCGTACCGCAGGCTGGTGCAGTTTGGCTTTCTCGCGCTCACGGTGTGGATCGGCTACCGCTTTGTCTTGTTTGTCGCCCAACTGGAGGCGGGAATTCCGGTCATGGTTCCGCGCCCGCCCGGAGTGGAGGCCTTCCTTCCCATCAGCTCGCTCATCAGCTTGAAGTACTGGCTGCTCACGGGTGTCTGGAATGACGTCCACCCGGCCGGCCTGGCGCTGTTCCTGCTGATACTGGGCATCGGGTTCGCGCTGAAGAAGGCCTTTTGCAGCTGGGTGTGCCCGTTTGGGCTGCTGTCGGAATACCTGGAGAAGCTCCACCGCGTGCTTTTCCGCCGGCAGATTCGGTTGCCCGGGTGGCTGGACTTTCCGCTGCGCGGAGTGAAGTACTTACTGCTGGCATTCTTCCTCTGGGCGATTCTCCTGCTTATGGGTGAGCAGTCCCTTGCCAGGTTTATTGACAGCCCCTACAACCGCGTGGCGGACATCAAGATGCTGAAGTTCTTCGCACTGATGTCAGATACAACGATGTGGGTGCTGCTGATACTGCTCGCCCTGTCGGTGGTCATCCCTTATTTCTGGTGTCGCTTCCTCTGCCCTTACGGTGCGCTGCTGGGCGTCGTCAGCATTTTCAGCCCGCTGAAGGTAAGGCGCAAGGCAGAGACCTGCACTGACTGCCAGCGCTGCACCGCGGCCTGTCCGGCGTCCATCGCGGTGGAGCGGCTGGCCGCAGTGTCCTCTGACGAGTGCCACGCCTGTTTGCGCTGCGTGGACGCCTGCCCGGTGGAAGGCACGCTGCACTTCAGCTTGACCGCGCGGCGGGGACGGCTCAGCGGGCGGGCCATTGCACTCATAATAGTGTTGGCGTTTGTGCTGGTGAGCGGGACTGCGCACCTGGCCGGCCGCTGGCAGACCAGCATCACTCTGGATGAGTACCGGTACCATGTCCAGCACCTTGATGAGTACGGCCACAACCGCGGCATAGTGGAGTGAGGTTTATTGCTCCACGCGTAGCGCTAGTGTAGAATGAACCCGTGTTGCGCCAGGCAATTGCACTTATCGTGGTTCTCTTGGTCGTGCTGGTGGTTTCCTCCTTGCCGGGCTACTCTGCGGATGAGGCTGACCCGGACACCGGGGTAGTGGCATTCATCACGGGCGAACTGGCGGAAGAGGAAGCGGTGGAGCCGGATGAGCCAGCTGAGGAGACAGCCTCGGCGGAAACTGGGGGAGAAGCTCCCGCCGAAGAGACGTCGGGCGTCGCGGGGGAGGAAGAGGAATCCCCCAAAGAGGCGGAAGCAGGACCCCCCGTAGAGAGCGTCCCGCCAGCACCGCCGGAAGAGCCGGCGATGGATGTGGCTGAAGGGCTGGAGCTGCTGGCGGAGACAGAGCAGGAGGAAGAGGAGCCGAGGGCGCCGGCAGTGGAAACGCCGCGCCGCAGTTTTTTCGGGCCGCTGCCGAGCCGCAACCAGCATCCGGTGCACTTGATGTTCTTCAACTTCCCTGCGGAGCGGGCGCGGGTGCTGCCCCAGGGCGAAGGGGAGTTCGCCTTCCGGTTTGACGGCGCCAGCACCATGATCAAGGAAGCCGAAGACGGGACCATCGTTGACCTTGACCTGGAGGGCTGGTACTACCAGCTGGAGTACCGGCGCGGGGTTGCCGGCGGTGAGGCCACCGTGGTGCTGCCGTTGAGGGACAACACGCACGGCTTCATGGACAACGTCATTGACCGCTGGCACCAGTTCTTCTCGCTTCCGCGCGGCGACCGCCCGGACTACCCGGCCAACGATTACCACTTCTTCGTGCGCGGGCCCGCCGGGCAGGTGCTCAATCTGCCGTCGGACCAGTTCG
>CAZXPM010000041.1:0-11826 GCA_964643155.1 uncultured Planctomycetales bacterium | reverse complement strand
TCGAACCTTCGACCTTTGGCTCCGGAGGCCAACGCTCTATCCCCTGAGCTACTGGTGCGCAGGTTCCAAGGTAGGCACATTCGCCCCGCATGTCAAGCGAGGCGTGATGGGAAGGTGGCCACACAGACTGAGACTGCCGGCTTAAAGGAAAAGGGCCGGAGCTTTTTTTCTCCGGCCCTAGCAAGTTAGGGGGGATGGGCAAGGGGGGTGAAAGAGTAGTGGGTTTCACCAACCCTCACTTTGTTAGACGCTTCACGAACCGGTTTTGTTCCCCGGTTTTGCTGAAAAGCTAGAATATCCCCATGCGTGTTCTGGTTCTTGGGGCGAACGGAATGATAGGTGCGGCGGTTCTGCGCAAGCTGGCGGAGGATCCCGGGGTAACCCCGCGCGCGCTCATACACTCGCAGAGTTCGCAGATCCCGCCAGCAGTGGAGACCGCACCGGGCAACCTGCACGACCGCGGGAGCCTGAGGCGAGCGATGCAGTGCGTGGACTGCGTCGTGAATGCGGTGGGGATAATCGTGGAACGCGGCCGGAATACATTCCAGAGCGTCCATGTGGACGGGGTGGAGAACGCCGTGAGAGCGGCTCGCGCGGAGGGGGTGGCGCGGTTCATCCATATCAGCGCCCTCGGTGCCCGGCCGGACTCGCCCAGCCGCTACCACCGCACCAAGCACCAGGGGGAGCAGCTGGTGGCGCAAAGCGGGCTAGGCTACAGCGTCGTTCGCCCGTCCATTGTCTTCGGGCCCCGCGACCGGTTCGTCAACCTGCTCGCACGGATGGTGCGCCGCTTTCCCCTCGTCCCGGTCATTGGCCCCGGCGAGAACCTCTTTCAGCCTGTTTACGTGCAGGACGTGGCGCGGCTCGTGCGTAACCTGGTCGTGGACAGTCCTGCGCTCGGCGAGACCGTCTGCGCGGGCGGTCCCGATCAGCTTTCCTACAACGCCCTCATTGCGCTCCTCAAGAAGCTGCTTCGCCGCGAGCGCAAGCCGGTGGTGCATCTGCCGCTCATTCCGCTTGGACTGGCGGCGAAGCTGTACAACCAGCCGTTGACCTACGACCAGTGGCTGATGCTGCAGGAAGATAATGTGCTCAGCGAGGGCGAGTTCTCGCGCTTCCGCGAGCTTCTGGGCGCGGAGCCCTCCGCGCTGGAAGATGCCCTCCCCACCTACCTCGGCCGCTAATCCTGAATCGTTACGTAGAGGTTGTCGTCCATGGTGAAGCTGATGACGGCGCGGTCGTTTCCGAACTCCCGCAGCAGCGCCATGGAGAGGTACATTCCCGGGTTGGCGCCTGTATAAGGCGTTACGTCGTAGCGGAAGTACTCGCCGGTAAGCACGTTCTCCACGCAGAAGCGCGCACGGTCCAGCATCTGCGAGCGCGCTGCGGTGAAGATAATCTCAAAACCCGCCTCAAAGGCAACTTCCACGTCGGTGTAGAAGCCGGTGCCGGGGTCATTGGCCCAGTCGGCCTGCTGCAGCTCCCAGGTCAGGTTGAAGTCTTCAACCAGGAATTTAGCGACCCAGTGTGCCGATCCGGTCTCGTGGCGGTAGGAGATGCGCGGCAGGTAATAGGTGCTGCCCCCGACCTCGGTTTCCCACATGCACATGTCTATGTGCGTCATCCAGGATGCATCGTCTATGGTGAGGGTGAACCAGTCGTCCGCGCCCCGCCGCAGCGTCCAGCACAATGCGCCGCCCAGGGAGGGGTCGCTGAACGCGATAGTGGGCATCTCAATGGGGTCGTCGCCGCCGATGGAGTACACGCCGAAGCCGAGTCCGCAGTTAGACCCGTCAATTGTCACCGCTCCACCGGCTTTCACGTCGTTGACCTCTTCCACGTCCCAGGAAACACCGTTATAGGAAGCGTAGCGCAGCGTGTTGTCGTCAGCGTCATTCGCCGAATCCCGTACGATATAGGCCACTCCCGGGTTGCCTTCGCTGTCAAAGGCGAGCGCCGGGTTGTGCATGATGGCCTGGTCGCTCCCATCATCGACCACCTGCGGCGCAGTCCAGGTACCGGGACCGGTGCGGTGCACCACCTCCACGGCGGTGTAAGGCGTGTCCGGCAGCTCGTCGTACTCGTGTGTGTTGTTGATGAAGACGATGTAGGGCACGTCGGAGCTGTCGAACCGGAGAACCGGCATCTTGCCCCGCGAGTCAGTGGGCGCGCCGCCGCAAACGCTTTCGGTCACCCAGCCAGATCCGTTGTTGTAGGAGTACTTGAGCTCATGGTAGTACTCGCCCGGATTCATCTCGGTGGCCACGGAATAGGCCACCCCGATGGTTCCGTCAGAGGCCACCTCCACATCAGTGTACTGAACAGGGTCGTCCAGGTCCGCTACCAGCTCGTCGGTGAAGGTGATCGTGCTCGTGGGAGTGGCGGTCAGGTACTCCAGGTTATAGTCTTCGTTGGGAGTGGGCGCGCTGTCGCGGGCCCGCACGGCAAAGCTGTAGACGAAGCTGCTCATCAGCCCGTCAACCCGGGCGTAGAGCTCGCTTGTGTCCAGGTAGCGGCTTTCGCTGAGAGCCTGGTTGTAGTCCACTCCCTCAGTGCCCTGCTCCCAGTAGACCCTGTACTCTACCGGGGGCGACTGGCTGTCCGTGGCGCTGTTCCAGCCGAGGTCCACGTAGCCGTTTCCCGGCCGGGCGTTCTGCAGTCCAACCGTGGTGTCCCACTCTGGTGGGTGGTTGTCCAGGCCAATGTCGGGCGTGGTGGTGAGGGTTACGATGTTCTTCTCCTCGTTGCCCTCGGCGTCCTGCGTCCGGATGACCACAGCGTATTCCTGACCGTTGGTAACCCCGTCAATGAAAGCTGGCGGGTAGTTAGTGGTAGCCACTTGCACCTGGGTGGCGGTGGAGAAGTCCACCTCGTCCCCTTCCTGGTAGTAGATGTTGTAGGTCACGGGCTCGCTGGGGTCGCTGGCAGTGCCGAACTCCACGCGGATGCTCCCGTCGCCCGGAACCAGGTTCACTACGCCGGTAGTGTCGTCCCAGGTGGGCGGCTCAATATCGCCTGCGGTTGCGCGCGGGGTCACGTACAACGTCACCGTGTTCGGGTCCTCATTCGGGCTAATGGGCGGGTCGTAGCGGTCAGCGCTGTCAATCGCGCGTACGGCTATAGAATAGCCCACGTCATTGTACAGGCCGGTAATGGAGTAGGGGGAACTGTCAACCTCAATAAAGGAGGCCGTGTCAAAGGGCAGCTCGGTGGCCGTAGCCCAGTAAACGCGGTAACGCACCGGTGGAGAAGCCGCATCCACCGCGTCGCCAAACGTCACGCGGATGCCCGCGCTACCTGGCGTGGCAGTGACGACGCCGATCGTGTCAACCCACTCCGGCGGTTCAAAGTCGTTGCGCGCGGCGTTGCTCGGGCTGCCGGTTTTCACCGTTCCCGCCGCAGGCGCAGTTCGGTTGCCTGCCTCATCTTCCGCTGCGAGATAGGCGGCGTAGGTTGTCCCGTTGGCCAGCCCCTCCCAGATGTAGGGGGATGGCGTGTCCGTCACATCAATGACCACGGAGTTGTCAAGGTCTATGCCGCTATCCTCTCCTGGAGGACCGACATACAGGTAGTAGAGTATGTTCTCCGGCAAAGTGAAGTTGTCTATGGCATTTCGGCGGTACACTATCTTCAGCCGGCCATCACCCTCGTCAACGCTGGTGACGCCAGCGAAAGGAACATGCTGGCCGCCCAGGCCGTGCGGCGGGAGAACGTCCTCTTCGGGAGATATCAGGACGGTCTCCTGGGCGACTTCGGCTCCTTCGCCGCTGTCGCCATACACCACCAGCGAGTACTCAAAGGTGGTTTCCGTGCCAGGAAAGTCGTCCATGAAGGACGAGTCCCCGTAGACATAGGGGGCGGGCTGCCATTGGTCGGCGATGAGGCGGCTGACCGAGTAGGGTTCCTCCGGGATTAGCTGGTGCGGCAGCAGCTTCCGCGTGTCGGGAGAGCCTTGCACCGTCCGGTAGATGGAATACCCGGATACACTCGCACCGAAGTGGACGGCGATGGGGGTGACGTCGGCTATGCTGACGACGCCGTTGCCGTCACCGTTGGAGTCCACGAACGCTTCCGCGGCATCATTGCCCTGGCCGTCGCCGGTGTAGCCGCCGAAGAACATGGCCAGCGGTGTGAGGTCGGCAATGGTAACCTTGCCTGAGTTATCGTAATCCGCCAGCAGGCGGTCCTTCCATTCAAGGGTAATGGTGTCGCCGCTGTGGTTCAGCGCGAAATCGCTGATAACCACAGACCCCTCGCCCGCTGTAACCGAAACCGTTCGCCGTCCTTTGGCTCTGCCGGGAGAGAGCGATATCTCAGCGATGAGCCCATCCCCCGAAACCAGGCCGTTATCCTGGGGGCGCACCCGAGCAAGGCCGAACGGAAGCGTTCCCGCGTAGTTGTTGACAAACAGGAACAGGCTCTCTTCCGCCCCACCGTAGAACGAGCCGGGCAGGACATTAACCACTTTCCATTCGTCGGGGTTGTACTTCAGGATGAACATGCTGGCGGCCGCGTCCTTCACCCCCCGCGCGTAGACTGACAGGTAGGTGTCCCCGTTCATCATCTGGCGCACGGTGAAATCGTAGTAATCCCGCAGCCCGGGCGCCACTTCGCCCCATTCGTCCAGCACGAAAAGCGAGAACCCCGAGCGGTTGATGGACAGTGCCGGGTCGTAGACTTGCTGCTCCATTGCCCCCGCGCTCGGAACTTCCGCGCCGAGCACGCCGGATCTTACCGGGCTGAGCGCGACCGGGCTTCTGGCCGAGCCGCACGCACCGAACCCGATGGTGACGAATAGCAGGAGTAATGCAAGAAGAAGGCGCATATTACCCATAGTAACCCCCATTCTCAGACGATTATACCATCGCGGTTCGTTGACTTCAGCGCCACGCAGCAGATACAATCACCATGAGGAGGGAGGCATGAGAACCAGTATCCTTTGTGCTATTGCAGCCGCCTTGGTGTTCGGGGCGCCGGCCGCCGCCGCATTCGCCCAGGAGTATGGGGCGGGCGACCCGCTGGACAACGCCTACACCTATAGCTCGCGCTACTTTGAATGCAACGGCACTTACCAGAAGCAGTACGATGTGTGGTGGCTGGCAACCGCTAACCCGCTTAGCTTCCGCCGCCACTTCACTGGAACGTGGTACTTTGAGGGAGTGGACTTGTCCCGGCTTGAGGGGAGCGACTTCATCCTCCGCCTGGATGCACTCGTCTACACCAACTCCATTGAGTCCGGAGGCAAGCCAACCGCGGCCGCGGTTGACCTGATCATAACGAATCCCAACTCTGAGGAGAAGTACGAAGTTAAGAGCGTGCGAGTGGAGATGAACAAGGATGAGATCCCCATTCCCACATACGTGTACGTGCCCAGGGAGTTCATAACCGATGACGGCCGCACCGTAGTGGAGCTGCAGGGCCTGGGACAGATCGGGGTGGCGCCCTCTGGGCTCAGCCTGCTGCTCCCCAAAGACCGGTTCTGAGCTGTGCGCTTTGACTTCAAGCAGCATCGCTGCCTGGCGCTGATATCTCCGCGCAACCTGCCCTATCTGGAGGTTTACCGTAACGTCCTCGGGCCCGGGTTCGCAGGTTTCACCGCCATCATGCCGCGGGGTCCCGCACACCTGCACGAGGTCGTTGCCAGCTCCCATGGCAACTACCCGCTGGTTATGGTCATCGGCGGCGACGGCACTGTCAACCAGGCCATACAGAAGCTGGACACCAGCGAGCAGACGCTTGTCGTTTTGCCGGGAGGCACCGGCAACGACTTCGCCCGGGGTCTGGGAATGCCCCGCGGGCTGCGCCGCTTTGCGCGGGCAATGGCGCGGATGGAACCGAGACCGGTTGACCTCTGGCGTTGCGGCAGCCGCCGCTTCATCAACTCAGTGGGCATCGGGCTGGACGCCCAGGTGCTGGCGTCAATGCAGGCCCGGCCGGGATGGGTGTCGCGCAACTATGTCGCTGCGTTTCTGCGCAAGCTGCCCTCGCTGGAGCGGACAACAGTCCGCGCGGTTGGCGGGGAAGGCGTCATCTGTGACGGGGACATCTGGTGGCTGGTCGCCCTTAACACGGGGCTGGTCGGCGGCGGCCTGAGGCTTTCTCCTGAGGCGAAGCTGGACGACGGGCTGCTGGACATTGTCGTCATCCAAGGTGGAAGCAGAATTACGCTCATGCGGAAGTTACCATTGCTGTTGGGGGCGAAGCACCTGGGCGACCCGCACTTTTTGCTGCGGCGCGAAGCGGCCTTTGAGGCTGAAGGCTGGCCGATCCCGCTTGCCCTGGAAGTTGATGGCGAGCTTCAACTGGTACTCAGTGAGCGGCTACAGTTCACCCACGCAGGGAAGCTCAACGTGGTTTGTTCAGTGGAAGATAGACCGTGAACAGCGCACCGCCGAGTGGACCGCTGCGTTCCGCGAGAATCACCCCGCCGTGATGGCGCACGATCTGCTGCGCCACATTTAGCCCGAGACCGCTGGATGAAGTTGCCCCTTTGGTGGTGAAGTATGGCTCGAAGATGCGGGCGGAGATCTCCTGGGGGATGCCCGGCCCGGAATCTGCGAGCTGAATCCGCAGGACTGAGGGAGTGGTGAAATGCAGCATATCAAGCTCCACGCTGCCGGGAGACACCTCGTCCACTGTTAGCAGGATCTCCCGCCGTTCACTCTCAGCCACCGCGTCCAGCGCGTTATGGATGAGATTGAACAGCGCCTGCCGCAACGAATTGGCATCGGCACTGAACTCGCCCTTGGCCTCTATCTGGAATTCGCACTTCACGTCGCGCGGAATGATGAAATCCACCAGCGATTTGAAGCTCTCAAAGAACTCCGCGGCAGAATGCGGCGACATGCGCTGCTGGCTCACCCTTGCGTAGTTCGTGAGATCGGTGATCAGTTTCACGCCCCGATCAACCATTTGGTCCAGCTTCTGCAAGTACACTCCCTCCTCGCTATCGCTCTCGGTATCGGCCATCAGCAGCGATGCGATCCCCTTGATGGCCGCGAAGACGTTGTTGAACTCGTGGGCGATGCCGCGCGCTAGCATTGCCACGCTCTCCGACCGCTGCATCAGCGCCACCGGCTCCAACTGCTCTAGAGGCACTCTATGCTGGGTCAGCAGCATTAAGATGGACTGGGTGCCAGCGATATCTTCGGTGGGGATGAGCGACACCTTCAACATGTGTTTCAGCTGCGTGCCTTCCCCCAGCGCGCCAGTGAGATCGGTGTAGTACTCCAGCGGTGGAAAATGCACCTCTTCCCCCTGGAGGGCAGAACTTATTAGCGAACCCACCTCGGCACGCTGGAAGTTGGGGTCGTTGGTGATGTTGTAGCGGGGGAGTTCCGCTTTTTCGCCAAGGCCAAACAGCCGGCGCGCCCGGTCACTCGCGAAAATGAGACTGCCCCAGCCATCAAGAAGCAGTAGCGGCGGGCCGATCAGGCGGTAAAGCCTGTTCATCCGTGTATCGTCAGACAGGATGGTCATGACGTCCATCAGCGAGAGCTCCCGCGAATCAAACGACGGGAGGTCGTCGGCTTCCGCATCCAGGCGCATCGCAGTCACCAGCACGCCCACAAGACTGTCGCTCTGCCAGACAGGAGTCGCCTTCGCCAGCACTCCCGGGCGGTCGTTGCGGCGAGGCAAGCGCGTAACCAACGGCTCAGCGGCGTATTCTGTTCTCATCCGTTCAGGCGACCTGGTGGTGAGGAGATCCTCCTCCAACGCTGGCAACAGCGAGAGCAGCGGCTTGCCCACAATCTCCTCCGACGAAGTGCCTACCAGCCGGGCGAATACCGG
This sequence comes from uncultured Planctomycetales bacterium, assembly GCA_964643155.1. Lineage (GTDB taxonomy): Bacteria > 4484-113 > 4484-113 > 4484-113 > 4484-113 > CAZKNJ01. The sequence goes on along the minus strand of CAZXPM010000041.1, from coordinate 4,035 downwards.
CGTGGCGAAGCGGCAGACGAGCATGTCGCAGAATACAGCGACTCCCACGTCCTGCGCTTCCTCCAGCAGGCGGCAGATGCGGCCGTGCCACGCGTTCTCAGGCGCTTCCGGCACCGCCGCCAGAAATCTCGTGAACTTGTCCAATTCTCTCCCCTCCGGTGTGGGTCAGTATTGTCCGAGTCTACCGTCAATCCGCGACTTGCGCTCGCAAAGGCGGAACACCAGCGAGCCGATAAGCAAGTACGCAGCGGAGTTCAGCGCCAGTACTGCCAGCAGTGCGAGGTTAGCTTCAGTGAAGACGCTTTCGTGGCCCACCACCACTGACTTGAGCAGGCGGATGCCGAGCGTCAGCGGCAGGCTGTACAGCGCTACTTGAAGCCACCCGGTAGTCTGTTCAATCGGCAGATAGGCCAGCAGGAAGAAGGCGAACTGGGTGATACTGCCTATCTGGCCGATGCGCTTGAACATCAGTGCAAGACCGGCGAAAATGAGCCCGAAGCCGTAGATGCCAGCCACCGTTAGCGCCACCAGCAGCAGCACCTCGCCCAGATTAGTCAGGCTGATGGCGAGCCAGCGCCCCGTGGTCACCATGATCAACAACAGCAGCACGATGACCACAGCGAGGCTTTCAAAGAAGTCAACGACGCTGCGCACGAGCAGCAGGACGAGCATGTTCGGGTAGTTGAGATAGATCTGTTCCAGCACTCCCATCTGCGCTTCCATCTGGATGTGGAAGGCCAGACGGTTCATCGCCGATATGACGAAGAACCACATCAAGTAGCTGATGACGAAGCCGTCCAGCGAGGCGGCCAGCACTTTGGGGTCCTGCACCAGCGCCCGCGCGCCAAGGAACAGGCCCATGAAGATGGAGTACATGATTCCCAGGCCGACGAAGAACTCAATAGGGTACCGGATGGTCAGCAGCACCGTGCGCACTACTTCAGCGCGGGCGATCTTGAGGGTTCGTATCATGCAGCGCCACCCCCGTCGTCCTGGTAATGGCGCGTAATCTCAATGAAGATGTCCTCCAGCGACGGCGTAACCTGTCTGAAGTTGCTGAACGCGATATTCTGCGCACGCATTCTCTCCACCAGCCGGTAAAAGCCCTCATGCGAGTCCAGATGGAAGGTGACCCGCGTCTCGCCCTTGCCCGCGGTCGCATCGGCGTCAAGCTGGAGCCGCGAGACCTCCGGCGCTAGTTTTTCCCATTCCCCCAGGGGCAGCAGCAGCTCGTAGTCCTGGCGCTGGAAGAAGGCCGTGAGGTTGGGCAGGCTGTCTTCGGCAATGAGCCTGCCGTGATGGATTATCCCGATGCGGTCGGCCACCCGCGCCGCCAGTTCCATCTGATGGGTGGTCAGCACAATGGTCTTCCCCTGCTCCTCCACCATCTGGCGCAAGCGCCGCTGAATCAGCCTTGAGCTTTCAACGTCCAGCCCCAGCGTCGGCTCATCCAGCAGCAGCACATCCGGGCTTCCGAGCAGGGCCACCGCTACCGCGACCTTCTGCTGCATGCCGCGTGAGAGCGTTTGCGTGCTGCCGCGCGCTTTCTCCGCCAGGTCAAACATCTGGAGCAGCTCTTCAGCTTCTCGCCGGATCTGCGCCAGCGGCAAGCCCTTTAGCTCGCCGAAGTAGTAGAGGTTCTCCAGCGGTGACAGCCGCCAGTAGAGGTTGCGGGAGCCCTCCAGCACTGCGCCCAGCGCGGGCCGCCGCCGCAGCTCGCTGCCGTTCCGGTCATAAAAGACCACACGGCCTTCCGTGGGGTCCACCAGCCTGGCGATCATCTTGATCGTCGTGGTCTTGCCGGCGCCGTTGGGTCCCAGCAGGCTGAAGATGCAGCCGCGTGGAACCGTGAGCGTCACGTCCTTTACCGCCTCCACTGCGCGGTGGCGGTGCCAGGGAATTATCGGGTAGAAGGTCTTGGCCAGGCCTTCCAGCCTGAAGGCAGGCGGGTTGTCAGTAGTGGTTAGCACCGCGTTCGCAGTATTCTAACGCAATATCAGCGAAACAGCGCCGAGAGCAGCTTTCGCCGCTTTTCCACGCGCTGCACCAGTTCGGAAATGTGGCTGCCGCCGACCTCTGCAAGCATGGCGTCGGCCAGCACCAGCGCCACCATCGTCTCGGCCACCACCGCTGCCGCGGGCACCGCAGTGATGTCGCTGCGCTGGGCCGGGGGCTTGGCCGTTCTGCCCGTCTCCAGGTCAACACTGGCTGGCGGCTGCTGCTGGGTCGGTATGGGCTTGACGAAGGCGGTGACCACTACGGGCATTCCGTTGGTGACACCGCCGGCAATGCCGCCGGCATGGTTAGTGGCGTGGGTTACTCCGCCGCCCTGCTGGTCAATGAGGTCGTGGTAACTGGAGCCGTCCGCCTTGTCCAGTGCTGATGCAGCGCCCAGTGCAACCGACTTCACCGCCGGAATGCTCATCACGGCCTGTGCCAGCCGCCCGTCCAGCCGCTCATCCCATTGCGCGAAGCTCCCCAGGCCTGGCGGCACGCCAAATGCCATTGCTGCAATCGTGCCGCCGAGAGTGGTTCCCTGCTTCTTCGCGGCATCAATCTCCGCCAGCGCGTGCTCCTCCAGCGCCGGGTCCGGCACTCTGAGCGGAGACGCTTCAATCGCCTGGAGCGGAAGGCCACGCAGCGAGGACGCACCGAGGAGCTTCAGCAATCTGCGCCGAGGTAGCGAGGCTTTGCCCAGCCTGTAGGTGAAGCTCGTCAGGTCCACTCCCACCGCCTCCAGCAGCAGCTTGCACACGCTTCCGGCGAGCACCCGCGCCGCCGTTTCACGTGCACTGGCGCGCTCCCAGACATCGCGGATGTCGGCGGGCCGCAGCCGACCCTCCGCGACGGCGGCGAACTTCAGCACCCCCGCAAGATCCGCATGGCCGGGGCGAGGAACCGTGATGCGCTCGTCCCGCGCTCCCTCAAAGGGATGGAGCAGTCGCGCCCACTGCTCCGCTTCGGCATTGGGCAGCCGCAGCACGAGAGGGTTGCCGGTGGTGACGCCGCCGCGCAGCCCGCCCTCGCAGGTGAAGGCATCAGTTTCCAGCTTCATCCGCCGGGAACGCCCGGCAAGCTCGCGCCGCCGCGCCAGCTCAGCAGCGAGACGTTCGCGCGGCACTTCCAGCCCCGCGGGCACGCCGCTGAGGATGGCCGTCACCGCCGCGCCGTGCGATTCGCCGCCGGTGAGGAGCCTGAGCCGTTGCATGGGATAACTCTAGCATAGCCCGCGCCGCGCAATGCTATATAATGGGCGCGGGCGCTGAATGCGGCCCGCGACATGCGCAGAGTCATCAAATACGGCGGAACCTCGCTGGCCACTCCGGCCCACTTTGAGCGTGCGGCCCGCGCTATCGCTGGACTGGTGGAGGTGGGCGAGCAGGTTGCGGTGGTTGTCTCGGCCATGGGCGACGAAACTGACCGGCTGCTTGGCGAGATGAGCGAATGCTGCGCCGGCTCGCCCGACGCGGCCACGCTGCTGAGGTATCTTTCTACTGGCGAGGAGCGCAGCGTACTGATGATGACCGCCGCGCTCACCACCCAGCGCATCAACGCCGTGCCCTTCCTCCCCCGCGACAGAGAACACTGGCCGCTGATTGTGGACAGCGATGACGCGTCTCCGGTCGCCCCTATCAAGACCAACGAGGAGCGCGACTTCTCCGTCCGCACCCAGAAGACCTCCAACCGTTTCCACCGCAATGTGCTGCCCCGCCTGCGGCTGGGTGACGTGCCGGTGATTGCGGGGTTCATGGCGCTTTCCAGCCGCGACGAGCTGGTGACTCTGGGACGCGGGGGCAGCGACATCACCGCTTTTATCACCGGCCGCTACATTGACGCTGACGAAGTGGTCATCGTCACCGATGTTGAAGGCGTGCTTTCCGCCGACCCGAGGCTGGCTTCCAACCCGCGCATCCTGGAGAACCTCTCCGCGGAGGACGCCGAGATTATCGCCGGCTGCGGCGTGCGGGTGGTGCATCCGCGGGCGCTCAGGTTCAAGAGCGCGGACACTCGGGTGCGCGTGATTGACCACCGCAA
>CAZXPM010000040.1:11546-12075 GCA_964643155.1 uncultured Planctomycetales bacterium | reverse complement strand
CTATCGCGGCGATACCGAGGAACGGGACGGCCGCCGAATGGAGGATGTTGAAGAAGAAGTACTTGGAGAGCTCCATTACGCGGACGAAAAGAACAGCCCCGAAGGCTGAAAGGACGCCGACCGTGACTGCGAGGAGGTTCAACGCCAGGTTGTCGGGAATCGCCAGAGACGGCTGCGAAAGTCTGAACCGCCCGCGTTCACTGGACGGGGGGCCATTTGCAGATTGTTGTTCTGGCGTTTTCACCGTGGGCGTGGTCCCGAGCGGGAATTATACACACAAAACAACGTCCCGCTCAGTGGGCGTCAAGGGTATTTCCCTTTCACAAAGTCGTCCAGTTCCTTAAGCTCTCGCAGCAGGGCAGGCATGTCGCTCAGGGGGATCATATTCGGCCCGTCGCTCAACGCTTCATCCGGGCGGGGGTGGACTTCCCAGAACAACGCGGCGATGCTCTGCGCCAGCGCGCTGCGCGAGAGCGGCACGACGAACTGACGCTGGCCACTGCTCTTGGTGCCGCCGCCGCCAGGAAGC
>CAZXPM010000040.1:1424-11536 GCA_964643155.1 uncultured Planctomycetales bacterium | reverse complement strand
GAAGCTGCACCGAGTGCGTGGCGTCAAAGCACACGGGCACACCCATCGCCTTCATCTGCGGAAAACTGCGCATGTCCACCACGAGGTTGTTGTATCCGAAGGTAGTGCCGCGCTCGGTGATGATAAGCTGGGTGCCCCCAGCTTCGCGGAATTTCGTGATGATGTTCCCGACTTCCGGAGGCGAGAGGAACTGCCCCTTCTTCACGTTTACGGGCTTCCCCGACTGTGCAGCCGCGACGATGAGGTCAGTCTGGCGGCACAGGAAGGCTGGAGTCTGGATAACATCCACGAACTCCGCGGCCTTCCGCGCTTCTGCGGGCGAATGCACGTCGGTGAGCACCGGGACGCTGAAGCGCTCGCGCACGCCGGCCAGCGCTTCCAGCCCTTGCTGCAACCCCATTCCGCGGTAGCTCTGGATCGAACTGCGGTTGGCCTTGTCGTAGCTGGACTTGAAGATGTAGGGCACCCCCAGCTCTTGCGCCAGGCCGGACAGGACTTCAGCCACCTCCAGGTAGCTTCCGTTGTCCTCCAGCACACAGGGACCGGCGATGAGCGTGAACGGCCGGTCGTTGGCGACAGTGATGCCGAAGTGCTCCAGAACGACGCTATCCACTGGCGTTCTCCCCGCCCGGAGGGGCGCTCGGTGGCCCGCTCGCGGCCACGTTGAGGAAGTTAGCTTTCAGATCCTTGATGACGCGCGTCAGCTCCTCGGCTTCGGCTGGCATCAGGCCGCCCTTTACCTTCTCCGCAAGAAACTCAAAGATGTCAATGCTCTTCTTCGCACGCGCGAGGTCTTGCGTCACCAGGCCGGTGCTGGGATTGGCCACAAGTCCCATATACACATATGCGAACTGGATGATGACGCCCAGGTTGTATTGGATGAAGCGGTCAATGCCCAGGTCAAAGATGTTCGCCGCAACCTGCTCCTCCGACATTTCCTCGTCCTGCCCGTCGGTGGAGGGGGGTTTCTGCTCTTCGGTCTTCTTCTCCTGCTGGGCTTGCGGCTCCTCGGCTGACTCGCGAAGAGGTTCCTCTGTAGTGTCCTGGTCGCTGATTACGCGCCGGTCCTCAATTACGATCTTCTTGCGCTCTTTTTCATCGTTTTCAAATTCATCTGCCATCATAGGCGGGGATTCTAGCAGAATGCGTCCTGGAGCGCATATGGTGGCGCCGGCATGGCGCTCAGAGGTTGGAAAGGCCCCGGTTCAGTCCGCTCGTGGAGCCCCTGACCGGTCCTTCCTTTGCATCAGCATCAAGGATGGTCAGCAAGCTCTCGCCTGTGATGCGACAGTAGCGCGCGGACTTCGCGACCTTCTCATCCAGATTCTCAAACATAGACAGCCAGTGGACCAGCTTGTGGATGTGCGCTCTGGCTTCGGCGAGCGCCTTGGCGGATTTGCCGGGCTTCTTTTCTTCAAGCGATTTGCTGATATCAGTCGCCACCGTGGCATTGTAGTACTGCAGGTGGTCGCGCACCGTGCGGGCTACTCCGGAGTCGAGTTCCATGTCGCGGCACAGCCTGGCCACGGCGTTAGTGAAATGCGTTGCGCAGAGTTCCAGATTGCCGCCAAAGACCGGGCATTCCACTGATGCGGCGTCAGGAACCCGCTTTGCGCCCATACCCTCTATTGTCACGATTAACCTCCCGGTCGGAATCTGGCCGACCGTTGGCCTCATTTGGAGATAGGGGGATTCGAACCCCCGGCCTCCCGGATGCGAACCGGACGCTCTACCGCTGAGCTATATCCCCGGACGGGTATATTATACACTAAAGAAGGAGGAGCGTAACCCGCATGGCCCAGGCGCTACTTCCCAACCAGCATGCGCAGGGCAACCAGGAGGAAAAAGCCCCCGAACACGCGTTGCAGCGTCAGCGCAGGCAGCTTGTTTGCCAGTCCTCCACCGAAGTAGCCGCCCACAATGAACCCTAGCGCCAGCAGCAGAGCCACGGGTATGTTGATATTGCCGGCCTTCCAGTACTGGTAGGCGGCGAGAATGCCTATGGGAGGGAGGAGCATTCCGATGCTGGTGCCCTGTGCCGTGGACTGAGAGAAGCCGAAGATGTACCGCAGCATCGGCACGACTACAAAGCCGCCACCGAGGCCTACCAGGCCTGCCAGAACGCCGACAATTACCCCGATTGCCACGAACGATATATACAGCAAGCTAGACATAAAACCCCTCCAGGTTGAGCATACTATAGCGCACCCGACTTTGTGACGTATTTCACGCTCAGGAGGCGCAGGAGTCCCCCGGGTGGTGCTATAATCGGCTCAGCTAGCGGTGTCCCTGTCAGGCTGCACCGCCACGGCTATGGCTGATCGGGGTAAGGCCCCGCAACTGGACTGAACGCACTCAGGAGGACTGAATCATGCTTAACGGACGACCGATGGTACCGGAACCTGACAATGAGCCGGTGCTCAGCTATGCGCCTGGCTCGCCGGAACGGGCTGCGCTGAAGGCCGAACTCAAACGCCTCAGCCGCAAGCACGTGGAAATCCCGCTGGTAATCGGCGGCAAGCGAGTGAAAACAGGTAAACTCGGAGATTGCCGCTGCCCCCATGACCACAAGCAGGTGCTGGGCAAGTACCACCGCGCCGGCAAGAAGGAAGTGGACATGGCGGCGGAGGCTGCGGCGAAGGCGTGGCCCGACTGGGCGCGCATGCCGTGGGAGCAGCGCGCTGCCATCTTCCTGAAAGCAGCCGATTTGCTGGCGGGTCCCTGGCGCAGTACGCTGAACGCCGCCACTATGCTCGCCCAGAGCAAGAACGTCTTCCAGGCTGAGATCGACGCCGCCTGCGAGCTGATAGATTTCTGGCGATTCAATCCCTGGTATGCGCAGCAGATCTACGAGGAGCAACCGCCCATTTCCGCCCGTGGCGTCTGGAACTACACCGAGCAGCGGGCGCTGGAGGGCTTTGTTCTCGCAGTCACACCGTTCAACTTCACGAGCATCGCCGGCAATCTGCCGACTTCACCGGCGCTGATGGGCTGCACCGTTCTGTGGAAGCCCGCTTCCAGCGCGGTCTACAGCGCGTGGTACGTGATGCAGGTGCTGGAGGCTGCGGGCTTGCCGCCGGGTGTCATCAACATGATCCCCGGCAGCGGCGGCGAAGTGGGAGGCCCGGCGCTGGCGCATCCTCGCTTCGCCGGCGTGCACTTCACCGGCTCCACCGAGGTGTTCCAGGGGATGTGGCGCACCATCGGCGAGAATATCAAGAGCTACAGGACTTACCCGCGCATTGTAGGCGAAACCGGCGGCAAGGACTTCATCTTCGTCCACAACTCCGCCGATCTGGCCGCCGTCACCGCCGCCATCGTGCGCGGCGGCTATGAGTACCAGGGCCAGAAGTGCTCGGCGGCTTCCCGCGTCTACGCGCCGGCGAGCAAGTGGCCCCGGCTCAAGCGGATGCTGCTGGACGAGCTGGCGACCATCAAGCTGGGTGACGTGCAGGACTTCTCCAACTTCATGAACGCCGTGATTGACAGGAACGCGTTCAAGACCATCACCGGCTACATTGACCATGCGAAGAAGTCCCGGGATGCCAGCATCATCTACGGCGGCGGCTACGACGACAGCGTGGGGTACTTCATTGAGCCCACGCTGATTGAAGCCAAGAAGCCCGGCTACCTCTCCATGGTGGAGGAGATCTTCGGGCCGGTGGTCACGGTGTTCGTGTATCCCGACCGCGAGTACGAGAAGGCGCTGCACCTGTGCGATGAAACATCGCCTTACGCGCTGACGGGGGCGGTTTTCGCCGAAGACCGGCGGGCGGTGAACCTGGCGTACGATGTCCTCTGGCACGCTTCGGGCAACTTCTATATCAACGACAAGCCCACCGGCGCGGTCGTGGGCCAGCAGCCCTTCGGCGGCAGCCGGGCCAGCGGCACCAACGACAAGGCCGGCAGCATGCTCAACCTGCTGCGGTGGGTCAGCCAGCGCACGGTGAAGGAGAACTTCGTCCCGCCCAGGGACTATAGGTATCCGTTCCTGGAGGAGGAGTAGGCGCGGATACAAGGAGGCAGGCTCCGGCCTATGAGCACGGAGATGCACGCGGTGACCGGCGCCTTCGGCTTCACCGGCAAATACACCGCGCGCTTGCTGCTGGACGGGGGGCACCGCGTGCGCACGCTGATGGGGCATCCCGGCTGCGCCGGTTTCCAGTGTTTGCGGTGCCCGGCGGCCGCAGGTATGCCTCGGAGTTGGGGAGGCAATATGGGGGGTGAGTTATTCATCTGCCGCTCCCGGAGTGCATGCTGAAACGCCCTCGGGGGATGGAACCCTCTTAGGCTGGCATCCAACTCATGCTATTCCGGGTGTCCGCTATTCATCTCCCAGCACATAGCAGCACTCGTTCAAGCTAATGTAGAGTAGACCGTCCTCGGCAAGTACCGGATTGCCCCCATACAATGTAGGAGAAGCGACCGAGTAAGACCAACTCTCAGTGCCGTCTGGATTCACAGCATACACAGTGCTGGAAGTGGCGGGCGCGATGTAGACTGTCCCGTCTCCTCCGATTGCAGGATTGCCCAGGACAGCACCATCTGTGGCGAAGCGCCATTTCAGATTCCCGTCTGGACTTACCGCATAAAGGTAGCCGGAGATACTACCTGCATAAATGGTCCCGTCCTCTCCGATGGCAGGGCAGGACGATATCCAGCCCTCCGTTTGCAGCTTCCATCTAAGCGCCCCATTAGGAGAGATAGCGTATAGGAATCCATTGTCGTAATCATGAGGACATGTCAAGGTCCCCCCGCGGATGCCAATGTATACCGTCCCGTCGTCTTCAATTGCCGGGCTGGACCAGACTGTTCTTGATTCCCCGACTTCAAGCTCCCATCTTGTGCTACCGTCGGCGTTTAGCGCGAAAACAGTCCCTTCATAAGTAGCACTGATGACCACTCCATCATTGCCCACTGCAGCCGTGGAGACAATATCGCTTCCTGCCAAGTAGTCCCACTTCAGCGATCCGTCAGTGTCAAATGCGAGCAGATACCCATTCTCCGTGTCACTGAATCCATCGCCCGTGCAAAGGTATATCGTGCCATCAGGAGCGATTGTTGGACTGCTGAACCAGCAGGGCTCTGGCAGTTTGCTTTCCCATATGAGAGTTCCGTCGGGTCTCAGTGCGTAAAGATGTGTTGTGCTGGTGAAATACACGGTTCCGTCCGCAGCCAAAGCTGGGGCCGAGTAGTCTGGCACCAGTTGGTCGGCAGGCTCGAACCTCCAGAGGAGTTGCCCGTGACGGCCAATCGCCCAGAATCCCGCATCCGCGCCGTGGCTAGCTACGTAAAGCGTACCTCCGCTGCTGACAACTGGATTCCAGCTGAAAAGGGGCCGAAGCGTGGGCGACTCAGGCTGAAATGTCCACTTCACTTCGGGCATTTGCGGTCCTATGTATGGGGTCCGCATCGTATGCCGTGGGTCCTTTCCATGCATGAGCCATTCGCCGTTTTCCAGCCGGAGCTCTACAGGTTCGCAGGTCTCTCCAAGCTCGCCAGAGGGAGCCTTGGCTGTAACTCGGTACAGCGCACGCCGCGCTAATGGAATAACAAAGTGGAAACACTTAGCGCCATCGCCGCCTGCATCCGCCAGCGATAGAAGGGCAATCTCACTGTACTTGTCTGTTGACGATGGCGACCTTTCCACCGCGTAGCCGCCGAACTCGCTTCCGAAGTTGGCTGCGATCGCAGTGATATCCGCGATATCCACAACGCCATTGCCGCTGCTGTCTATCACGGCCAGCAGGCAGTTAGGCTCCGCCTCTGAGTCGTAAGTCTGGCCGAAATGCTGCGCTAGAGGCGTAATATCGCTGACGCCAACCGTACCGTTCTGGTCGTAATCACCCAGGTTGCGGTAGTGCCAGGTGAGCCTGAACGTGCCGTCGCCGTTATCCGTGATGGAGAGGTCGTTGACGCGGTTTGCGCTGCCTGTCGGCGGCGCGCCGACTATCTTGGCCTGGCCACGGGCAGCGAGCGTGTCGGCGAACGCAGACTTCAGCTGCGCCCACAGCTCCGCGTCCACGCCTGCGGGACGGGCCAGCGCGTCCAATTCCCCCAGGGCGTCACCCATGGATTGTGACGGTAACGCGGTGGACTGAAGGTCGCCGGTGGATGAGTGCAGGGCGACGGTCCCCGTAGAGTGTTCCCCCGTCCCGCACGCCGTGAATGCCAACGCAACCGCGCACAACAGCGCGGCTGTACCAGCCGCCAGCAGTTGTGTTGCTGACTTGACCATAATGTTGACCTCTTCCGTGCCCGCAGGCACACTGGCTTGCACCCATTGGACTCGGGCACTTGGTCGTTTGTTCCATTCTCTTGGACGATGCTGGCTTCACACCGACCGCCCCGGTTCAACTTTCCGCCGTTCAGGGTTAGAATACCTTCAGGAGGAACTACCCTATGGCATATCCATTTCTGAAGCGGCTGGGAATCGAGAAGGTCAACCCGGGCGGGTTCAACGGCCGGTGGCTGGGCAGGGGCAGCGAGCTGGAGGTCGTCTCGCCCATTGACGGCAAGCGCATCGCCACGGTCACGCAGTGCACCGCGAAGGACTACGAGCGCATCGCTCGCGAGGCGCAGAAGGCCTTTGAATACTGGCGCGAAGTGCCGGCGCCCAGGCGCGGCGAAGTCGTGCGCCAGCTCGGGCATGAGTTGCGCCTGCACAAAGAAGACCTCGGCAGGCTCGTGACGCTGGAGATGGGCAAGATACTGCCGGAGGGCCTGGGCGAGGTGCAGGAGATGATTGACATCTGCGACTTTGCGGTGGGCCTGTCGCGCCAGCTTTACGGGCTGACGATGCCCTCCGAGCGCCCGCAGCACTTCATGATGGAGCAGTGGCATCCCCTCGGCCCCATCGGCATCATCACCGCGTTCAACTTCCCGGTGGCGGTGTGGTCGTGGAACGCGGCGATAGCGGCGGTCTGCGGCGATTCGATGATATGGAAACCCGCGAGCAAGACGCCGCTCACGGCGATTGCGGTTACCAGGATTGCCGAGCGGGTGCTCAGGCGCAACGGCGTGCCGCCGGCGCTGATGAGCCTGGTGGTCGGCCGTGGCGCGGACATCGGCGATGTGATGCTGGACGACGACCGGTTGAAGCTGGTGTCGCTCACCGGCTCCACCAGGGTAGGGCACCATGCGGCGCAGCGGGTGGCGGCGCGTTTCGGCCGCACTATCCTGGAGCTCGGCGGCAACAATGCCATCATCGTCACTGCCAGCGCGAATATGGATCTCGCCATCCGCGCCATCCTCTTCGGCGCAGTGGGGACTGCGGGCCAGCGCTGCACCACCACCCGGCGCATCATCACCCACCGGTCGGTGAAGAACAAGCTGGTGGCCGCGCTGGTGAAAGCCTACAAGCAGGTATCCATCGGCAACCCGCTGAAGAAAGGCACACTGATGGGGCCGCTGGTGGATACCGCTGCGGTGGACGCGATGATGGCGGCGATTGAGCGGGTGAAGGGCGAAGGCGGCAGGGTCGTCTGCGGCGGGAAGCGCCTGAGGGGCAAGAACTACCCCGGCGGCTGCTATGTGACGCCGTGCATCATGGAGACGCCGCACCAGTTGCCGATGGTGTGCGAAGAGACCTTTGCGCCCATCCTCTACGTGATGAAGTACAGTACGCTGGACGAGGCGATTGAGCTGCACAACGGCGTGCCCCAGGGGCTCTCCAGCGCCATCTTCACCGACGACGTCAAGGAGGCGCAGCGCTTCCTCAGCGCGACCGGCAGCGATTGCGGCATCGCCAACGTGAACATCGGCACGAGCGGCGCGGAGATTGGCGGCGCCTTCGGCGGCGAGAAGGAGACCGGCGGCGGGCGCGAAAGCGGCTCCGACGCCTGGAAGGCCTACATGCGCCGCCAGACCAACACGGTCAACTGGGGTCGCGATCTCCCGCTGGCGCAGGGCATTGAGTTCGGAGATTAGCGCCTTGGCGTGGGGATTCAATCCCCGCTGCAGAGATTCGCCACGGTATAATAGACTGCGATGACGCGAACAAGGACTCTTACGGCGGTTCTCTGGAAGGAAGAGGACATGTATGTGGCGCAGTGCCCGGAGATTGGCACGGTAAGCCAGGGCGCCACGCAGGAGGAAGCACTCGCCAACTTGAAGGAGGCTACCGAGCTCTACCTGGAGGAGTTCCCTTCCGCACGCGGCGGCGAGCCGGTCTTGACGACCTTCGAGGTTGCCGTTCGTGCCTGAGCTTCCGAAGCTCTCCGGCAAGGAAGTTATCCGCGCTCTTGAACGCCTCGGTTTCGCGCAGGTGCGTCAACGAGGAAGTCACGTGGTAATGAGAAAGGAGACTTCACGCGGCGCGCGCGGTTGCGCAGTGCCGCTTCATAAGGAGCTCAAGGTGGGAACGCTGCGCGGCATTCTGCGCCAGGCAGGGGTCACCGATGACGAGTTCCTTGCGGTAATGAAATAGAGAACAGGCCTCGACTTGCAGGCCTGTATGCGCCGCCAGACGAACACGGTCAACTGGGGCGGCGGTCTCCCACTCGCCCAGGGCATCGAGTTCGGAGATTAGTGCCGCAGGCTTGCCCCCCTTGGCTGGGTGGGAACCTGTGCCCCGCCTGTGGAGGGTCTATCTAGCGCAGGGAATCAAGTTCCGTATAATAGAGCGTAAGGAGGGATATATGTCTGTACTCGTCATCATTCCGTGCGGGAAGAAGAAGATCTGGGACAAGTCTCCATCTGTGGGGCCTACATCAGCGCGCGACGCATATACGGGCTCACCATTCAAGGTAAACCGTCAGTTCGCGGAATACTGTCAGAAACGTGGGGCTGACTGGCTGATTCTCTCTGCCAAGTACGGCTTTGTGAGTCCCTCATCGCTGATTGAAAACTACAATGTGACCTTCAAGCAACCGAAGACCTGTCCAGTTTCGCACGAGGCCCTGCGCAGCCAAGTCGCTGAGATGAAGCTTGATCGCTATGAACGCGTGATTGTAGTTGGAGGCAGAGAATATCTGCAGGCGGTGAGATCTGCCTTTGCTGGAACCGGATGCAGGCTGGAGTTTCCGGCGGAAGGGCTCGCGGTTGGCAAGGCGATGGCTCGCCTAAAGGCGCTAATGCAAACGGATTACGTTAGCGGCTGATAAAGACGTGTTGCTGAGAGGGAATGAGTATGGGTTCTGAAACACTCTGCAAATGGCTCCACGAGTTGCTGGCGCGGTTGCCAGGAGTGATGTATCCATTCTGTCTTTCTTCCTTGCCGGATAGAGGCGTCTACTTCTTCTACGAGAAGGGCGAACACTGGGGACATGGCGGAGTCAAACCGCGCATAGTCCGCATAGGCTCAACTACTTCTGACGATTTCCCACGGAGAATCAACGAGCATTTCCTGATTGACGACTCAAGTGTGCGCTTTGACCTGAATCGCGGGAAACCCTCAGACCGGAGTATCTTCAGGAAGAACATCGGCCGGGCGCTGCTGAACAAGGCTCACGACCCGTATCTGGACGTCTGGGAGATTGACTTCATCACTAAGAAGAAGAGAGCGGAGTTCAGCCATTTGCGCGACCTTGCGAAGGAACGAGTGATCGAAGCCGAAGTAACGAGAACACTACGGGAGAACTTCTCGTTCAGATTCATCTCGCTTGATGGCAAGGACTGGAAGCAGACTGACCTGGAGAAGCTCTTGATAGCAGCCAGAGGTGGCTGTTCACTCTGCAGCCCTTCAGCTAGCTGGCTGGGGCTGCACTCCCCCAAGCCGCGCATTCGTAAATCGGGGATGTGGCAGGAGCAGCACCTGTATTCACAGCCGCTGCGCGAGGAGCAGATGAGGGATGTTGAGCTTTTGGCCGCCGAGACGCTAGTGCGCTTCAGCTAGCGACAGTTACTGTTCACAGCTCCCGCAGCACCGCGCGGCAGGGGGAGCCGTCGCTGCCAGCGATCTTGAGCGGGAGGCAGATGAGCTCGTATTCGCCCGGCGGCACCGCGCGCAGGTTCACCGCCTCCACCGCCACCACGCCGGCGCCCAGCAGTATCACGTGCGCCGGCAGCTCCGCATCCTCCCACGAGTCCACCGACAGGTAGTCCATCGCCACCAGCGCGAAGCCGTGCGCCACCAGCCATTCCGCGCCGGAGGCGTCCAGGTAGACATAGTC
>CAZXPM010000040.1:0-1414 GCA_964643155.1 uncultured Planctomycetales bacterium | reverse complement strand
TGCGGAATTCGTGCGCCGGATCGTCCCACCATTGCGAGCACTTCGTCTTGAACAGCAGCCGCGAGTGACCGGCAAGTTTGTCCGCACGTTCGTCCAGGAACTCCGCGGTGATGGCCTCCACCTCGTCCGGCACTTCCAGCACCACAGAGCGCCCGATGAGCGCTGAAAGCGGCAGCGACGCAACATCTCCCCCACCTGGAACGAAGTGCACCGGCGCATCCACATGCGTGCCGGTATGCACCCGCATCTCAATGTCGGTGACCTGCGCGGTGAAGTGTTCGCGCTGCATGACCGTGTGCTTCACCTTCGGGGGATTGTCGCCGCCGTAACGCGTAAGCTCCGGCGCGATGGTCAGCGTGATGTCGTAGACTTTGCGTGGCTCCATAGCGACATTCTATCAGCCGGGGCGTAGCGTGCGGTTTCCGTCCTCATTCTTGCCGCCAGCGCGCCCAACCCCTACAATGGGCGCATGCCGGTACTAGGAGTTCTGGGGCACACCGACCACGGGAAGAGCACGTTTCTGGAGAAGCTCACGGGCGTAAACCCGATGCACCTGCCCGAGGAGCGCAAGCGCGGCCTGACCATCCAGCTGGGCTTCGCTTACTGGACGCCGCCGGGCGCGGAGCGGATAACCTTCATTGACGTCCCCGGCCACGAGCGCTACCTCCGCAACATGCTGCGCGGCATCCTCGGGATGGATGCGGCGGTGCTGATGGTTGCGGCCGACGACGGCATTATGCCCGGCACGCTGGAGCACCTGCGCGCCTCACTGTTCGCCGGCTTTGACCACGGCCTGGTGCTTATCACCAAGACCGACCTGGTGGCGCCCGAGCGTGTGGAGGCGGTTCGCCGGGAGCTGGCGGAGTATCTCAGCGGGACGCTGTGGGCCAAAGCGCCGGTGTTCCCTTTCGCCGCGACCAAACCCGACAACCTGCCGGAGATAAAGCAGGCGCTGGCGCGGATGGCGCAGGATGCCGGCCGCCGCGATGAGCAGCCTTTCGCGTACTACTTCATTGACCGCGTCTTCACCATCAAGGGCGAGGGCGTGGTGGTCACGGGGACGCTGCGCGGGAAGCCCGTGCAGGTCGGTGACGCGCTGCATCTCTTCCCCGAAGGGCGCGAGGTGCGCATCCGCAAGCTGGTGCAGGACAACCAGGAGGTTGAGCGCGCGGAAACCCATTCCCGCGTGGGCTTGAACCTGAGCGGCGTCAAGCGTGAGCAGGTGAGCGCGGGCGACCTGCTGACTTCCACCACCATCAAGCCCTCCAGAGGACGCCATGCGGCGCTGCTGTCGTTTCCGCCGGAACAACTGAGCGAGGCGGAGGCGGACTGGCGGCGGCTGGAGAAGCACAGCCAGGAGCTGAACATCATCGTGGGCAGTGCGATCCTGACCGTCTCCCACCTGCTTGTCCAC
>CAZXPM010000039.1:9007-12203 GCA_964643155.1 uncultured Planctomycetales bacterium | reverse complement strand
GCCGATCTGGAACGCCGTCTTCAGCTCGCTGATCATGAAGCTGGGCACGATGACGTAAGTGGGTATTTCATCCACGTTCTTCGGCTGCAGCTTGGCGAGCGACACGAACAGCCGGAGGTCCTTCACCCGCGTTTGCTTCAGCATGAACGCACGCACGGGCGATTCCGCCCGGGCCATCGCCTCGTTCACCGGAATCTCCTTGCGCAAGTAAGGTCCCAGTGCGTCCTCGTTGACCTGACTCAGCACTGGCGCCATCACGAAGAACGACAGGAACAGCGCCAGCCCCACGATGACCGTATTAGGCGGAGCCTGCTGCGTCCCCATCGCGTTGCGCAGCAGCGCCAGTACTACCACAATGCGGGTGAAAGGGGTGACCATTACCAGGATGCTGGGCGCCAGCGTGATCAGGGTGAAGAGCACCATTATCTGCAGGATGCTGGCGGCGTCACCGGTGCCCTCCCCTATCTGCAGGTTGATCTCCGGCAGCTGCGCCCAGGCGGCGCGGACCATCCCCAGAACGAGCACAATCGCAGTAAGAGCAGCGCTTGCCCGCAGCGCGCTACGGTGAGCCCGCCGGAAGATGGTGAGCCTGTCGCTGTTCGCAGCTAAAGCCATAACATTGCCGGCCCCTCAGGTGAGCCGTTCTATCTCCCCCTTCAGCTTGGAAAGCAGATAGTCCTTGCGGCCGCCATTCTCGTCCAGTGAAAGGTAGAGCCGGCCACGCGGGCCCGGACGGGTGGAACGCCGCGGGAACCAGTTGCGCCCCTCCCGCGCGACTTCAGCCGAAGCCGCGTGGCGCCGGCTGCCGCCGCTGTCATTAACGCGGTTGCGGTAGGGGCTGTATGTCGTGGCAGCGCCCAGCGTCTTCTCTGCGACCGACTTCGGCGGCCGCTCCGCCACTGGCCGTCTGGTGCCGTCAGCGTGGCTGGCTGCAGCCACTCTCTCGCGGTGATGAACGCTGGCGGTGAAAGGGCTGACTGCGCCGCCTTCGCCGAAGTCCTCCACCCGGTCAATCAGCGAGACGCCGTCCTTGTTCAGGCCGAGCAGATACACCCGGTTCAACACCCTTGCCAACGCGATTCTCCGGCCCGGCGAAACGGTGAACTCGCGCAGAATCTCAAAGTCGCTATCTACCTTGAAGAGCTTCCTGGGTTTGAACAGCCGCACTATGCCGTAGAGCAGGAAAACCAGGCCCAGCACAAAGAACGAGGCCGCCACCGAACGCCAGGGCGAAATGACGGCGGTGCCCACTCCAGCGGCGGTGAGCTGTTCGTCCAACGGATCCTCCGTCTCGTTTGCCGTGAACTCCGCGTCCGGGTCAACGAAGCCCTCAGCAGGCACTTCGCTCTCCGGAGCGGGAAGCACGCCGGACACCTCGCTAACGGCTTCCTCATCCGCGAACGCGATGTTGTGAGCCACACAACTGGCTTCAGGCGCTGTGATATCCGTGGCAAGCAGCAGCTCAGGCTCTTCCTTGCGGGCCAGAGCTGACGCGTCGGGCGATGCGTCCGCAACTGCTTTGTCCGCTTTGATGGAGCTGGCTTTAAGCTGTGCCGGAAGAGCCGCTACCACTGTCGCCTGTTTTGGCTCAGTCAGACGAGACCCTTCGGGTTCCACCTCTTGCGGCGGTTCGGTAAGAGACGGCCGGGCCGGCTGCTCCGCGCCGAGGAGGAACCTGCGCCACCTCTCCTTGGCAGGTTTATTTGCAGTTTCGCTCTCACCCGCCTTGTCATCTGGCGAGGGCTTGCCGGTTATCACCGTTACTGCATTGGCGTCGGCATCAGCCGTGGCAGCACCCGCCACTGTCTGACCCCAGATAGCGCCCAGCAGCAGGGCTATCATCACAATTCGCATTGTCGCCATTTGTCTACCCCGGTTACCTTGGAGTTACAGCAACGCTCCCTGCCGGCCGTCAGCCTGCAGCCTGGTCGGTTTTCTCGCCGGACGTCTCGCCACCCTCCGCCTCCTCGGCGGGAGCGGCAGGCTCCTCTGTTGCGGCCTCTTGCTCTCCAGCAGGTTCGTCAGCCGTGTCAGCGGAAGCATCCGTCTCGGCCCTGTCCGGCGGCTCCGGCACGGGGGAAGCCGTGCACTTCGCCAGTGCCTCCAGCAGCCGCGCTTCCGACAAGGGCTTCGCCAGCATGTCGCTCACACCCGCGTTACTTGCCTCCACCACCAGGCTCTCGGTGCAGTTTGCCGCATAACCGATCACGAAGAGCCCCGGTGCCTCTGACACAGCGATCTTCACCAACGAGAGCGCGTCCCGCCGGTCCAGGTCTATGAGAAGCGCATCTGGCTTGCGCTCGCGCAACGTGTTAGCCGCCGCCTGGGGAACGCCGGCCTCGCCCACAATCTCCGCGCCGGCACGGGGAAGCACTTCGCGCAGAAACCCCAGAACCATCGACGAATCCTCAATCAGCAGTACTTTCACCAGTCCCTCTCCCAACCGGCGGGCGCTAGTTCTCAATTAGCTGCTTGATGCGCTCTTCTTGCGTCAGGATTGAAGTTATGCGCACGCCGAAGTTCTCGTCCACTACCACCACTTCGCCGCGGGCGAAGGGCTTGCCGTTCACCAGCAGGTCAACCTGCTCGCCAGCGAGTTTATTCAGTGTAACCAGACTGCCCTGGCCGTAGCCAAGTATAGTCTTGATGCTGGTCCGTGTCCGGCCAAGCTCTACGGTTATACTAAGCGGAACGTCCAGCAGCAGGTTGAGGTTACCCACCTCCGGAGGTTCCACATCGGACATTTCCTTGAAGTCAACGGCCTGGTATTCCACCCCTTCGTCTTCCCTTTCTTCCTCGGGAGTTTCCGTCTCCTGCGGCGACGCCGGCGCAGCAGTCTCCTCCGCCGGCGCTTGGACCCCGCGCAGGACTTCGCTGTTCACAACCGCAGTAAAGGGGTACTTGTCGCCCTCCATCACCAGGAGGAAGCTCACGGCCACCGGGTTAGAACCGCCCAGCTCCGAGATTGGCGGCGGCGCTTCCGGCATACTCACCTCGGACACCGTGACTTCGCCGGGGCCGGACTCGCTGAAGTGCTGAGCCCAGGCCGCCCCCAACTGCGTGACCACCTCATTTAGCGCGCCGAGCCGTGCCGGGTCGCCGGGGGCCAGTTGGGTGGATGCCTCGCCGCCAACGAGGTGTTTCAGCAAGCGCTGCACCAGGGCTTCGTCCAGAACAAGCGCGCATTTGTCCGACC
>CAZXPM010000039.1:7121-8997 GCA_964643155.1 uncultured Planctomycetales bacterium | reverse complement strand
GTCCGACCAGGCTCCGACAAGATTGAAGACACAGCTGTACGGCGGCAGCTGCACCGACGAGGCCGGCGCCTCTTTCACCTCTTCTACCGAACTTACGCTGCCAATGATGCTGGACAGCACCGAGGCGGTCATGTTGGCAAAGGCCCACACCTTCGGGTCGTCTGTTTCTTTGCCACCCGCGGGAGGCGGAGCTACGTCAGTGGAGGAAGTAGCCTCCTCATTCACCTGTTCTTCTGCAGTCTGGCCGGGCTCCGCCGGAGGAGCATCTGCACTGTCAGTTTGGTTCACGTCGTTTGTGCCTTTTTCCTCTTCCATTATGTATCAACGTCCTCTTCGTTCTCTACAACACGGGATATCTTCACCGCAAGGTGTCCGTGCGACTTGCCCGGTACCCCCAGGAATTTCAGACGGTCCTCCACGTAGACCTTCATGTCATCGTCAATGCGGGTATCCAGTTTGACCAGGTCGCCAGCCTCCAGTTCAAGCAGGTCCTCCAGTTCCACCCGCGCGCTCCCGAGCTCAACCCGTATGGGCACGGTGACACGCGAAACGAAGTCCCTTATTCTCTCAATCGTCGCTTCATCGGGGTGCGCAGCTCTGACACCGATTAGGGACTGAGCAGACAAGTAGGACACGATCGGCTCCAGCATTACGTATGGATAAAGGACGTTGAACATACCAGCCAGCCCGGAAACCTGAATCTCCAAAGAGACCACCAGGACAATGTCGCCGGACGCGGCTACGCTGACAAACTGCGAATTGCTCTCCACCGCGCCCAGTGAGGGATCTACTTCCACCAAACGCCCCCATGCTTCCTTCAGCATCACCAGGCCGTCTTCCAGAACAGTGGCAATCACGCTTTTCTCGATGTTCGTCAGCTCACGCGCTTGCCCGCCGGTTCCGCCCCGGCCCCCTAGCAGGCGCTCAAAGATCGGGAACCCCAAATTCGTTGAGAGCTCTATCAGACCGTTGCCATCCAGCGGCGCCATTGAGAAGGTCGCGAGTATGGTGGGACTGGGAAGCTCCATTACGAATTCCTCGTAGGTCATCTGCTCCACGCCGAGCACGGACACCTGCACTGGCTGGCGTAAGACTGCGCCCAACGGGTTGGCCCACAGTCGGGCGAAGTTCTCGTGAAGCATCTGGATCGTGCGGAAGTGCTCCTTGCTGAACTTCTCGGGGCGGCTGAAATCGTATGTTTGACCTTGGCCGTGCGTTTTTCCCTGCTCTCCGTCACTGCGTTAGGCTTGATCTCACCTGACGACAGCGCCGCTAACAGAGTGTCGATTTCTTCTTGTGTAAGCCGCTCTTCCATCTGAATCCCCGGCACCCCAGACCGTTTGCAGCATTCTAACGCCGGCCTGTGGGGGTGTAAAGCGCTGGCGCTGGTAGTGGCGATTAAATTTGTGGCGGGGCCTGTGGAAACGATGTTGATAGCGCTACAGCCACATTAATGCTATCGGCAAACTCGGCAAAGAGCTTTACCCAGGTGGTTAACCTTCCGTTGACAACTCAACCGGTAAAGGGCTCCTTGCGGTCCCCCGACCTTACCTCGTTCTGGACTTCTGCGCCCGCTGGCAGCACCGTGCCTCGGTCAATGATGGCCGTCTCCACCGTGCAGCCCTCGCCCAGCTCCGTGCCCGGAAGCAGGATGCAGTTGCGCAGATGACAGTTGGCTGCGAGCTTCGCCTCCGCCATGAGCACCACGCGGTGGAACAGGTCGCACTTGTCGCCCAGGCTGACGCTGTCATGCAGATAGATGAGGTCGCGGAACAGGCTGTAGTTCGGCCTCTTGCCACCGAAGTTCGCGGTTCCCATCATGAGGAAGTACGCGAGCACGTCAAAGTGAGCGTTGAAGTAGCTTTCAAGCGTACCT
>CAZXPM010000039.1:1506-7111 GCA_964643155.1 uncultured Planctomycetales bacterium | reverse complement strand
AGCGTACCTACATCACGCCAGAAGCCCTGGTGCAGGTGCGCCGCGATCCTGCCGCGCGCAGCCATCTCGGGGAAGAAGTCGCTCTCCAGGCTGAAGCTGCCGCTTTCGCTCTTGACAGCCGCGGTCGCGGCGGCTGAAAGCAGGTAGATGCCAGCATTCACATGCGAAGGCCCGCTGGCGGGTTGCCTAGCCGTCTTTTCCGTAAAAGCGGTAACCAGGCCCTGCTCATCAATGCTGAGCAAACCAAAGGCCTCTGGGTTGCGCACCGGTGCGCCAACCAGCGTAATGAACGCGCCTGCCCGCTCATGCGTTTCCAGCAGGCTTCGGGGAGCCAGGTCACAAATGATGTCACCGTTGACCACCATCACCGGCCCGTTCAGTTCTGCCTGCTGCAGCGCGTTCGCCAGGGCTCCTCCGGTGCCGAGAGGCTTATCCTCGCTCACAAACTCCATTCTTGCCCTGCCGTTGTAGCTGCGGCAAGTATTCTCCACTGCTTCACTCATGTGGCCCAGCGCCAAGGCAACCGTCTTGCAGCCGGCCTGCTCGACCAGGTCAAGCTGGTAATCCACCAGGGGACGGTCAAGGAAGTCCATGGTGGACTTCGGGCGCTTGAGCGTAAGGGGGTAGAGCCTGGTTCCCTGTCCGCCCGAGAGTATCACTGCATCCATTGGCTCATCATATCACGCGGCGTTGCAGCCGCGGCATTGTATAATCATCCTTGATGAAGCCGATTTCGTTCGGAACCGACGGCTGGCGCGGGGTCATTTCCTTTGACTTCACCTTTCCCCGTACGGTGTTGGTCGCGGAAGCAGTGCGCAGGTACCTGGAGGAGACGGGCAAGGCGGGCCGCCCTCTGTTGCTGGCACACGACAATCGCTTTCTGGCGCGCGAGTTTGCCGCTAATGCCGCCAACTACCTGCAGACCTGCGGAATGACCGCCTTGATGTTCAAGCACTCCGTGCCCACACCAGCGTGCGCTTTTGCCGTGCGTGCCCGCCACGCCGCCGGCGCGCTCATGTTTACGGCAAGCCACAACCCTTACTACTACCTCGGAATCAAGTTCATCCCGGACTTCGC
This sequence comes from uncultured Planctomycetales bacterium, assembly GCA_964643155.1. Classification (GTDB taxonomy): domain Bacteria; phylum 4484-113; class 4484-113; order 4484-113; family 4484-113; genus CAZKNJ01. The sequence continues at coordinate 6,034 of CAZXPM010000039.1, read as the reverse complement.
GGGTCCCGCAGAAACTGAGACGACAAGACGGATCACTGAACACATCCAGGAGCTGGAGGGCAGCGGATTCACTGCCCCGGACCTGGCGACTACCTGGAAGGGAGATGTGGTCGTCATAAAAGAAGAGTACTTCCAGCAGCTTGACTCGCTGGTGAACGTTCCAGCGTTGTCCTCGCATCACGGCGAGCAGCTCTATGCCGCCTTTCATGGGACGGGAGCTGGCTGGTTGGACGACTACCTGCAGCAGCGCGGCGTGAAAGTGCACTGCCACTCCACGAGCCGCGATGTCCTGTTCGGAGGACGCCTGCCTGACCCGTCACCGGAGAACCTGAAGCCTTTGGTGCCAGTTTTGGAGGAGCAGGGCATGGAGCATGCTTTTGCCACCGACGGCGACGGTGACCGTTTCGCCGTTATCTCGCGGTCTGGTGTGTACTACGGCTGCAACCAGATAATGCCCATGCTGGCGGAGTTTGTGCTGACAGTGAAGGGCCAGCAAGGGGCGCTGGTGCGCACAGTGGCAACATCCCACCAGCTTGACCGCGTGGCGGCGAAGCACAACGTAAAGTTGGTGGAAACACCGGTAGGGTTCAAGTACGTTGGCAAAGCGCTGCGGGAAGGAGCGCTCATCGGGGGTGAGGAGTCGGGAGGGCTATCGGTCGCGGGCCACGTACCCGAGAAGGACGGCATCCTCTCCATCGTGCTCGTGCTGGAGATGCTCGCAACCAGCGGCATGAACCTGGATGAGGCCCATACCGCGTTTTCGGACGAGTACGGCGATGCCTATTTTGAGCGGCTAGACCTTGCGCTCTCGGCGAACCAGAAACAGCGGCTGCTGGAAGCCGTGCGCAGCCACGAGGGCGCGGCGGAATTCCTGGGGCGGGAGGTTGCGCAGGTTAACACGGTTGATGGCACTAAATTCGTCTTCGCGGACGGCGGGTGGGTGCTCTTCCGACCATCAGGTACTGAGTTGGTCGTGCGCGTCTACCTTGAAGCCCCGGAAAGAAGCGCCTTTAACGAGCTGAAATCCAGCGCCAAGGCATTTGTCAATGAGCACACTGCCTGAAGTGAACAAGCGGCTGCTGGAAGTTCAGGACCTCCAGGTGGACATTGAGGTTGACGCGGGGGTAATCCATGCGGTCCGCGGCGTTGGCTTCCGGATGGACCGCGGGGAAGCGCTGGGAATCGTTGGCGAGTCTGCCTGTGGGAAGTCGCTCACTGCGGTCTCGCTGTTAGGGCTAACCCGGGACATTCCCGGCGCCAGAGTTGGCGGGCACGTGTTTTTCAGTCCCCAAAAGGGGAAAGCCAACCAGGTGGTGGATGTCGTCCGGGCGGGAAGAGCGGATCTGCGGCGCATCCGCGGTAATGAGATAGGTATAGTCTTCCAGGACCCGATATCCTCGCTCAACCCGGTATTCACGGTGGGCTACCAGATTATGGAACCCCTCATGCTGCATAGACAGATGACCCGGGCTGAGGCGGCGGAGGAAGCCAAGCGTCTGTTGAGAATGGTAGGTATCGCAGAAGCTGACCAGCGTGCCAGCCACTTCCCCCACCAGCTTTCCGGCGGGATGCGCCAGCGGGTGATGATCGCAATCGCACTCTCCTGCCAGCCGTCTCTGCTCATAGCCGATGAGCCCACCACCGCCTTGGATGTGACCGTGCAGGCGCAGATTCTGAGCCTGCTACTTCAGCTTCGCGATGAACTGGGGACGGCGATCATCCTGATCACGCACGATCTCGCGATTGTGGCCGGAACCTGCGAGCGGGTGCTGGTGATGTACGCCGGACGCATTGTGGAGGCAACGGACGTTCACACGTTCTTCACCGCACCCAAGCACCCCTACTCCCGGGCTCTTATCGAGTCCATCCCCCGTGCTGACCGCAAGAAGGACCTTATACCCATCGCGGGTCAGCCACCCGACTTGCTCATCGCGCCTGCCGGCTGCGCCTTCGCGGAACGCTGCCCGCGCGCCGATGGCGTCTGCCTTGAAACTGACCCGAAACTGACCGAGATGGGTGGTTCGCTCGCTGCCTGCCACCACCCGTGGGTTTAACCGGACCGCGTAGCCCCTGCCACTTGTGAAATCATTCTCAAGTGTGTTACAATGGTCGTGTAAGCTATTTTCGCCCTGTCAGCGGTATTACCCGGTGGCGATGAGCCGGCTGTTCCCGTGAGTAGCCGACCGGCTTGTGCTAGAATGCAATGCACAATCTTCACAAATGAGGTATCTGCTCAATGCCGATGATTGAAATCCTCGACGATACGTGCAAGGGCTGCCTGCTGTGCATTCCCGCGTGCCCTCACAACCTGATCGAGAACACTAAAGCCAAGATCAATAAGCGGGGCCTCTACCCAGTTGAATACGTTGATCCGGACCACAAATGCACCGGCTGCAAGCTCTGTGCGGTGGTTTGTCCGGATGTAGCGATAATCGTCTACAAAGAGCCCAAAGCGAAGAACAAGAAGAGCGCCTAAACCAAACTCGTATGAGGTGGATTGATGTCTGACGAACGCGTATTCATGAAGGGTAACCACGCGGTTTGCGAAGGGGCATACCGTGCAGGGTGCAAAGCCTATTTCGGTTACCCCATCACGCCGCAGAACGAGACCACGGAGTACATGAGCGCCCACATATGGGAGCACGGCGGCGTGTTCATCCAGTCAGAGAGCGAGGTCGCCGCGATCAACATGATTATGGGCGCGTCCGCTGCCGGCTTTAGAGCGATGACCAGCTCCAGCTCTCCCGGCATTTCGCTTAAGCAGGAAGGCATCTCCTACATTGCGATGATGGAGCTGCCGATGTTGGTGATGAACGTGGTCCGCTGCGGCTCCGGACTGGGGAATATAGCCCCGCACCAGGGCGACTACTTCCAGGCCACTCGCGGGGGCGGCCACGGCGATTACCGAGTGATCACGCTTGCGCCTAACTCGGTGCAGGAGATGGCCCAGTTCGCGTACGACGGCCTCGCACTGGCGGACAAGTGGCGCAACCCGGCGATGATACTCACCGACGGAACCATCGGCCAGATGATGGAGCCGGTGGATTTTACGCCGATGCCGTGGATTGAGCCCCCAGACAAGAGCGAATGGTGCTTGAATGAATTCCAGGAGGGACGCGAGCGCCACGTGCTGAGCTCAATCTACCTGGATCCAGCAGACATGGCGGTGGCGCACGAGAAGCTCATTGCCAAGTACGAACGGCTGGAGGCGCAAGAGGTTCGCTACAGCGAGTTCATGGCTGATGATGCAGAGGTTCTGGTGGTTGCCATAGGCTCGCCCAGCCGGGTCGTCCGCAGCGCCGTACGGCTGATGCGCGAGGATGGGCACAAGATTGGCCTCTTCCGGCCCATAACGGTGTGGCCTTTCCCCTACGAGCAGATACGCGAGTACGCCAGGAGCAAGCACGTCAAGGCCATCCTCGTCCCCGAGATGAACTGGGGCCAGATGGTGGAAGATGTGAAGCTGGCCGTGATGGAAGAGAAGCCCGTGCATTTCGTCCCCAAGCATGGCGGCCTCACTTTCACACCGGACGACTTGATTGAGCCCTTGCAGCAGATACTCAAGAACCCCGACCACAAGCCCACCCTCTGGGACGTAGCCAGGAGTTAATCATGGAAACCAAGGTTATCAACGGAACCGAATACGAAGTGGTTTACGGCCGGCCGGATTCGCTGACAGACAAGCCGTTCACGTACTGCCCCGGCTGCAACCACGGCACCACCCACAAGATCATGGCGGAGGTCATAGATGAGCTCGGCATTAAGCACCGCTGCATCGGCATGGCTTCGGTGGGATGCAGCGTGTTCAGTTACGAGTTCTTCGATTTTGACTTCATCAGCGTTCCGCATGGGCGGGCGCTGGCGGCTGCGACCGGCGTCAAACGCGTACGGCCGAACTCGGTGGTTATCACCTACCAGGGAGACGGAGACCTGGCCGCTATCGGCACGGCGGAGACCATTCACGCCTGCAATCGCGGTGAGAGCATCACCTGCATTTTCGTCAACAACGCCATCTACGGGATGACTGGCGGACAGATGGCGCCGACCACGCTGCTGGGGATGAAAACCACGACATCACCGCTGGGGCGTGACGCCAAGCGCATCGGCTGGCCTATCAAGATGTCAGAGATCCTCTCGCAGCTACCGGGGGCGGCTTATATCGCCCGCGTGAGCATGCATGACGCCAAACATATCTTGAAGGCGAAGGCTGCCATCAAGAAGGCGTTCAAGGCGCAACTGGAAAACCGTGGTTTCTCCATGGTGGAGGTGCTGAGCAACTGCAACGTTAACTGGCGCATGGATCCAACTGAAGCGGTGAAGTTCGTGGAAGACGAAATGACTAAGAACTTCCCGCTCGGTGTGTATAAAGACTGCTGGGCCGAAGAGAAAGCTGCGGCTGACGCAGGCAAGGAGGGTGCGGAATAATGCTGGAGGAGTATATATTTGCCGGTTTTGGCGGCCAGGGCATTATGACCATCGGCCAGATTTTGGCGATTGCCGGGATGAGCGAGGGGAAAAATGTCGTCTG
>CAZXPM010000039.1:0-1496 GCA_964643155.1 uncultured Planctomycetales bacterium | reverse complement strand
GATTATCGCCTACGGGGGAATGATCCAGGGGTTTGACACTGCCTGGATCCCCAGCTACGGGCCGGAGAGCCGGGGCGGTACCGCGAACTGCAACGTCGTCATCAGCGATGAGTCCATCGGGAGCCCCCACACGCACCACCCCAATGGCGTCATCGTTATGAACGCGCCGAGCTTTGATAAGTTCGAGCCGATGATGCAGGCGGATGGCACCCTCATCATCAACAGCAACCTCGTTCCCCAGAAGAGCAAGCGGGACGACCTCGCCGTGTTCTACATCCCCACTGCTGATATTGCGCTTGAGGTTGGCCATCCAGTGCTGGCCGCCGTAGTCGGCCTGGGAGCGTTTGTGGCGGCTCGCAGCGTGGTGAGCGATGAGAATATGGAAAAGGGCATTGACTGGGCGCTCCCCTCTCACCGCAAGGACATGCTGGAGATGAACCTCAAAGCCTACTACGAAGGCAAGAAGGCGGTGGAGGAGCAGCTTAAGACGGCAACACCCAAGTAAACCGGGCCTCCCCTGCTTTCGTCAGCGAATGAAGGGAGCAGCTCGGGGCGGTTGCGGTTGTGCATTTTCAAGCCGGTTTCCCCGTGAACACTCCATTGCGCAGGCTGTCCAGGCGCACCTGCAAGAGTCCCACCTTGGCGCCTGCGCCTGCGACCTTCACCAGTTGATAGCTCTCCCCATAGCCCCGTCCGCGCCCCTCCAGTGCCACCTTACAGGTCTTGCCCACAAAACGCCTGAGGGATTCGTTGGAGGCGGCCTCTACGGTGTCCTTCAGCGCGTCAAACCGGCGGCGAACCTCGCTGGCGGGAAGTGGCTTCAGCGCCGCCGCCTTCGTCTGCGGCCGCGGACTGAAACGGAAGAGGTGAACGCGCTCAAAGGCGCATTCTCGCACCAGGTCAACCGTCTTCTGGAAGTCCTCCTCCGTTTCTGTGGGGAAGCCAACCATCAGGTCGGTAGTTACTGCGCCATAGGGAAAGGCTGTGCGAAAGCGCTGCACCAGGAAGGCGAACTCGGCGGACGTATACGGGCGCCTCATATCGTGCAGGACCCGGTCGCTGCCGGACTGTAGTGGCAGATGGAGGTGCGGGCACATCTGCGGATGGTGCATCAGATGCAGCAGCGTATCATCCACGTGTTGCGGCTCAATGGACGAAAGGCGCAGACGAGTGGTTGCTGGCAGGGCACTCAAAACCTCTTCAAGCACATTGTTCAGGCCAGCAGCAGCCCCGTCCTGGTAGAGCCCGATGTTCGTGCCGCACAGGACGACCTCGGGAACGCCTTCAGCCACGGCGCTGGCGACGCGGTCAACCACCTGTGTGAGCGGCACGCTGTTCAGCGTCCGCACGAAGGGCACGATGCAGTACGAGCAGTAACTGTTGCAGCCTTCCTGCACCTTCACGAAGCGCCTTGAGCGGCGCCTCGCTGACACTTCTCCGGGTCCTACACTCCCCGGAGGGAGTTGCGCCAGCAGCGACTCAGCATCCCGAGCCAG
>CAZXPM010000038.1:12660-12908 GCA_964643155.1 uncultured Planctomycetales bacterium | reverse complement strand
GCACCAGATTCACCTCAATCATCTCGCCGCTGGGGTAACTCAGGGTGAAAGCGCGCATCTCCGAGTCAATCGCCAGCACGGAAGAAACGCCGCGGCCGAGACCCGCCGGCTGATGGTAGCCGCTCTCTTCGTGCCAGTGGTTCTCGCCGCCGGAGTAGTCGTCCGCTGAATGCTCTTCGTAGAAACTCTCCCAGTTGAAGTTGCCACGCACAAACCACGTGAACTCCGCCTCGTCCTGCCCGTCAAAG
>CAZXPM010000038.1:0-12650 GCA_964643155.1 uncultured Planctomycetales bacterium | reverse complement strand
CTCCATCGGCACGTCTATAGAAGTTCCCACGAACTGGCGCACCAGGGAGCGTCCTCCGGCAGAAAGGTGAAGCTCAAAGCTGTCAAAGTACTCCTCGCCCACTGCCTCAAACTCAAAGTAGATGCCCTCGTCTTCCGGGTAGCTGAATTCCGCGCCGTCGTCGGGCTCCAGCAGGATGATGAGCGAATCTTCGTAGGACGAGTCGCCCGTCAGCTCGTACTCCACGAGGTCGGGAATCCCATCGCCGTCGGTGTCAAAGATGCCGTAGCGAAGGTCGCGCTCGGGGTCGCGCGTTTCAATCATGCCGGTGAGGTCGTCCAGCAGGTCTTCGGGATCGCCACCGCCCGAGATGATGGTATCCAGAATCGCCTCGTACCACCCGTGTATCTGCGCGCTCTTGGTGCGGGCGCATTCAATGAACGCCTGCAGCGCCGCGCCCTCGTCTGCGGTTCCCATCAGCGGGTCGGTTCCGGCCACCACCCAGCCAAGGTAAGGGTCAGCCGCAAGTTCTTCCAGCGCGGATGCGAGCTCCTCGTCCAGCTCTCCGGTCTCGTCCATAATGGCCTGGACGTTGTAGAACAAGAACTCCACCCGTGTGCCGTCGCCCATAGCCTCGTAGCGCACATACTCGTTGTAGAAGCTCTCCATGCGGGAGGCCAGCAGCCGGAAGCGGTTGCACAGCGTGTTCAGCGCCGAGCTGTACTCGCCGGCGCTCATCAGGGCGGTCTCATCAGCGCCCACCTCAGCTTCCGCCGCGTCGTCTTCCCACGTGCTGTCGTGCTCGCCGGGGTCGCCCGGGGGTTCGCCCGGCACCACGTCTATGGTCTCGCCCGGCCCCAGGGTCCTGGTTTCGCCTTCCGCAGTGATCTCCACAAAGCCGTCGTAGCCCGTGAAGTGGGAGGTCCCGTCCGGGTCCACCTCCACGCCGAACTGGGTGCCGCGCACCACCGCCAGCGCGCCGGGTGTTTCCACTTCAAAAGTGGATCCCGGCGACAGCGCCTTCTGCAGGTTGAACAAGAAGCCGCCGACCAGGGTCTTGACCTTGCCCCCTCCGTCGTCCTGCAGCTCCTTGACGCTCAGCACCGAGTTCTCCTTGATGAGAACGAGAGCGTTCCCGGGGAACAGCAACTGCACCTTGCCGCCCTTGAGGGTGCGCAGCGTATCGCCTGCCACCAGCACCTGTCCCAGCTCGGCCTGCTCCCAGGCGGTCTGTTTGGCTGCCCGGATCTCCACCGGCCCGGCGAGGCGCGTCACTTTCACCGACACTTCCTGCGCCACCGCCGCCATGGCCAGCAACGCCACGGCCGCCAGCATGAGGATGGCCCGATAGATGTTGTTCTTTCTTCCTCCTGACATGGTTGCATCCACCCCTTAGAAGTCAAAGCGCAGCCGGGCTTCAAAGGTCTGGTCCTTGATTCTCGGCTGATTCTCGTAGTCCCGCAGATCATAGTCGTAGCCGAACGTGAGCCGGTAGTGCGGCGACAACTTCCAGTTGTACTCCACGCCCCAGCTCAGCGCATTGTATTCGTTCGGCGAATTGGCCATAGACTGGTCCAGTGTGCACCAGTCAATGTAAGCGCGCGCGTCGTCGCCGTTCTCAAACGGGTAACGCACGTCCGCCAGGAATCCCCAGATAGAGTAGTTGCGGCCGGGATTGACCGCGTAATTCTGGTCAGTATAGGAAAACTCGCAGGTTGCCGTTGCGCCGTTATCCCAGGTGTAATTCAGCCCCACGCGGTGGTAGGCCCGATCGTAGCTGCGCACCGCGCGGTTGAAGCCATAGTCGTAATAGTCAAAGCTGTAGTACCAGCGGGTCTGCCACTGAGGCATGTAGCCGAAGCTCATGGACCAGCGCCAGTAGTCGTACTCCGCCGGGTTGACGCCGCTGAAGTCCCGGTCGCGCCACTCAAAACGGAAGTCGCCTTCAAACTCGCGCGTGAATTCGCGCCAGTAGTTTAGCTGCAGCCGCCACTCATTGTAATCATCCACCGTGCCCCGACGCCGGTCGCGGTCGCGGTAGCGGATTTCCGCCTCGCCCAGGCTGTAGTTGTTGGGCATATAGCGCGCCCACAGCTTGCCTTCGTCCTCAAAGTAGGCGTTGGCCTTGAGCACATCGTAGGACTTCTCGGTGCTGACGTACTCAGCGCCCCAGAGCCATGCTTCATTGGGCTCAAACTCCAGCCCGGCGCCCAGCTCCGTCCGGTTGTAGCCCCGCAGGTCGCCCTGCGCGTAGTGGTAGTCCGTCATCTTCCAGAAAGCGTCTGCCGTCACGCGGTCGGACAGCGGGTGCATCGCGTACAGCATCACGTTGTGATACAGGTAGCTGCGGGCGAGGGGCATGTCAAAGTTCTTGGTGCGGTAGTCGTAGGAGAAATCCACCACCGACATGTCGTTGTTGAACAGGTATTCGTAGTCCAGGTTCAGGTCAAGCTGGTGGCGGTTGTTTCTGGCGTTGTTGAGATCGCGGTAGTCACGGTAGCGCTCCCGGAGATTCAGCTCTCCGTTGAACAGCTCAATATCCTCCTGGCTCATGCCCACGTCCCACTTCTCAAGGTCAATGAACGAGTGGTCGTTCTGGTACTTCTCCCAGAAGGTGAAGTACTGCTCCTGCCGGTCCTTGTAGACCTGCCGCAGGCCCACGTAGATACGGTCATGATCCGTGTAGGTGCCGTTGCCCGTAAGCACTGAGATATCACCCGTGGAATCAAGCTCGGGCTCAACCGCCTCCTCTTCCACTCCGGCGGCTTCCAGCAGCGCGGCCTGCGCCGCCTCAATGGCGCCGACCCGCATCAAGAAGCTGTCCGCCAGCACAGAAAGCGAATCCACGCGGTCCGTCAGCCTCGCCGTCAGCTCCTGCTCCGCCGGCGATAGGTCGGGGTGCTCCTCAATGTACTTGAACACGTCCGCCAGGCTGCCGTTGAGCCGCTCCGCGTAGGCTTCCATCTCCTCCTTGGCCTGCTGGAGCAGGTCATAGGCCTCCTGGTAGGTCTCAGGTTCGGCCGTCTCAGCCTGTGCCGCCTCCACCTCGTCCGCGGTCGCGTTCCAGGTAGTCAGCTTGCCGAGCAGCTCGCTGCGGATGCTCGCCGTCCCGCTGTCCAGCGCGGACAGGTCGGTGTCGGCCAGAGCAGTGGCGGCAATGCCGGTTAGGAGAAGCGCAATAGCAATGATGCAATAGGATCTCATGGTCCCCTCTCGACCGTAGCCTTGAAACAGGAAAATGATACCTGAACTGGTGCCAGTTTGCAATGTGAGCCGCTTGTCGGCTGCCCGGGCCCCGCGCTCGGGGCCGGAAATTGGCTAACCCCGCGAGTGCAGATACCTGCGCGCACGACTGGCCATGCCCCTTGAAAGCCGTCCTTCTAGTTCCTTCTCTTCCCCGCCGGCCCATGCTCCAGCAGGAGCTGAATCACCTCTGCCGTGATCTCTCCCTCGCTGAACTGCGCACTCTCCTCCATATCGTCCGCCAGCAGGTGCAGCTTCTCCCGCACCGCCCGCAGTACTTCGCGCCTGAAATCCGGGTCAACGGCGTCCAGCCAGGCTGAGGCTTTTCCACAGCAGGGGCAGAACACCTCCTTGCGCCCTTCCAGGCTGCGCGCCTCCAGCCAGAACGGCTCACGGCACTGCGGGCAGGCGAACTTCAGTCTTTCCGGCACACTCAGCATCTATCCGCCGCGCTCCTGCGAATGCTTCACCAGCGGCGCAAACCGGTGCTTCAGCAGGAAGATGATCTCCGGCAATGAAGAGTACTCCACAACGCAGTGAGAGAGCATTTCCACCAGTGGCACCGCGGCGACATTGGCGCGCTTGAGCACGGCGAGCCGGCGGCCGAAACCGTGCACCAGCCCCAGCAGGAAAATCATGTTGCTGTTCCACTCGTCAATGCTCGTGACCACGAAGTCCGACTCCTGGATGTTCTCGCAGGCGCGGCAGAGTTCCTCCTCGTTGTCCAGCTCCTCGCTGATCCGGTACACCGTGAGGTTGAGCTCTTTCAGCGCAGGGCGGATGGTGCGCGCAAACACTTCCTCGTTGCGCTCGGTCTTCGTGAGGATAACCGTGGCCTTCCCCCGGGTGTACACCGGGACCTTGCGGCACTGCCCGTCCTCAAAACGCCAGCAACGGAGCTCAAAGGAAGGCTCCTCCGCCGGAGAAACGAACTCGTCCCGGCTGCGCTCCTGGCGCACGATGCTCGCCACCTCGCGCACTATCTCCGGCGGAATCTCCAGCTTGATGTCCGCTGTCTGCCGGCGGTGCTTGATCTCGTCCACCACGCTGGGAACCTCGGAGTAGAGCCTGCATTTGTCGCAGGTGTTGAGGTTGTATATCTTGATGCCCAGCTCGCGGCATGCCATCGCCACCACCAGCTTGCCCTCGCCGCGGAAGGGTCTCAGCTCCGTCCCCAGTGACAGGAAGCGGCAGCGCGGATGGCGTATCACCTCGGGCACCTCGCAGTTCAGACAGGTCAGCGGGTCAACCTCCGCGATAAACGCGTCGGTGGAGATGGTGCAGAAACTGGTGCCGAAGCTCACTCGCCGGAAGGGGCACGGGGGTACACTGAGGAAGTCCTCTTCTCGCAGCTTGCCGCCGCCGGGATGTTCGTCAGTAGGTGCCATCGCATTAGATTATACCTGCCGCCCCCGTCTTATCGCTCAACCGCCGGCGGCGCATACTCCGCGCTCGCCTTCTGGAAGCGGCGCCCGATGCGGGCGTAAAGCCCGGCCTCCCCCGGCCTTTCGTCCTGCAGCAGCTCCGCCAGCCGCAGGTAGATTGACGCAAAGGTGATGTTGTTCTGGATCCACTGCGGTCGCGGGAAACTGGGAGTAATCGGCTCCACTATGCTCTCGTAGTGCTGGATGGCCGAGAGCAGCACCGAGCGCTCACCCGCCCGGTCGCCTGCCGCCCGGAGCAGCCGCGCCTGCCCCCAGTAGTAGTGCGGACGGTTGAAGGGGTCCAGCCCAATCGCCTTCGCCCCCAGCGCAATGCGCTCCTCCAGCGGATCCACCGGGCACTGCGCCCGGAGAAAATACGCCTGGCTCTCGTAGCGGTTCCACTCTGCCGCCTCGGACGCCTTCAATGCGGCGTAGTTGAAATGCGGCGGCGTTCCTTCCATGGCCTCCAGCGCCAGCTTGATCTTGATCGCGGCGTTGAACGGCGCCAGCCGCTCGGCCACCGCCAGCGCAGCCCGGTCGCCGCGCCGGCAGCGGTCAAGCTGCGCCCTCTCGGCGGCATACATCAACCCCGGGACGGCGATCAGCAGCCCTGCCAGGGCGAACCAGCGCGCCGGCAGCCTGGCTCCGTTGGCGGAGGGCGGTGGGACTGCTTCCGGAGCCACTGCCACCGCCGCCACTACCGCAAAGTACAGCACATTCGCAAGATAAGTGAAGTCAAAGTCCACCATCGCATGGGCGCCAAAACCGGCGAGCGCCACCAGCAGCATCCGTTGCGGCCACAGGTTGCCTGGGGGCAGGTTGCGCCGGGCGCGGAAAAGCCTCACTGCCCACGCCGCCAGTGCCACCAGCGCAAACAGCGTTCCCCACGCTCCCGTCTCCGCCAGCAGCTTCGCCCACACTCCGTGGGCATCGGTGGCGTAGTAGCGCCAGTCCGGCTGGAGGTAAGTGTAATGGTAACCGTAGTTGCCCAGGCCGGTGCCAAAGGCCGGGAACTCGCGGAACATCCTCAGCGCCACTTCCCAGAAGGTGAGCCGCCCCTGCAAGGAGTAATCGGCGGCATTCCAGATGCTCGCTACGCGAGCCGCCAGGCTGCTGTAGAAGCCCGTGAGCGCGAAAAACAGCCCCAGAGCGCCAGTGATAAGTAAAGCCGCGATGAAGCCCCCAGGGCGCACTGCCAGCCTGTCGCGGGCGGCTTCCGGCCGGCTGCGGCTAAGCAGGCTCCCCACCCACCAGAATGCCAGCACAGCACCCTGCAGGGCCAGCGCGACATACGCCGCCCGGCTGAAGGTGAGCAGCAGCGCCACCAGCAGCACGACCGTGATGAGGATGAAGTGCTGGCCCCGGTCGCGCCGTACCATCAGCGCCGCCAGCGGCCAGGCGAGGAGCAGAAAGGCCGCATAGCTGTTGTGCAGGCCGAACGTCGCCGCCAGGTGCTTGTCCGGGGAGATGTGCGCGAGATTGGGCGAGTAGAGCCACAACCCGTACAGCGCCGTGAGCAGCGCCCCCGTGGAGAGCGTGGCGCACACATCCGAGCCGCTGAGCTGGCGGCGCCGCAGATAGCCCAAGGTCAGGCTGTAAGCAAGGGCCGCCGCGCCCAGCCACAGCACGTATTTGAGCGTGGGATACAGGTAGGTTGTGGTCAGCAAAGAAACCAGGGCAAACAGGCCGAAGAGCGTGAAGCTCCATGCCCGGAAGCGCAGCCTGCCCTGCCACAACTCCACCGCGGCAATGAGGGGAAGCACCACCAGCCCGAGGGTCAGCCCGAAGGAGCCGTTGCCGCCTTCGGACAACGGCAGGAGGAGGAGGGCCAGCAAGTACGCAAACCGCCACATATCGCTTGCGCCGCCCCCGGTCTCCCGGGAGCGGGCCTCAGGCCATGGTCACGTAGTAGGTGAGGAAGTAAGCTCCGCGGACGTACAGGTAAGGCGCGCTGGCGAACAGCCATCCCAGGAAGAAGATGAACACGGCCGGTATGGTCACTGCCAGCCGCTGGAAGAGGAACGGCTCAAAGTAAGTGCCGCGCTCCACGGTCTCCGGCCTCTCCAGATAGATGCGGCGTATGATGTCCAGGTAGTAGTATGCGGCGATCACCGCGTTGATCGCTCCAACCACCGCCAGCAACAGGTTCAGCGGATTCATCGTCAGAATCAGTGAGAAGAACACCAGGAACTTCGCCACAAAGCCCATGGTCGGGGGAATGCCCGTGAGCGCCAGCAGGAAAATCGTCAGGAACACCGCCAGGAACGGCGAACGCCGGAAGAAGCCCTTGTAGCTGTCCAGGTCGTCGGTGCCGCCTGACACTTCGTTCAGCATGGCGATGAGGAAAGCGCCCAGGTTCATGAGAAAGTAGGTCATCAAGTAGTAGAGCGCCGAGTAGAAACCGATGTTGTCCGTGATCTGGTAATACGAAGTCGCTGCAATCAGCGCCATCAGCACGTAGCCCATCTGCGCAATGCCGGAGTAGCCCAGCAGGCGCTTGAACGACTTCTGCCTGAGCGCCATGATATTGCCCCAGAACATCGTGAGGATGGCGATGCCTGCGACCATCGGCAGCCAGGCCTCGCTAACCGGCGAGAACCCGAGCATGAACAGACGCATGAACACGGCAAAGCCCGCGACTTTGGGGAACACCGAGATGAACGCTGTAACCGGCGTAGGAGCGCCCTGGTAGGTGTCGGGTATCCACATGTGGAACGGCGCTACCCCGATCTTGTAGCCGATGCCGACCATTATTGACGTGAACGCCAGCACCACCATCGGATGGCCCGTCACCAGCCCCTTGGTCTCCAGGAAAGCCTTCAGGTCGTACAGATTCGTGGACCCGCAGATGCCGTACACGATGGCGATGCCCAGCAGCAAGAACGCCGACGACACCACGCCCGTGATGAACATCTTCAGCCCGGCCTCCAGGGATGGCAGCTTGTCCTTGTAGTATGCCGCCATGATGTAGAGGATGATGGAGCCGAACTCCGTCATCACGTAAATGGCCAGCAGGTCCGAAGACCCCACCATCAGGTCAAAGGCGATGGTGGCCATGAGCATGAGGATGATGAACTCCACCCGGTACTTCTTCATCAGCCCATAGCCCAGCAGAACCAGGAAGAGGAAGATGTCCCCCCAGTCCATCAGTTGCTTGAAGAACAGCGCAAACGGGTCTATCGTCTCCAGCCCGCCCCAGAATGTCCCGAGGCCATAGGTGAAGTAGCGGGAAGTGAGCTGCATCATGTGCAGCGTCATCAGGAAATTGGTGAGCGCACCCCCGATGGCTATCCAGATGACAAGGTTGAAGTTCTCCTTGCGCGAGAACACCCACAAGGCAATGATGAGCAGAACCGCGACCGCAAGGAAGATCTCCGGGAAGAGCAGGTAGTAGGCAGGGTGGTCAAACGCCCACTGGTTGTAGTTCTGGATGGGCTGACCTAACAGGTAAACCAGGCGGCCCCAGATCGTGGTGAGCAGTCCGATTAGATAGTCCATTGCGCGTTACAAACGAAATGAGATACAAGGCAGTGTCACTGCCCTGTATCTCAGGATTATACAACACATCGGGCTGAGCCCGAAGTCCGGTTAACCCTTGGGAATGTAAGACTTGGACTTGCTGGCTCCGCCGGCCGACAGGCTGAAAGTAACCAGCCGCGGCGTCGCCGAGGTGCAGGTGATAGTAAGCGTCTGCATGGTGCCGTAGGACTGGTAGTTGAGCCGGATGGACTGGCCTTCCGGCATGGAGCCAAGCACCGGATTCTCCAGGAACGGCGCCTCAATCTCAATGTTCACCCAGGTGTCCATCCCGATTTCCATCACCGACCAGACGGTGATGTTGATCGCGTCAATGATGGCGGTGCCCTGGGCGGTAATGAGGTACTCCAGCACCGAATCCCAGTCCGTTTCGCCGGTGCGCGGCGGCCGCAGCTCTTCGGGAATAGCCGAGCTGACAACCATCAGCGGGTCAATGCGGCCGGTCTCCGGATAAGGCAGATCCTCCTCCGGGATGACTTCCGTCTCGCTCGCTTTCGCCTCTTCCATGCGCTCGTTGATGATGTCGCGCGAGTCGATCTGCTCAAACGCGGCCAGCTCGTCCATCTGCTCCTCTTCGCTCAGAGGAGCCGCTGGCTGCTCGCCCGCCGGAGTCCCGCCTGGCAAGGTGGGAGGCTCCCCGCCGGGACCGCCAGGGGTGGGTCCTCCGGGTGCCGGGCCGCCGGGAGCAGGGCCTTCGCCCTCACCGCCCGGCATAAGGCCGCCGAGTCCGGGCGCCGCTGGGCCACCGAATCCAGGGGTCGCCGGACTGCCGGGGCCCGCGGGAGCCTGGGGCTCGGCCGGCTGCTGGACTTCCACCTGCGGCGCGGCAGGCTTGTCCGCGTAACCGGAAAACTCCGGTATGTCACTGCCGCCGAACTGCGAGCCCGACAGCATCGCCCACACGCCATAGATAACGCCGATAGCCACTACCGCAATCAGCGCAATAAGCAAATTCTTGTTAATTGGGCCTTCTGGCATAATTGCTCACCGCCCTATAGCTTTTCGTCTCCAGGCATTCCGGGTGGAACCTCGCCCGAAGTAGTGCCTTCCGGGTTCATGAAGTAAACAGTGAAGACGATCTCGTAAACCGAGAACGTCCTGAACGAATACGTGTTGTCGTCCCCGCCGCTGTTCTGGAAGGCGTGGACTGTCACCATGCGGGTGCTGTCGGTTTGCAGGTTTTCCACAAACCGCTTAAGCTGCTCGTAGCTCATAGTGAAGTCCGACAGCTTGATGGTCAGCGGCTCCAGGAAGTTCGGGTAGCGCTGCACAACTTCTCCGGTTCCCGTGTTCTCGCCGATGTACTCCCACTTGAACAGGTCAACCGCGTTCTCCAGCGGCGGCAGGGTCTCAATCGGGTCCATCAGCCAGGACACCTTGAACACGATTTCCGGCTTTATCTCCACCGTAGCGGAGTAGATGCCGTTCGTCATCAGCACGTCCAGGAACCATTCCTCAAAGAAATCAACCAGCTCGTCCTGGCCGCGGAGGAAGTACTTCTGTTCCTCCTGCAGCTTGTCATCCATCACCTTATTGATCTGCTCGGCTTTGGGCAGCATTTCCGCTTTCTTGCGGTACACCTCGTTCTGCCGCCGCACCGACGCCGTTTCCGACTGGATGGTCGTTATCTCCGCAGTTTTAGCGGTATAGACCGACTTCCAGAACAGCGCAATACTGACCACGATGATGATGACAAAAACGATACCCACATTCAGGGGCGTAAAAATCGGCTTCGGGGGTTTGCGCTCTGGCGCAGCGCCCGCTGGGCCGGGCCTTCCCGTTTGCCCTTTAGGTGCTGAGGACATCCTTGGTCACCTCCTCAAGGACTGAAAGGACTCTGGTGGCGTCTTCCTGCTCCAAGGCCCCTTCCTGCAGGTAAGTCTTGATATCGAACGTGTACTTGTACATGGTTTCATACACGCTCTCGCGGCCGAAGTAGTCTTCAATGGCACGGCCGGCCCCGTAGCCAAGGCGGGGAAGCTCAAAGTCCGCCGGCATACTCTCGCGGAACTCGCGGTTGCCCAGCGCCTCTTCGCTGCGCCACGTGTGCCCCTTGGCGGGAACCGAACTCTGCAACCCCATCGGGGGCGGGTAATGCGGGTTCCTTGCGTCGGCGGTCAAGCCCATTCCGGTGGACCCGCCGCCGCCGCCGGCGCCGATGCCGCCGCCGCCGCCGGACGAGAGCTGCTCGGTTTCCTCGTCCACCTCCGTCCTGGTGAAGAAGTTTGAGTTGTCCAGCGAGATGGCGAACTGCATTATGTCAATTCGGTCTACCGCAACGCCCGACATCTCAATCATCTTCTCGCCGCCATTGAAGGATATCTCCTCAATGAAACAAGCATCAGGAATGCGGTTGCCCAGCTCCTCCATGATGGCCGGCCACATGAACTGGTTCTTGACCAGCGCATATATCTGGCTGAACCGTGGTTTCTTCGTGGAGATCTCCTGCTTGACCGCATCAAACTTGTCGGCGTCGGGCTTCCACCTGGGCGTCTCCGCCTTCACCGACTGCAGCTCTGATTGCGCCTGTTCCAGTTGCGCCTGCAGCGTCTGGTTCTGCTGCCACATCACGCCTGCCATGACAAACAGCAGCACCACGCCGATCTTGACCACATTCCACGCCTGCTGCCGCACAAAATAGACAGTGGGCAGAAGGTTGAATTCAATCTTCCCCCGCTGGAGGAGGTCCACTGCCAGGCCGGCCGCCACCAGCATCTTCTCCGCATGCGCGTGCAGAATATCCAGCGCATACACGCCCTGCTGATACTGTACCAGCGACGACAGCGTCACCTCGCTGACTTCCAGCCCGGTCTCGCGCTCCAGGAAAGCCGTCAGGTTCTTGAAGCCGCGAATGTTGCCGAATACCATCAGCTTCCCGACCCGGTCGGTGCGGGCTGCCTGGGACTCGTAATAGCGGATGGAGCGCACCAGCTCGGTGACGAAAGTCTCAAACACCGCCATAACCGCTTCGCGCAGGCGGTTGTCCTCGGTGGGGTCAATCTCCTCCTCACTGAGCATCAGGTCAATCTCTTCCGCCTTCAGATACTCCTGAGCCTCAGCGACGGTCACCCCCAGAAGCTGGGCGACCTTGGCCACAATTGAGTTGTAGCCCAGCTCAATGGAGCGCGCCATCCGGAAGGAACCATTAAGGAAGAAGGAAAGCTCCGAGATTGTGTCGCGGACGTCAATGATGCCCACCGTCTGCGTGTAGCCTTCCAGCTTGCTCCCGATGAGGTTCCACGCCGCCAGGCTGGTTATCTTGATGCCCGCCGCCTCAATGCCAGCGAAGTTGAGCATATCCACCAGCGACTGCACCGTGGAGGAGCGCGTGGCTACCAGCAGAATCTCCTGCATGGACTGGTTGCCGCCCTTTCGCTGGGGCAGCACTCGGTACTCGTATATGGTGTCACCCGGCGGGAAGGGAACGTACTGGTTGATCTGCAGGCTGATGGCCTGGCGCGTCTGGGGAGCGCCCATGCGCGGCAGCTCAATGATCCGCGTGATAGCCGCCTTGCCCGAAAGCGAGATAATCGCCCTGCGGGCATTAATGCCGTTGGTCTCCAGTATCTCCTTCAGCCGTGCTGACAGGCCTTTGGGATCCGCGATGCGGCCGGCCGCAAAAAAAGCAGTGTCCAGGTCGCCGATGGCGAACCGCTCCAGCACGTAGTCGCTGCCATGCTTGCTCAGAGCAACGACCCTCAACTCGTTTGAGGTCAGGTCAATACCGATATCAACTGGTTTACCGGTCGCTGTTTTAGCCATAGGTTAACACTCCGGCCACTTTTATTCCCATTAGCTTTAGACTGGGGAATCCCCGCCCTTGTTTCAACAAGGGCGGGGAAAACCCCAATTCAAGCTCCTTTATGCACTGCGTCCTTTACTTGTCGTCCACCAGATTCACCGTCAGCGTGATGAACACGTAGCTGTTGTCCTCGGACTTGGAGTGGTGCTGGAAGAAGTTCCCGACAATCGGCAGGTCGCCGAGGAACGGCACGGAGAAGATCTGGTCGGACACATCGCGGGTCTGCAGACCGCCGATGAGCGCGGTCGCACCGTCGGTGAGACGGAAGTAAGTTGACATGTTAGTGTCGGTGGTCGGCTGGAACGTCGCCTGGCCGTCCGGTGAAACCTGCTGCGGGCCGTCAAAGTTGCTTATGCTGATATCCACAAACATCGTCATCCGGCCCCAGTCGTCAATGTTCAGCGTGAAGTTGATGTCGGTGCCGACTTCCACCTCATCAAAGGTGGACTGCCGGATAGCGTTGCCGTTCTGGTCAAACGCAATAGTCTGGCGGAAGTTGCCGCGGGTGCGCTCAACCTCCAGGTAGGCGTTGAAGCCGTCTATTACGCTGATTTCAGTCTCGGTAATAACCTTGGCCTTGCGCTCCGTAACCAGCGCGTCAAACGCTGCGGTGTAGTTCTCCGGAAGCTCAATCGTGTTCTTCGGGAGGATATTGAGCGTAAGAC
>CAZXPM010000037.1:313-12947 GCA_964643155.1 uncultured Planctomycetales bacterium | reverse complement strand
GGCCGAACTGGAGGACGAGCAGGGACTGCTACTGGCGCTCTAGTCGCGCCTGGAAGCGGAGCGCCTCATGCTGCCGGCCTTCGGTGGCTGGAAGCTGGATGAAGCGCAGGCGGTTCCCTAGCTTTCCGCCTACGGCACCGTCAGCGTGAACTCTCCCTTGGACACGGCGACGTTAACGTAGCCCTCGGTCGGGTTGAAGGTCCAGTTACCCGAGGAGCCTTGGCTCCATTCGCCGCAGCGCCTCTGGGTGAGACTCCTGGCGCTAGTCCAGCACATCCCCCCAGTGATACCCCACGAACGGCGCGTCGGATTCGCTGATAACGCCGTCGTCGTTTGCGTCCAGGAACGGCAGGAAGCCCGGCGCATCCTCGGCTAGTTCCCCATTCGCGGCAAGGAACAGCTCCAGAAACGCCGTGTCGCCGTCGTCCACCACCCCGCTGGAGTCGAAATCCCCCGGCAGCGTATTCAAGTAGAACGTGCCGTCCAGCGTTTCGCTGTAAGCGCCCCGGAAGCCCTCAACCTGCAGGTCATACGCGCCGGTCGTCAGCCCGGCGATGTTCACCTCCACCACGATGTCGCTCTCGTTGCCCCGCGTGGTGATGTTCCACTCCTTACCCGGTGCGTCGGCTATGCGGATGGTGACGCTGTCCAGGTCCGGCTGCGCGAACACCCGTACGCTGAAGGTCCGGTCAAACATCATGTCTGCGGGCGGATCCACGAATTCGTAGCCGAAGTCGTCGTAGGGTGTGAGCACTGCGAAGCTGTCGGCGCTTGCGCGCGCCGCGCCGTTGAGCGACACCTCTACCTTTCCCGTCTCCGCGCCGACCGGCACCAGCACCTCAATGCTGCTGTCGCTCCAGGACTGTATCGGCGCCTCCACTCTTCCGGCATCGCCGGCGAACGTGACCACCGTCCCGCCCTCGCTGTAGGCACCGAAGCCGCTGCCGGTGATGGTCACCGGGTCGAAGTAAAAGCCCTCGGTTGGCGCAATGGTCGCCACGCTGTGATGCCCCACAAGCAGTGTAAGAACAGTGCTAACCTTGTCTTCCAGTGAGCCGTCTTCGTCGTTGTCATATAGATCGTATTCATAGGCCGTGGCAGTGATGCTCAGCGGTCCGTTGGGATAAGCGCTAGTGTCCAGTGTCAGGCTCCAGTCCGGCCCATAAGTTGTGTCATACGGCTCCCCGTCAATGTCCACGGTGCACCGCTCGACCTGCCAGGGGTGGTCGTCAAAAACGCGCAGGTCCAGCAGCACTTGGCCGTCCACCACCTGTCCTTCGACCGGGTCGTAAAATGCCACGAGGGGCAGCTCCGTCGGCGTGGCGATGTAGAAGTCGTCAAACTGGAACCACTTCTGGCCGCCGGCATTGGCGCCGTCCAACATCCAGTAGAACTGAACCGCGCTGCCAACGATGCCGCTTAGCGAGAAGATGACGTTGCCGTTGTAGCTGAGAGCGTAGGGCGGGTTGTAGATATCGAAGTAGCCGCCGCCGTTCTCGCCATACACCGCCATCATCATCAGTTTGTCGGCACTGAAGCTCCAGTCGCCGGTGAACACGACCTTTGCGTGCTCCACGTCCCGCAGGTCGAACAGCGGTGACACCAGCCAGTCCACATCCCGTTGGCGGTACTTGGGGGGCGACAGCGCCGGGTCTCCCAGCCGCAGGGCGAAATCCCCGGGGGCTTCCTCGTACAGGTGCCAGTAAGCCTCGCCACTGAAGCTATACTGCGTCCAGTGGCCGGTGTCTTGCCCGTCAAAGGTGTTGTAGTAGGGGATGGGCATGTAGTAGCTGTCGGTCACCACTACCGAGCGCTCGTCAAAGCCGTGGATGAAGTCGTCGTCCACCACCTCCACGACCACGTTCATCTGTCCCGGGTATTCGTCAGTAGCATCATAACTGAAGCCAAACGAACTCCCCGGATCGTAAAGCTCATCCACCAGCAGCCCGTCAATGTACAGGAACGCTCGCTCAATTGCCCCGTCGTCGGTTGCCTCGCAGTCTATGCTCACTATGCCAGTCACGTTCTGGCCGTTGGTTAGGCTGGTTATATCAACTACCGGTGCGGTTCCGGCGGTGCCAGCCAGCGCATTCGCCGTGTTCACCCGCGTCACGTAATCGTTGCGCCATTGCGAATCGCTGACCGCGTCGCCTGTAGACTCAATCAGCCCGCGAATCTGATCCAGGCTTAGGGTGTCGCCGTACTCCGCTATCAGCAGCAGTGCTGCCCCCGCCACCATGGGACAGGCCATGGAGGTTCCCTGAAAACTGGCATATGTGTTGTTGGGAATTGTGGAGTAAATGCTCACTCCCGGGGCCACGCTGTCCAGCCACGGCCCGTAGTTGCTGAACCCTGCCTTATTGTCACTGGAGTTCACCGCGCCCACGGCGATGCACACCGGGATGCCGGCCGGGTGATGGATCTGCGCGCCGTTGTTGTCGTTGCCGGCCGCCGCCACCGGCAAAGTACCGTTCAGGTAAGCGTACTCGCACGCTTCCTTCAGCGTATCGCTTGGCATGTAGCTTCCAAAGCTCATGCTAATGACCGAGGCCCCGCACTGAACAGCGAGGATGATGCCGCTGACCGAGGCGACGAAAGCGCCGGACGAATTGGTGACCTTAATTGGCAGGATGCCGGCGTCATAAGCCACTCCCGCACCGCCAGTGGCGTTGTCACCCGTGGCCGCGGCAATGCCGCAACAGTGGGATCCGTGGTTTATGTTGTCCTGGGGCCAGGTGTCGCTTTCGCCGAGGTCAAAGTCCTCACCCGGCCAGCGGCTGTTGATGTCCAGGATGTTGTCTGCCAGGTCCGGATGGTCCATATCCGCGCCGGAGTCGATTACCGCCACGTATACGTCCGGGTCACCGGTCTGCGTATCCCAGGCGCCGAGATTGTCCATGTGCGAGGAGTCGTGAAACCACTGCGTCGCGTCCTGCACCTTGGGGTCGTTAGGGGTGTAGCACGGTCGGTATATGGGGTTGTATTCCACCAGTCGCACGTTCACCGGGTTCTCATCCAGCAAGCGCTGCATCAGCGGCTCCGCTTCCATGCCTGGCGGCAGATGGTATCCGCAGTAGTTGAAACCCTCAACGTAGGCCTCGCATCCTTCAATGATGCTCATCCCGTAGTCTTCCGCCAGCTTGCGAGCAAACTTCGCATGGTCAGCATTCGCAAACAGCATTGACGAAGAGTTGATGGGCGGCTGTCCGGAGCCGAGCCCAGCGCCACCATCTACCGCGCCCACCAGAGCATCGGCGAACATGATCAGTATCTCGTCTGCGTGGTAATCCACGCCTGCGGTGAATCCCCGCGTGTCCTGCCAGGTGGGCGGGCGCGAGACGAGCCCGTCTCCACCTTCAGTTGGAGGAATCACCGTGGCGCCGCGTGGTGCGTCACCCGTTGCCGTCTGAGATAGGGTGATTCTGGCGGAGTGCCCGCCGCAACCGGCGCCAACTAGCAGCAAACAAAGCGCGGCAACCGCCGCGAGCTTAGATCGTGTCAGGTGATATCACCTCGGTTGGGACTACTATGGGATTATACCACCGAGATGAAGGCGATTAGCCTACCGGGGAGCTCTACGGCATCAGCATGAGCGCCACACCCAGCCCTATGATCACGAGGGCGGCAAGCGCATTGGAGAGCCGGTGCGTTAGCTGAAAGGGCAGCGCTCTCAGTCCCGCCAGCGCAGCCAGCACAAACGCCTCCATCACTACGAGAGTTAGCACTAGGAACAAGAGACTGGAGACGATGACCGCGGTCCAGCTTATCTGCACCGCCACGAACATCAGCGGTACCAGCGGCTCGCAGGGGCCCAGCACTACCACTGCCACCAGTGTCCAGAACAGTACGCTCCGGTTGCGCATCCGCGGGTCGTCGAGATCCATGGTCGCATGCCGGTGCGAATGCTGGCGCAGCGACCACAGCAGGTAGAAAACACCGGCTAAAATGAGCAACCATCCTGCCACAGTTCCACGGGTGCCCTCCAGAAACTTCAGGCTCTCCAGCGTGATGCCAGCGGCGATGCCGATAAACCCGATGACTACCGACGAAAGCACATGGGCGATGCCAGCGGCGAGCGTGATGAAGAAAGCACGCGCCAGACTCCATTCGCGTGCGCGTCCGATGGCTATAAACGGTAGGTAATGGTCGGGACCCGCTGCAGCATGAACCAGCGCAATAGTAGCCGTTCCCGCCATCAGCGCCCACCAGGCGACAGGGATGCTTGGGGGTTCCACGGCAGGGGATTATACCACTGCACGGCATGCGGACGCGGAGGAAAACCTAGCCTGCTAAGCCAGCCCTAGTGTTTTGGCACCAGCGTCTCCGGCCAGTCACCGGTGATGAGATAGCGCCCGGCTTCAATCGCCGCCGTGGCGCCTTCGCCCACGGAAATCGTCATCTGCCGGTGGCTCAGGTAGGTAACGTCGCCTACCGCGAAAACACCAGGCTTCTCCGTTCGCTGGCGCCCGTCCACGTAGATCTCGCCAGTGTCGGACAGCTTCAGAAGATTGGCCGCGAACTTGGTGTTGGGCGTGTGCCCAATGAAAACGAACACGGCGGCCGTGGGGTACTTCTCCTCCTCGCCCGTCTGTGTGTTCCTCAGAATCACTCCCTCAACTTTCTCGTCCCCCAGAACGCGGGTGATTACACGGTTGAGCTTGAACTCCACATTCGGCAGCGCCTGAGTGCGGGTGATAGCGATAGGCTGTGCCCGGAAGCCCTCGCGGCGGTGAACCAGGGTGACTTTGCGGCAGACACTCGCTAGGTACTGCGCTTCCTCCATGGCCGCGTCGCCGCCGCCCACTATGATAACGTCTTGTCCTTTGAAGAACGGGCCGTCGCACACCGCACAGTAAGACACCCCGCGCCCGTAGTGTTTCTTGGCGTTTTCGGCTTCCAGTAGGTCCGGGCTGCTGCCGGTGGAGATGATGATGTTCTTGGTGCGCACCTTCTCGCCTGTTCCCAGCTCCACGAAGTACTCGCGGTCGCCTGCCTCGCTGATGTTCTCCACCGTCTTGTTGAGAATAGGCGTATTGAACTTGCGCAGGTGCTCGTCCAGCCTCTGCGCGAGCTCCATTCCCGTCACGGAGGGGAATCCCGGGTAGTTCTCCACTTCGGCGGTCAGTGCAATCTGGCCGCCGGTGTAGGCCTTTTCAATGAGCAGCGTCTTCTGCTCTCCGCGTATAGCGTAAATCGCCGCCGTAACCCCGCCGGGGCCGGCGCCGATTACCACGGTGTCCCAGTTCTCATTCCACGGTGCGAATTCCACTATTGTCCTCCAAGCAGGGTATAGCCAATGCGCGCTTCAGTTAATAACACAGCGGGCTTCCATTGACGCCCACTCCAAAGAACATACTACCATTTGGTTCTTCACTTAATCTGATGGCATATAATCTTAGCGTGAGCAGAGGTTGGGGCAAACGCATTCTGGCTGGAAGATGCGGCGCTATGACGCTGCTGGAGCTGCTCATTCTGCTGACCGTGGTGCTGGGGATAGTGCTGGTGGCGCTGCCTACGCTCAAGCCGGTTCAGGTGGACGACATGGAAGCATTCGCCCGCGAGAAGCTGCGCTACATCTACGAAAAGGAGCGCGCTTACTTCCTGCGCAACGGCAGGTACGACAGCTTCTCCGTTCTGGCGTCTGACGAGAACGGCGGCCCCTATCTGGACCGGCGGTTCATCGGCGAGGAGTATATGGAGCGTGGGATCGTATTCAGCGGCCCGAGCGGCCCCACAGAAGACCTGCTGCTGGAGGCGCGGCTGCCCACTGGGACGCGCATCACTGTGGACAGCAAGGGCAACTTCAAGACGCATCGTCCTAAGGAAAGGGCTCAGCCCGGAACTGAGCCGCAAAACCTGGTGGACAAAATGACGAATCCCGGTACCCTCCCCGGCGCAGAGCGAGGCGCTGCGCCGCCTGAGACGAAGCCACCGCCTCTCCCCCCGGCGGAAGGTGGGAGCACTCCGCCGCCGGTCAAGCCACCTCCGACGGGAGAATAGGGACCATCTATCCTGGCCTGTGCTCTGTTATAATCACGTTCGCACCATTCCGTTGCCTGGAACGCTTATGCGCATCGCCGAAATCTTCAGTGAAGTCTCTACCGAGTTCCGCAAGGTCGTAGTCGGCCAGGACGAGACCCTCCGCCTGATGCTCGTTGCTTATTTCTCCCGTGGGCATGTCCTCTTTGAAGGCGTGCCAGGCTTGGCGAAGACACTCATGGTAAAGGCGCTGGCAGCCATTTTTGGCGGAGACTTCAAGCGCGTGCAGTTCACTCCAGACATGCTCCCAAGCGACATCCTGGGAACGATGGTCTACTCCTCATCCGACGGTAAGTTCCATCTGCACCGCGGGCCGCTGTTCTGCAAATTCCTGCTGGCGGACGAAGTAAACCGTACCCCTCCTAAGACTCAGTCGGCGCTGCTGGAGGCAATGGAGGAACGCCAGGTTAGCATTGAAGGCGAGGTGCTGGCGCTGCCGCCGGACTTCACTGTTTTCGCTACGCAGAACCCCATTGAGTACGAGGGGACTTACCCGCTGCCCGAAGCGCAGCTTGACCGCTTCATGATGCGTGTCAGAGTTGGCTACCCTGACAGCAAGAGCGAGCGAGAAATGCTGATGCGCTACCACCGCGGGTTTGACGCCCAGGATATCGCAGCTGCGGATTTGCGAAATCTGGATATCTCCACGCAGTACGACTCGCTGATGAACGAAGTGAAGGACGTCAAAGTGAAGGACGAGCTATTTGACTACATCCTGGACGTAGTAGCGCGCACCCGCCAGCGTGGCGGGATCCTGCTCGGCGCCAGCCCGCGGGCCGGTATCCACTTGCTGCGCGGCGCCAAAGCGCTGGCGGCCCTGGCCGGACGCGACTACATCGTGCCCGACGACATTGTTACCCTTGCTCCCCATGTGCTCAATCACCGCCTGATTCTCGCGCCAGAGCTTGAAATAGAAGGCCGCAAGCCCGATGAAGTGGTGGCAGAGATACTTCAGTCAGTGCCTGTGCCCCGTTAGCGTTTAACCTCTGTTGACAAGAACGCTCGCGTCCAGCCCCGATAGCTCATGTCCCCTTTGTCCACGATGATGAAATCCTGTCCACAACGCGTGGATAACGAACTTCTCCGCTAAAATGGCTATGGGATGGCAAACCACACGTGGAAAGTTGAGCTGAGCCTCACGGGGGCGTCTGCAATGGGCGGGGGGCGGTAGCAGTGGAACAGACCGTTGCTCGCACGAGTGCGCTCAGCTTCATCCAACGCAATTACGAAATGGCGTTGCCCCTGCTGTTCCTTGGGGCATTCCTTCTGCTCGTTATTCCGGTACCGGTCCCGCTGATTGACTTCTTCGTGCTCACGTCTATCGTGGTGGCTGCGGTGGTGCTCCTCACATCCATGTACGTGAACAAGCCGCTGGACTTCTCCATCTTCCCCGTCCTCATCCTGTTTACCACTATCTTCCGCTTGCTGCTCAATGTTGTGACCACGCGCTCGATTCTGCTGAACGCGGACGCCGGCCATATCATCCAGACCTTTGCCACTATGGTCATTGGCGGGAGTGCGGGCGGGGGCGGGAATCCCGTGGTGGGCCTGACGATTTTCATCATCATCGTCCTTGTCAACTTCCTGGTCATCACCCATGGCGCCCAGCGCATCGGTGAGGTGGCAGCGCGGTTCACCTTGGACGCGATGCCAGGCAAACAGCTTTCCATTGATGCCGATCTCAATGCCGGCCTTATCACTGAAGATGAAGCGCGGGCACGGCGAGCCGAGATTGAGGCCGAGGCGGACTACTTTGGCAGCATGGATGGCGCCTCGCGGTACGTTCAGCGCGACGCCATAGCCACGATGATACTGATAGTCGTGAACGTGGGTGCAGGTTTCATCGTGGGCGTGGCTCAGATGGGGATGCACTGGACTGAGGCGCTGAACGTGTTCACGCGGCTGACAGTTGGCGACGGGCTGGTGGCGACCATCCCTGCGCTACTAATCAGCAGCGCCACCGGCATCATGGTCACCAAGGCTGCTACTGAAGAGACAGTCGGGGCTAGCGTGGTGGGCCAGCTGCTGATGGTACCCAAAGCGCTTTACATTGCCTCCGCTTTTGTGTTTATTATGGGCTTGGCGCCAGGAATGCCGCACCTGTTCTTGATTGTCGCCGCCGGAGTCCTTGCCCTTCTCGGCTGGAACTCCCAGCGCGGGACGTTCGCCTTTATGCAGCCGCAGGAGACCGAGATCCAGCGCAAGCCTTCTGAACGCGAGGATGTTTCGGCCGAAGGCGTTCCCAGCGAAGAAGAGCAAGCCAAACGCGACCTCAAGGACATTCTCTCAATCGACCAGCTCGAACTGGAAATCGGATACGGGCTGATACCGCTGGTGGATAAGAAGCAGAACGGCGACTTGCTGGAGCGTGTGAACTCCATCCGGCGGCAGGTTGCGCTTTCGCTCGGCTTCATTGTGCCGCCTATGCGGATACGCGACAATATCACGCTCAAGCCTAGCGAGTATTTGATCAAGATCAAGGGTACGCCGGTTGCGCGAGGCGAGCTTATGCTTGACCGCTATCTGGCGATGAACCCGATGGCTGAAGAGGAGCCCCCGGCGGATCTGGACGCCATCAAGGTCAAGGAGCCTGCGTTCAACCTTGACGCTTACTGGATCCAGCCGGAACACCGCAACCGTCTGGAGGTCCTCGGCTACACGGTAGTGGACCCTACAACGGTCCTGTCCACGCACCTGACCGAGGTCATAAAGCACAACGCGGCCGAGCTGCTGAGCCGGCAGTCCGTGCAGGAGCACATAGACGAGCTGAAGGAGCGTTACCCCGCGCTGGTGCAGGATCTCATCCCCGGCAAGCTGTCACTATCGGAGCTCAGCCGGGTGCTTACACTGTTGCTCCGCGAGCAGGTTTCTATTCGCAACCTCCCCACTATTCTGGAGGCGTTGGGGGACTTCGTGGACCAGACCAAGGACGTGGAGCTGCTGACGGAGTACGTGCGGCAGGCTCTGGCGCGGCAGCTTACTGAATCCTATACTGACGAGAAGAACGAGCTGGTGGTCGCGACCCTTGATCCCAGAATTGAGGAGAACATAGCCGCCAACCTCCAGAAGACCCCAACCGGCACTATTCCGGTGCTGCGGCCAGACTACCTCCGCAAAGTGGTGGAGAACGTGGGTGAGGTGATTCAGCTGATGACCTCGAAAGGGTACTCTCCGGTGTTCCTGGTGAGTCCGCGCGTGCGACCGTACTTCCGCAAGATCATTGAGAAGATATACCCCGGTGTGGCCGTGCTGTCCTATAGCGAAGTGGCCGGTGAAGTTATAATGAAGACAATCGGAGTGGTGAAGAACCCTGATGGCATTGAGAATTAGACGATACGTGGGCCGCCGCAACGAGGTGGATGACCTCGTCGCCCGTGCGCACTCAGAGCTGGGTGAGTCGGTGGAGATCCACCGGCGGCTGTTCCGTCAGGGCGGTTTGCTGGGCCTGCTGGGTGGGACGGTGATGGTTGAGCTTATCGCCATGGCCGAGTACCGCCCGGAAGCCACTGGGGGGAACGGCGGTCACCACATTGGGGAGACAACCTTCGAAGTGGTGGCGGATGAAAATGCAGCGCCGTACGGAGAAGGGGCAGATGCTGAAGCAGGAGTCGCTGCGCCGGAAGAAGAGGCTTCGCCTCCGGAAGAGAAGACCGCGGAGGACGAACTGCCGGATGGCACCGCTGCCGACGGCGAAGGCGAGCTGACTGAGGTTTTTCCGCAGCGAGAGGAGCCGACGGAACTGAAGGTCGTGCGCGATGAGCTGCGCGATCTGGGATTGGAAGAGGAGTACACCCGGCGAGAGAGGCTGGAGTATGCCAAAGAGCTGGCCGCCAAGAAGCCGGATAGCGAGACAAAGTTCGCAGGGGTGCCGCGGGAGCTCGAGGGGCGGTTCGTTAAGCTGCTGCAATGCGGCTTCCCTCCCGATGCTGCGAGAGGAATGGTGGGGGAAACCGCCGATGCGGGCAAGGGTGGCCAGAACGACAAGGAATGGTGGAAATCCGTCTGCCGTGCAGTGTTCTCCGAGATCCTGCTTGATGGCGGCATCAACGTCTCGGTGAATGAACCGCACCCCAAGGTGGTGATGTTGGTAGGCCCGACCGGCGTGGGCAAGACCACCACCATCGCCAAGATAGCTGCAGTGCTGAACCTGCAGAAGGGTATGCGTGTGGGGCTGGTTTCCCTGGACAACTACCGTATCGCCGCACCGGAGCAGCTCAAGACCTACGCCGATATCATGGGTATCTCCTTCCACCTCGCGTTCACCACTGATGAGTACCGCCGGATCGTCAATCGCCAGCGCTATCAGGATGTGTTGCTAGTGGACACTGCCGGGCGCTCGCCCATGAACCCTCGGTACATTGAGGAGCTGCGCAGCCTGCTGGAGAAATGCCCACCTGATGAAGTGCATCTGGTGCTGAGCGCAACTATGGGGCCGCTGGACGCTCAAGCGGCGGTAGACAAGTTTGCCCCGCTGAAGTACACGCACGTCAACATAACCAAACTGGACGAAACGCCGCATCCAGGCGGCATATACAACATCACCCGGCAGTCGCAGAAGCCCGTGCGGTACTTCACCATCGGCCAGCGTGTTCCCGAGGACATCCGTGAGGCCAATCTCAGCTTTGCTCGTGCCTACTGCGAGAAGGGGGGCGCGTTTTGAGAGATCAGGCCGAGAGTCTTCGCGCCTTGGCGTCCCACACGCGCAGAAAGGCGCTATCGCGCAGTGGCAACTCAACCTGCCGTGTCTATGCAGTGACTAGCGGCAAGGGCGGGGTAGGCAAGAGCATCTTCTCACTTAACACCGCCATCACCTTCGCGGCGATGGAGGAACGCGTCTTGCTGTTTGACGCCGACTTGGGATTGCCTAATCTGGATGTCCTGCTGGGCATAACTCCGACGTTCACCCTTCAGCATTACCTGATGGAGCGTGTCCCGCTGGAGGACATCCTCATCAAGGGACCAGGCGGCATCACGATTCTCCCCGGTGGCAGTGGAATCTACGAGCTGGTCAACCTCGGCGAGCGCGACGTCCTGCGTATTCTGGAGGACCTGAGGCGCCTGGAGTTCGCCTTTGACCGTATCATCTTTGACACGGCAGCGGGCATATCAAGCGCTGTCATTCGCTTCTGCTCGGCGGCGGACGAGACCATCCTCGTGGTAATGGCCGAGCCCACCTCCATTGTGGATGCCTATTCCACACTGAAGCTCATCTGGAATGAATTCAGCGATGCGCAGGTGAAAGTGGTGGTCAACCGCGCAGTGAACCAGACGGTGGCGAAGGAGGCCTATGCTGCACTAGCGCAGGTCGTTCACCGTTATTTGCACCGCGACCTTGAGCTGCTGGGTATCATCCCCGATGACAGCCAGGTGGAGGCCACAGTACGGGCGCAGGTCCCACTAGTGTTGCGCTCACCCAAGTCGGCTGCGGGCTCTCGCATCCGCCACATCGCGCAGACGATGCTGCACGGCAAAGAGGGGATGGCGCGCCACAGCCATTTCTTCGATCGGATCTTCCCTTTCATCCAGAGGAAGTAACCAGATATGGCCGCGAATAAGAAAACAGACGCGTTGGAGGTGACCCAGTTGATTCTGGTAGCCCTGCGCGAAGAAGAGAAGCGCCGGCGCGAGGGACTCCGGATTGGTACGGGCTTTGTGCTTCTCGCGGCAGGGCTGTTCATCGTGCTCGCCATCGGGTTGATGAACTCCTGGGAGCCGACCTATATGCTCATTGTCGCGCTGGTGGTGAGCATCGCGCTGTTTGTGGTAGGCCAGGCGCTTGGAATCCTCCTCGCCGCATTTGCATCCGCGTCCGGCCGGCTGGACGCCGCCCTTAGCTCCCTCATTGCCCAGAGAGAGGCGGCTGCCGCCAGCCATCATGACAACGGTAAAGCAGGGGACAAGGAGCAGAAGCCGGCGGCTGAGAACGTCGCAACCAAGGAGGCTGGGAAACCCAGCAGTAAGGCGTGATGGCTTCGGGCAGAAAGACAAAATCCGGGCTTCAAGACTACAAGGACTTGTCCGACCAGCAGCTCATTGAGCAGGTCGTGCAGTACTACTCCCACCTCATTGACTACAATGTTGACCGCCTGCTGATTGACCTGCCCCCCAGTGTTGAGCGCGAAGATCTCTACGCGGAGGGCCTGCAGGGCCTGATTGAAGCCATCAAGCGCTACGACCCGACGCGCAACGTGAAGTTTGAGACCTTCGCTACATTCCGCATCCGCGGCAGCATCATGGACTACCTGCGCAGCCTGGACTGGGCCCCCCGCCGCCTTAGGCGCATGGCGCGGGAAATTACTGCTGCCCAATCCGAACTGGAGAACCTGCACGGGCACCCGCCGACAGAGGAAGAAATGGCTGAAAGGCTTGGCCTGCCGCTGGAGGAGTACCGCGGGCTGCTTTCTGAGCTGTCGGCGCTCACTGTGGTGTCCTTCCGCGACCTGGAGGATGAAAGCGGCTCGCTGACGCTGCCGGAGCAAGTGGAGGGCGGAAGTCCGACGGACGACATTACCCGCCGCAAGTTCGCCGAAGCGCTGGCCCGGGAGCTGTCAGCGCTGCCGGAGCGCGACCGCACGGTACTGCACCTCTACTACAA
>CAZXPM010000037.1:0-303 GCA_964643155.1 uncultured Planctomycetales bacterium | reverse complement strand
GATAATGGGGCTGTCCGAAAGCCGCATCTGCCAGATTCATACCGCGGCGGTACTGGTGCTCCGCCGTAAGCTCGCCACCTGGCGTGCGGAGCTGAGTTAGGGCTGGATCATCGGTCTTACTTGCCCACAAAGACAACGAGCAGCCTGCCTTCACTGCTGCGCACCTGCGCGGTGTTGGTGAAGCTCAAGTCCAGCACATCCATTCCCTTGCTGTTGGCCAACGCCAGCAGCTCGGCGATACGTTCGTCGTAAGTACCGGGCGCGAATTCCACAATTACGGCCTGGGGCATGGCCGGGTCAAAC
>CAZXPM010000036.1:866-12965 GCA_964643155.1 uncultured Planctomycetales bacterium | reverse complement strand
CCGGCAGAGAGCTGAACACGCCGCTCTGGCCGGCAATGACGCAGCGGTCGCCGATTTCCACCCCGCCCTGAATGCCCACTTGCCCGCCGACCACGCACCAGGACCCAATACTGGCACGTCCCGCGATGCCGCACTGAGCGGCAATCAGCGTGTGCTCGCCTATGGTCACGTTGTGGGCGATCTGCACCAGGTTGTCTATCTTGCAGCCGCGCCCGATCCTGGTTTCATCCAGTGCGGCACGGTCAATGGTGCAGCACGCACCGATTTCCACGTCGTCGCCAATCACAACGCGCCCGAGCTGGGGGAACTTATGGTGTCCCTCGGCGGTGGTGACGAAGCCAAAGCCCTCGGATCCGATGACCGTGCCCGAGTTGACAATGCAACGGTCGCCTATCTCGCAGTCCGCCAGCACTCTTACGCCCGGGTGGATTATCGTTCTAGCCCCGACCATCGTGTTCTCGCCGAGGTAGCAACCCGCGCCGATGCGGGCACCGGTCTTGACCACAGCATGCGCCGCTATTACCGCATACTCGCCCACGTTGACGTTCTCTCCTATCTTCGCCTGGGGGCTGATAGTCGCCAGGGTGCTGATGGCAGGTTCGGGCTGAGGCTTCTGGGCAAGGAAGTGTTCAATCACATGCACGAATGCCAGGCGCGGGTTTCGGACAACGATGGCATTGTCGAATGAGCCCGCCAGCTCCTGGGTAGTGATGACCGCAGCCAGATACTCGGTTTTGGCCTGGCGTACAGACCTTGCCGAATCAGCAAAGGCAATGCAGCCGCTCTCTGGCCGCTCCAGGCTGCAAACGCCTGAGATCGGGAGTGCCGCGTCGCCTCTCAGCTCGCCACCCAGTATTTCCGCCAGCTGGCTCAGCGTGAAACTCATATTCTCACTCCAATAGAGGCGAACAGCTCGTCGCGGAAGTCGGTCAGGAGCTTAAACTCATAGTAATTGCGGAAGATGTAAGTTATGCCGTATTCGTTGAGGTCTTTGAGCTCGGATTTGATGTAGTGCTCACCGGAAATGTAGAAGTCCTCGGCTATGCTCACACTTCCGCGTAAAACCGGGCTATTCAGCTTAAAGTCGTAAGCGCCTTCAAGACTGGCCAGACCTTCCTTCCTGACCGCCAGGCCAAGCTGCGGTTGCAGCTCAAACTGGCCCGGGAAGAAGATGCCGTGGAAGAACACATCAGCACTGCGTCCTATTCTCACACCTGCAGTGAAATCGAATCGAGCCTCCCCTTCTTCACGGTTGAGGTCTACTCTGCCGGTTGCCCCCAACCGGAACCTGGCGGACTCCACATCGTAGATTAGAGAGATGTCCTCTCTCACGGTGAATAGCTCCACAGTGGCTGTTGGCTCCATCACTTGGAGCGGTTTGGCGAACTCAATCTCGCGCGTAAGGTAGTCCTCAATAGCGTGGGCCTTCGCTTCCACAAAGGTGACAGGCAGTCCGTGAAGCGCCTGCAAGTTGGCGCTGACCACGCTGCCAGCATCATTCACCTGCAGGTTCAGCATCGTAGAGGATCGTATCTTCACGAAGTGCCTCTGCACCACGCTGGCTCCTTCTTGCGGTATCAGCGTCACATACACGCGGGTCGTCTCCGCCGGCAGCACGAGCACCAGTGGGTCAAAGTCGCTGTAACCGATCTGCTGCCGGAACCACTCCTTGGCCTCTCTCATCGTCATGCGCTCTACCCAGGCGGCGTCGCTGTAAGGCGTGCCGCCGAAAGCGCCCATTAGCGCCGTCTGGAGGCTCGCGCGGTCGCTGCCGGTGATGTCACGTAGTAGCGGCGTGTCCGAGCGGAAGCGGAACTCAACCTCAAAACCCTCGATTCTGTCTCCGCTAAGGCGGATGGCAACGTGACATGTTGTGGTCTCACCCGGGGAGATCCGAAGCTCCGACAGCGTCATTCCGCGCTTGCTCAGAGCGAGGTCAATGACGCTGCTTAAGGTTGAGACGATCTGTTCTCTGTTTGCTTCTATCTGTGCGATAGACCCTTCAAGCTGCTCTATGAGGGCAAGTTCCAGCGTGCGAGCGATTGCATTGTGGACCTCATCCGCCACTTTCCCGGTGGGTTCGTCATCTTCCCACTCGAGTTCTAACTTGATTGCAGCGACGCGAGGCGTCTCAGCCCCCTCGCTCTGCGCGGGCGCCACGTGGCAGACGGCGATAGTGCAGAGAATCGCAGCCAGCGGAATGCAGATCAGCCGCATACTCGCAAACTCCAGAAGGTCAACTAGAACATCTCGCCAATGCCGAAGTGAACACGTGAGCCGCCGTCAATCAGGTCCCATCCCATATCCAGGCGGATGGACCCCAGTCCCAGGGCGGGGACGCGGAAGCGCACACCGATTCCGGCAGTGCGGGCTGCATCGGTTTCAGAGAAACTCTCGCCGCACCATGCCCAGTCAGTGAATACAACACCGGTGAAGGTCTGCTTCTTGTCCAGGGGGAAGCGATACTCGGCGTTGAGCAACAGCATCTTGGTACCCAGCAGGTCGTCTTCCGGCCTGCCGCGCACTGAGTTGACTCCGCCCACCCGGAACTCCTCAAACACCGGGACATTGCCCTCGGCAATGCCGATCTTGGCGCGGAGGCCGAGCGTGTTTTTCTTCGCGTGGGGCATAAACACGCGCCCGTCCAGCACGTACTTGCGGAAATCAAAGTCCCCGCCGAAGCCCGCAAGTTGAGCGCTCCCGCCCAGGTAGGTGCCATTGTGGGTGGTGAACACGTTGTCGCGCGTGTCGTGGGTCATTCCGAGCGTTATGCTGCGGGTCTGACCGGTCTGCTCCAGGCGCCTGCGGCGCTCGGGGCCGTAGTCGTGGAAGGGGTCGCCTTTGATTACATCGTAGTCGTAATCTGTTACACCCAGCCCGATAGTCCCGGAGAGCTCCGTGTTGAAGTGATGCCCCCATGTCAGACTACCCCCCAAGCTGGAGACGTCTATTTCGCTCTCAATGGGCGAGCCTGGATTCCGCTGCTGGCGGTAGTTGAGGTCGTAAACGCTTGCAGAGAAGAAGTCGCTCTCGCTCAGGTACGGGTCGGAGTAGTCCACTTGGTAGCCCGGGTTGTTCTTGCTGAAGACAACAATGGCGGATATGGTCTTGCCCTCGCCCTGGAAGTTGCGCTCGCTGTATGAGATCGTGCCCTGCAGGCCATTCACGGTAGAGTATCCCAGTCCAATGCCTGCTTGCCCCGTTGGAGCCTCGGTTACCACGAACTTGAGGACAAGGTTGCCGGGCGTAACTGACGGTTCCATCGTGGGCTCAACCTGCTCAAAGATACCCATGTTGTAGAGGTCTTGCATGGCCTTCTCAACTGCGCCTTTCCTCAGAAGCTCACCCGTAGTCACCTGCCTTCCCACTACCATCCGCAGCAGCGATTCCTTGGTCTTCTCGTTGCCTTCAAAGGCAATGCTGTCCACCTTACCCTCGCCAATCGTGACGTAGACGGTGCCTCTATCCTCTTCCAGGGTGCTCAGGGCGAACTCTACAATGTAAGCTCCCACATAGCCGTCTTCCGAGTACTTGCCCAGTACGCCGACCGCGATATCATCCTCCAGCTGTCTGAGGTTGGTGACTTCTCCCGGCGTCAGCGTGATGTACTCCTGCAGCTCCTCGTCAGTGTAGATGGTGTTGCCGCTGAACTTCACCTCCCGGAAGACCGGATTCTCCAGCACTTCAATCACCAGGATGGTCTTGCCTTCAAAGTAGTCCAGCGAGAGCCTTGGGGGCTCTTGGAAGAAGCCGGTGGCGTACAGCAGCTCGGAGTTCCGGTTCAGCTCGGTCAGCACGTTGCCGGTGATTTCCTGGCCGGGCTTGATAGTCAGCGCGTCCAGGACAATGCTCTGATCGAGGTGCTTGAGCCCGACCATTTGGATGTTGTTGATGACAACCCCTTGGGCGTAAGCCGGGGCAGGCGGAGCTGCCATCTCCAACAGGAGCAGCACGAGAGCGAAAAAAGAGATCTTCGCGAAGTTGGCGACGGGCATTTGTCCCATCCCTCCCTCCAGGATGTGTGATAACGACCCAGGTATTATAGCAGTGGGTGTGGCTACTGCTCAAACTCTTGCTCAATCATCACCAGTAGCGCGAGCGCATCCAACGAGGCGGAAGCCTCTGTCTCCCTGCTGGTTTCGGGCTCGCTGTGGGCAGGGGATGGCTCCAGCGGAGCGCGCGTTGCCGATGCTGGCGCGCTTCTCTCGTCCTCCGCCGAAGGCCGGGGGGATCTTGCAGCCAGTATTCTCTTGGTTGGCCGTGGGCGCGATGGCGCCTTCTGTATGGAAGACACCGCGGCGCTGCTGGTTGGTGGAGGGACAGCTTCCAACGTGGTTGGCGGCGCCACCTCGTGAGGCTCCGCCGTGACCGGCGGCATTAGGGGCTCCCCCTGCAGCGCAACCGTATAGGGCTGCTGCCCAGGTTGCAGGAACACGACGGCAAGCATCACTGCCAGCACTGCTGCCGTGGCAATGGCAACAGGAACTAGCAGGGCTATCCGCCGTCTCGGTGCAGCTTCAGATCGGAGAGCCACCCGCAGCTCCGCTTCCATGAGCTGCAGTTTGCGTTTAACCGCTTCACCATCACCGGTCTCTAATTGTGAAGAAGCTTCGTTCCACCAGCGCGCGAGTTTTTCCATCCGCTCTTTGTTCATAGGCTTCCAGTAAGCCATTATCGTGGCCCCAGGCTTGAAGTTAAAGCCGGGGCAAGCGTCACTGTGTGCTAGAATTAGGTTTCACGGCCACACCTGTCTGGGGGGCACTATGAAGGGATCCACATTCAAGGCTTGGGCAGTGTTTGCAGCAGCAGTGTGCACTTGGCTGCTGCTGGCCGCCCTCACGGCATCCGCAGAGCTGGTGAACATTGGCATTCTGCACACAAACGACACTCGCGGCCGCATACAGTCCTACTACTATCAGAGCAGCAAGCCACTGGGCGGCTATGCTAAGCGAGCCATCTACTTCAAGGAAAAGCGGCGCCACCAAGGACTGCGCTGGCTCACCTTGGACGCGGGGAACGCACTAGGATACACGCCTCTGAGCTACTATCTCGATGGCTACCTGGATGTGCGGTTGATGTCAATGCTGGATTACGACGCAGCGGGCCTCGGGCCATTTGACTTCGCCATCGGACGGCAGAAACTCGCCGAGCGCATCAGCGAAGCGGCTTTCCCTTTCTTGAGCGCGAATGTCCTGGACCAGGCAAGCGGCAGGTATCTGGGGGAGCCATTCAAGGTGATTGACCTGGGGGGCTTTCGGGTGGCGCTACTGGGTTTAACTGACCCAAGCGCGCCATCTCAAGTGCCTGCGGCCAATACTTCCGGCTTGACCTTCCGCGACCCTCATGAAGTTGCAGCGGAGTGGGTGCCGCAACTGAAGAACCAGGCGGACACGATATTCCTGCTGTCCACACTGAAGCTGTCCGACAACATCCAGCTGGCGGTGGCGCACCCCGAGATATCCGTCATCGTCAGCGGTGGGCAGATGGCAGCCCTGAGCGTTCCCCTGAAGGTGGACAACAGCCTGATAGTCCAGGCCGGCTTCTGGGGCGCTAAGGCTGGCCTGCTCAAGATCACGTTTGAAGGCGACCGCCAAAACGGCTACAAACTGCGCTACTTCGACGAGCACCTGGAGGAGCTTGGCGGACGCTGGGTGGAGAACACAGATTACCTGGCAGTGATTGCAGAGCACAGGGCCCACATGGACGAGCAGCTGGATGTGGTCATCGGGAGCCTGGCAAGCGCAATGCCGCCGGACAAGCTCACGTCCTTTGAGACTCTGCTGGGAAATCTGTTCGCTGATGCAGTCCGTGAGGCCAGCGAGACGGAGATTGCATTGCTTGAGGCGAGCGCCTTCCGGGGGGGGCTGCCGGCTGGGCCGATTACGCGCGGCGATCTGTTGAAGGCCTACCCGGGCGAGTCACGTATCGTGAAGGGCGTTATGCGCGGGGCTGATTTGCGTGAGCTACTATCACAGGGAGCCGAGAACGTCGGTCGCGGGAGCTTCCTGCAGGTTAGCGGCGTGAGTTTCGGCATCTTTGGGGGGGAAGCTCACAGTGTTCG
Source organism: uncultured Planctomycetales bacterium (assembly GCA_964643155.1). Classification (GTDB taxonomy): domain Bacteria; phylum 4484-113; class 4484-113; order 4484-113; family 4484-113; genus CAZKNJ01. The sequence goes on along the minus strand of CAZXPM010000036.1, from coordinate 6,904 downwards.
CGTGGGCGGGGTCTCTCTCCGGCCCGAAGCGGATTACACAGTTGCCGTGACCGACCGCATGGCTGAGGGTTTGGCCGGACTGACGGCAGTGCACGCTTTGAAACAGCGTCAGCTCTATCCCTACCTGGTGCGCGAAGTTGTGGAGGACTACCTGTCCGATCGCAGCGAGTATTCGCCCGAACTGGAAGAACGGATCAGCTACTTCGCCGAGCAACCGGAAGAGAGGTTGTCGGAAGAGGCAGAGGCTGAAGAGCCATCGCCGGAGAGTGTCACGGACGAAGCGGAGGAGACCCCGATAGAGTACGAGGCGGAGGAAGCGACAACGGAGGTGCCTTCACCTGAAGAAGGCGCACCAGGGGAGGAGGCCGCCCCAGACGAATACGAGGTGATTGTGGAGGAAGAGACGGACCTTGGATTGGCTCCTGCGCCGGAGGCGGAGGTCGAGGAAGTCGCAGCAACCGAACCGGTGGTGGCGGATCTTCCGCCCGCCGCGCCCGCAGGCGAGTTCTCCATCGGCTCTACAACGGTAGAAATGGAAGGCCTCACTTACGACTTCGGGGTGGACGAAGTGACGCTGGAAGGCCAGCCGGCGATCCAGCTCGTTCTCAAGCTCAGCAATACCGGTGAAACGCATAAGATGCTCAAGTTCCCCACCGGGCAGCATTACGACTTCAAGGTCTATAGGGACGACAAGCTCCTCTGGAATTACGCGTACAACCGCTATTTTACGGAGGAGGGATCATCGCTTTCGCTGGCTCCCGGCGACGAGGTCGTTTTCCGGGCTTACTGGGACGGCACCGACAACAAGCGAATGCAGTTGGAGGAGAACCTGTACCGCTTTGTAGCGGAGCTAACAACCACGCCGGTGCAGGAAGTCTCGTTCATCGCGCTGTTTGCTCCTCTGGTCAACTGACACGTAAATGCCTCCCATCATCGATCGTGCCGTAATAGTCGTTGCAGTACTCGTCGGCTTCATGGCGATGGCTGACACGCTTGCGCTGTCCATTCGCACCAGCGGTGCCATCACCCGGCGGCTGGCTTCCTCCATAGCGCTTTTCAACCTGATCATCGTTTTCGCGCGGCTTTCCAACATGATTCAAGCTCCCATTGTGGGGAACATGGCCGACAAAACGGTGGTGCTGGACCCAGTGCTGCGCGACGCGATGGTTGACGCGCTTCTCTGGAAGATCCACTTCATCATCCTGGCCACGACTGTAGGCACCTTGGTTGGCGGATTGCTGACGCCTACGTTCGTACGCATTTTCACCAGGATGCTGGAGGTGTTTGAGCAGGTCAAGACGCTACCACGTGTCGTGCTTTATGTCATGCACCCGAAGCGATGGCTGCACGCCTACAAGTACTTCGTATGGCCGTTCAACGATCGCCTGGCCGGGTATATCAAAAGTGTCCGTCGGCTTCCGCTGGATTTCATTGCCTTCATGGTGCTGGTAACTGCGTTCTATACGGTGGGTGTGCTTTCCACGGTCTATGCTGGCGCGCTCAACCCGTCGCTACGAGCTACTGCCGTAACGCTTTCCGGCATCGTGAACGGCATCGCCACCTTCCTGCTTTTCATCCTCGTTGACCCGCCTGCAGCCATGATTACCGACCAGTGTATAAACGGCCAGCGGCCACTATCCGATGTCAAGACGATGAACCTGAGCCTTGTGGTTGCACGGTTCATCGGCACCATTCTGGCGCAATTCATAGTGGTGACCATGGCTCACTACGTGATGTACATAGCGGGCTGGGTTGACCAGCTATTCTAGAGCGATGCTTGAGCGACCGCGTAAGCTACCCGTGATTGTAGGCCCTACTGCGTGCGGGAAAACGTCCTTGGCGCTGTCCCTGGCGGCGCGTCTGCCGCTGGAGATTGTCAGTTGTGACTCGCGCAAGGTCTACCGGGGGCTCAATCTGGGTTCTGCGAAGCCAACGGCTTCTCAGAGGGGGCAGGCGCGTTTCCATCTTCTTGACATTGCAGAGCCAGCGGAACAGTTCTCGGTTCAAGGCTTCTTGCTGCAGGCCCATAAAGCTATCACGGATATCCGAGAACGGGGGAAGATCCCCCTGCTAGAAGGCGGGACAGGCCTTTATATAGAGGCCCTGCTTGGAGGCTTCGATTTTGGCAAGGCGCCTCCGTTGGAGAAGCTGCGGCAGCTCTTCAGCCAGGCGTGGAAGCGAGACAGCCAGCAGCTTAGCTTGCGTGTTCGCTCCGTGCCTGGGGCGGAAGGGGTTGACTTGCTGAACCCCCGCAGGGTGATCCGCCTGCTGGAACGGGTGCTGATATCCGCCGAGGAAACGGATTCTGCTCGCTTGCTTGAGACCCTTGGCCTTGCCGGGGCTTTGGAGGAGGTTCTGGAGGTTCGCAGAACGCTAACAGCATCCAATCGGTCTGCTTTCCCCCCGCTGGAAGCGATGGGATACAGGCTGGAGGTCAAGAAGGCAGCACTGGACGCCCGCATCCACGCCCGCACGGCGACAATGCTGGAAGCAGGGCTGGTGGACGAAGTCAGGGCGCTGCTGGAGTCTGGGGTGCCACCGGAAGCGCAGTCACTCTCGGGAATCGGTTACTCCGAGGCGGTGGGCTTTCTGCAGGGCGGTCTTTCTTTCCAGGAGCTGGCAGAGCTGATAACCATCCACACGAGGCAGTATGCCAAACGCCAGGAAACGTGGAACCGCCGTCGCTTTGGCAGTTTCACCCCTCTCGCGTTCACCACGCCCGCAGAGCAAGCCGAGGCGGCAGGCTTGATTGAGTCCGATATCCGCCGGGAGTACGGCTTGCCGGACTGAGCTACCGGAACTCGCGAGAGTCGAGCACAATAGTCACCGGCCCATGGTTTACCAGTTCCACGTCCATCATGGCGCCAAAGACACCTGTTTTCACTTGGAGCCCGTACTCGCCAATCGCCTTGCCCAGGTCCAGCACTATTGCTTCAGCTGGCTCCGGCGCCATCGCGTTGATGAACGAAGGGCGGTTACCCTTCTTGACATTGGCGCAAAGCGTGAACTGTGAGACGAGGAGTATCTCTCCTCCAATGTCCAGGGGCGAGAGGTTCATTTTCCCATCATCGTCAGGGAACACCCGTAGCTGGGCGATACGCTTGGCCATCCAGGTGAGATCCTCCCTGCCATCTTCTGCAAAGACGCCCACCAGAACCAGGAAGCCTCGGCCTATGGTCGCGACCGGCACACCGTCTACTCGCACTTCGGCACGGTGCACACGCTGGACGACTGCCCGCATTAGCCTTCCTCCTTCGGGTGTTCCAGTATTCGCTCTACAGCCATTACGTCTTCAACGCCGCGCAAGGCTTCCAGCACTTCCTGTAGCTGCTGCCTGTTGCGCACTTCCACCATCAGCTGGAAAGTAGCAAGCTCGTCCCCATGCATTACGCTGGGGTGGAGGTTCAGGTTACCGCCGGTGAGATTAACCGAAAGCTCGGACAGTTCGCGCATAACGTCAAACAGCAACCCCACGCGGTTCAGTGCCGTAATGGCCAGGGCTGTTGGGTAATAGATATCCTCAGCATCCTCACTCCATTCAACCGGTATCACCGTGTATTCGGTCACCTTGTTGCCCTGTGGGCACTGAGCGTGGTGTATCTCAACCCGATGCTCTTTGCGATTGTCCAACCCAAAGATATCGTCCCCTGGAACCGGAGTGCAGCATGCAGCCAGCTCCACCTTCCGCCTGAGCGTACGGCCGCCCTTGCGGGCGATGCCCAGTTCACCCGCCGGGCCAACGGCTGTGTGGAAGGGAGACCGTCCCCAGGACGATGCAGGCTGCCGGCGGGGATGCAGCGATTCCTGCATATGCATGTGCTTCAGTTGCTGGACTACTTCGTTCGCCATTAGGTTGCCCACTGCAATGCGGTCAAACATGTCGTCTATCTTGCGTATATGGAGTATCCTGAGCAGCTGCATTAGCTTCGTGTTGTCCATTAGATTGAGCGGATACAGCCCTTCCTTTGCTATCTGTTGTCGCAACAGGAAGCGCCCCATCTCCACCCGTTCCCGTCGGCTGCGGGAGCGGAACCAACGCTTGATCTTCATCACGGCCTTCGGGCTCTTCACGATATTGAGCCACTCCGGCTGGGGGTTAGGTTTGCCCTCAGCGTTCTTCACAATCTCAACCACATCCCCGTTGTCAAGCTCGTAATCCAATGGCACCGGGACGTTGTTCACTCTGGCGCCCTGGGTGCTGTGTCCGAGGTCGGTATGTATGAAGTACGCGAAGTCAAGCGGGGTGGAACCCTTGGGCAAAGAGACGACCTCTCCCTGTGGTGACAGTACAAGCACTTCTCCCTCGGTCAGTGAGGCCCGCGTCTTCTCCACAAAACGCCTGGAGTCGAGGTGCTCTTCCGACAGGTCCTGAATGAACTGGAACCACGAGAAGGTCCTGCTGAGTTTGCCCTGGGACGACAGTTCCTTGTACTTCCAGTGGGCGGCAACACCGTGTTCCGCGACGTCGTCCATCCATGCTGTGCGAATCTGTATCTCAGTTATCTGCCCACCCTCCCCCGCGACGGTCGTGTGCAGGCTCTGGTAGCCATTGCTCTTCGGGGCAGCGACAAAGTCGCGGAAGCGGCTGAAGAGGGGGCGGTAAAGCCCGTGAATCACCCCCATGGCGCGGTAGCAGTCAATCTCATCCCCGTCAATCACCACGCGCAGCGCAATCAGGTCAAACACCTGGTCAATGGAGATGCCGTCTTTCTCTATCTTCCGCCAGGTGGAGTAGGGGGACTTCACCCGTCCGAATACCCTGACCACCTTCAAGCCCTCCTGCACAAGCGCTTCCCTCACCTGCTCCTCCATACTCTCGTAAAGCTGCGTCTTCGCTCCTGCCGTTCTTTCCAGCTCTCGGAAGATCCACTCGTACTCCTTCGGGTAAAGGTGGCGGAAGCAGATGTCTTCCATTTCGTTGGCGATCTCGCGGAGCCCCAACCGCCGCGCTAGCGGAACATAGAAATCCAGCGTCTCCTTGGCCTTACGCTTGATGCGGTCGGGATGCAGGGCGTGCACTGTACGCAGATTGTGGAGACGGTCTGCGAGCTTTATAACCAGCACTGCGAAGTCCTGCGCCATTGCGACGAAGAGCTTCTGCAGGTTGCGAGCCTGCTCATCGCTCATAGTCCGCCCGGTGAAACGCGCGAACAGGTCAATTCGTTTGATTTTGGTTAGCGCGTCCACCCGCCGCTCAACATCCTTCCCAAACTGCCGGCCGATTTTCTTCAGGCGGATTGGTGTGTCCTCCACCGTGTCATGAAGGAGCGCGGTGATGAGCGACTGCTCATCCATGTGCATTTGCGCACAGATGAGCGCAACGTTTAGGGGGTGGACAATATAGGGGTCGCCGGTCTCGCGCACATCATCCTTGTGTGCCTGTGAAGCAAGCTGGAAAGCCGCCTCCAGCCGGCTGACGTCCGCGTCAGGGTGCTCCTCGCGGTATGCTTCGATCAGCCGCCGGTAGAGCTCCGCGACATCCGGATGTTCACTATTAGCCTTTTGCCTGGCGAGCGGCATACTAGCCAGTATTATATCTGCTCAGGGCGGATGCTATCTTCCAGGCCAATCAGCCTGAACAAGACGGATAAGTTGTTCCTGTAGTTATCAACCTCAAGTTCAAGGACAAGGCTGCATCTTTCGCCCACCCGCAGGCGGTCTGCCAGGTGTGATAGCCGGAACCCCATCACTCTCAGAGGCGAGCCGCCCGTGCCCGCTACCCGCAACTCCAGGTGGGTGCTGTCATATCCGATGAGCGACACACGTTCAATAAGGGCGTCTCTTAGCAGCACCCGGGGTGCTGGGTGGCCTTCGCCGAAAGGGTAGAAACGCAGAAGCGAGTCGCACAATCGGGGGTCTGACAGCTCTTCCACGCTTGTCTCCGCCTCCCATCCGGTCGTCTCCGGAGGTTTCTCTGCCACAACCGGCTCCACCTTCGCCAGGACGTTTCTCAACTCGTCTATGCGGCTCACTGGTATTGTCCCGCCGAAGGCGGCCGCATGGCCGCCTATCGCCGTGAATAGCCCGCGGGCCGGCTT
>CAZXPM010000036.1:0-856 GCA_964643155.1 uncultured Planctomycetales bacterium | reverse complement strand
CAGTAAGTCAATCCCTTCGGGCGCTCTCCCGCTGGCCACTGCTTCGCTGCCCTCCGAGGAGCTGTCAGCCAACAGGATAGTCGGTTTCCCGTAGAGCCCGGCGATACCAGCGGCCACTATGCCGGTTATTCCATGGTTCCATTCGGGCTTGTACAGCACGAGGACCGATGAATCTCTTTGCGCTTCCGCCAGCAGCTTCGCTTCGGCGTCCAGCGTCTTCTGCGCAGAACGCCGCTGGCGGTTGAGGTCAACCAGCCGAGAGGCAAGGTGTACTGCGTTGGCATTGTCCTGCGTGAGCATGAGTTCTGCCGCCAGGCGAGCGTGCGCCATCCGCCCCGCGGCGTTGAGATGGGGAACCAAGTTGAATGCCACGTCGCGCCTGGTAAGACGGCTCTTTCCATCGAGCCGCAGGCAGCGCAGGAAGGCCCTCAGCCCTACATTTCTTGTCTGGGTTATCCGAGGCAGCCCGTTGTGCGCCAGCCGGAAGTTGTCACCCACCATGGGGACAATGTCGGCGATAGTGGCTATAGCCGCAAGATCCAGGAAATGGCTCTCTGCCAGAGTTGGATCCTGGCCGGCTGCGCCCAGCCACGCGCCGGACAAGAAGTATGTCAGCCCGGCGGTGCATAACGGGTCCGCAGTATGTTCAAGATGAGGGTTTATGATGGGCACCTCGGGAGGTCCTGCTGCCGATTCATGATGGTCAACCACAAGAACGTCGATCCCCAGCCTGCGCGCCAGTTCAATCTCCTGATGGTTGGCGGTTCCACAATCCAGCGCCACTATCAGCTTGTAGTCGTTGTCCGCCGCGCGGCGGACTGTGCGCTCGTTCATTCCGTATCCCTCGTTGAAGCGT
>CAZXPM010000035.1:12420-13136 GCA_964643155.1 uncultured Planctomycetales bacterium | reverse complement strand
GCCCACTTCCGCTTGTCAGCCCTCAACTCGCGCTTACGAGGAGAGGTTCCGGCGCGTGAGCTGCTTGCTTTCCTGCACCGCCGGCTGGTCAAACGCGTTGACGTTGAACATCACGCCCAGCAGGCCGGTGACCAGCATGAAGAAGAACAGCATCTCGCCCACCGCGCGCGTGCTCAGGCTCGGCAGCGTCAGGGTGTAGTTGGGACGCCCCTGGTTGGCGAGCGACTGGCGCGTTCCTGCAAGCTCCGCCCGGACAATGTCGTGGATGCGCTTGCCCCTCAAATAACTGAACTCGGCGAGTTCTGGCGGAATGGCGTGGAAAGCTCCCGCGTCCCGTGACGGCTTTTCCACCTCAATGAACGCCGTCAGCTTGTCATCGGGCCCCTCCAGCAGCAGTTGCAGCAGACTGTGCTGATCGCTGGGGCCCAGCGCCGCCACGGGTGTTAGCCCGGTGAAGATGTCGCGTCCGTCCAGCGACTTGCGCTTCCCCAGCGACTCGGCGAAGAGCTGTTGCCACCAGCGTCCGAAGTCGTACATGGCTTCGCAATAGGGCAGGAAGAACATCTGGCTGACTGCGCGGTCGCGGTGGAGCGAGAAGATATGAGCGGCCAGCTCCAGCGCCGGGTTGCTGTCTGCGGCTTCGTCTATGAACGCATCCCGCGCCCCGGCCGCGCCCTCCAGCAGGCCTGCGACATCAACGCCGATGAAGCCCAGGG
>CAZXPM010000035.1:6019-12410 GCA_964643155.1 uncultured Planctomycetales bacterium | reverse complement strand
GAGGCCGACGCTGGTCAGAACCGAGAACCTCCCGCCCACGTCGTCCGGCACCAGCAGAATGGGCGCATGCCGGGCTGCCACTAAGCGGCCAATCGGGCTGTCAGGGTCGCCGGTAGTCGCAACCAGGTGGGACTCCGGGGCTGAACTGAGCAGTGTGAGAAGGTTGGCAATGGTCTCCAGCGTTGTGCCCGACTTGCTGACAGGATTCAGCGCCGCCTTCGCGCCCGCAAGCTCCTCGCGCACTCGTGCGGCGTTGGCTTCATCCAGGTTGTCCAGCACCACAAGGCGTCTGCCATTAGCGCCCTGGAAGATGCCGGACCCCATGCTGGCGGCGAACAGGGAAGCGAGCGCCCTCGTGCCCAGCCCGCTTCCGCCCATGCCGATGGTTACCAGCGTGTCGGCGCCGCTGCAACTGTCCAGCGCGTCGTTCACCTCCGGGATCTCAGCCTTGCGCGCGTCAAGGTCAATCCAGCCCAGCGGCCAGCCGTGTGGATTGGCCAGCAGCGTCTTCATCGCTTTCTCCGCACCCGTCCTCTGAGCCTCCCCTGGCTTCGCCAGGAGGTTCGTCAAGTCAAACTGCAGCTCCATGGCATCCTCCTAGAACACTTGCGGGCGTTTGGCCCAGTAAGGCTCGTACCACGAGATGTCGCGTCCCGCGCCAAGGTCATCGGCCAGCCGGTGGAATAAGAGTAGGTGCTCCTTCAGCCGGAGGGTGGAATAACCGCTGTAGGCTCCGGCCGTGATCATGAACGGGAAGTCCGACGAGAGCGCCAGAAACAGCTCGGTTCGCAGCCGGCGCCACTGCCAGTCGTCAAACCGCCAGTTTTCCCTCAGCATCCGCTCGTACTTCTCCGCGGCCGCCAGCTGGTGGGGGTAGAGCCACTCAGTGTGCTGGTTGACCCAGACCTGCGAGTAGCCGTGTTCACCCCAACTGCTCATGTTCGGCGACGCCACCTGCTGCAAGGGGTGGCGTTCCAGATACTCCGACTGGGTGATGGCCTCAAGTTCTCCATCCTCGGCAACGCACGTGAACACCTGCTCAATGAAAGTGATGCCCTCAAACCACCAGTGGCCGAACAGCTCCGCGTCAAAGGGGCAGAACAGCAACGGCGGTTGGGGCATGCCCGGGGCGACGCTTGCAGCATGTTTCTTCAGCAACGCGACGAAATGCCGCGCGTGCTCACCGGCGCGGAGCATCGCCGCTTCAGGACGGTAATGCGGGCGCTGGTTGAGCGGCTTGCGCCGGTCGCCGATGGCGTGATACTTCAGCCCCGTGGATAGCCGGGAGCCGTCAGCCGCTCTCCGGCAACCAGAATCCCCTTGGGTGGTATCCTGCCTGCAAAGAGAACGCTGCGAGCCCATGCTTCACCAGTTGGCGCGTCAGCAGCGGAAAATCGCGGAAGTTGGGCAGGAATGGGTGGGTCGCCGCAGAGGTGTAGAGCTCAATGTAGCCCTGCCGCGCCAGTTCAAGAAAACCGCTGAACACATGGCCGCCGCAGCTTTCAAAGGCACCCCAGCGTTCCGCAAACAGCCAGCGGTACATAGCAGTGACGCGGGAGAGCTCCGGCTGGTGTTTCCACTGGGCGCACTCAGCCTCAGTGAGGTTTCGCAGCGACTGGTGGAAGGAGGCGAAGCGGGAGATGAGGTCGTCATGCTCCATCATTGCCAGCAGGGTGGGTGAGATGGAGAGGCTGAGTTTGAAGGGCACTCCGCGGTCGCGCAGCCGCCGGAACATCACGAGCAGCGGCAGGTAAGTCTCATTCATCGCCTCAAAGAACCAGTATTCTTCCAGGTAACGCTCGTACGCCGGTTCGTAAACCCACGGAAGGTGGGCATGCAGCACCAGTGTGAAGTATCCGCGCGGATCCATTGCCACTATGCCCTGCCTCCCGCTGCGGGAAGGCGGCGGTATAGCTCTTCGTAAGCGCGGGCCGAAGCGGCCCAGGAAAAGTCCAGCGACATGACATGCCGCACCAGTGAAAGCCACAGCTCGCGGTCTCCGTACGCGCTCAGTGCCCGGCTCACTGCAGCGAGGAGCCCCTCAGCCGAGAGTTCCGGTAGCCAGAAGCCGCGGGCGACGCCGGCTTTCACGTTCTCTTCAGTGTGGGGGACAACCGTGTCACGAAGTCCCCCCACGGGGTTGACGATAGGAATTGTGCCATAACGCATGGAGTAGAGCTGATTAAGGCCGCAAGGCTCGTAGCGGCTCGGCATTAGGAACATATCCGCCCCCGCTTCTATCAGGTGTGCCAGCCGGTTGTCAAACTTGAGGGCGATAGCCAGTTGACCGGGGTACTCCGCTGCCAGCTCACCGAATGCGTCGTGGAAGCAAGGGTCGCCCGTGCCCAGAACAACCAGCGCCAGGTCCAGTTCCATCAGCCGCACCGCCGCATCAAGGACAATATCCAGCCCTTTCTGGGCCGCCAGTCTGGTTACCATCCCGATGAGGGGGCGCTCTGGCTTGTCCGGCAGGCCCAGCTCGCGGCAAAGCTCCGCCTTGCATTCGGCTTTGCCTGCCAGTTCGTCGGCGGTGTAATGGGAGGGGAGGTGCGGTCAGTGGCGGGATTCCACTCGTCCGTGTCAATGCCGTTGATAATGCCGCTCAGCTTATGCTTCTGCGCCCGCAGCACGCCGTCCAGCCCCGCGCCGAACTCCTCGGTGAGAATCTCGCGGGAGTACTGCGGGCTAACGGTGGTGACTGCGTCCGCGCAGATGATGCCGGCCTTCAAGACGTTCATCTTGCCGTAGAACTCAATGCAGTCCACGGAAAACGCTTCAGCGGGAAGGTGGGTGAACCGGAACTGGTCCGCCGGGAACAACCCCTGGTAACCCAGGTTGTGGATAGTGAGTACCTGGGGCACCCCGGCGATGCCAGGAAGGTGGTAACGGTGCTGTGCCTGCACTGGTGCCAGCGCTGCCTGCCAGTCGTGGGCGTGGATGAGGTCCAGCTCCAGCTCCAGCATCATCGCAGCCTCCAGCGAGGCCCGGGTGAAGGCGGAGAAGCGGATGAGATTGTCGGGATGATCCTTCCCTTCCACCTGGTACAGCCCCTCGCGGGCAAAGAGCTCATCACACTCCACCAGCAGGACCTGGAATCCCGGCAGCTCGGCCCGGTGTATCGCGAAGACGTGGCGGTGCTCGGCGGTCCACAGGGGGAACTGGGGGATTACCTGCACCGTGCTGAGATTGAGGCTGGCCAGATTGCGGCGGACTTCATTGTACAGAGGGCAGAAGGCCCAGACTCTGTGGCCGAGCTGTGCAAGCGCTGGCGGGAGCGCCCCGCCGCGGCCCGCCAGCCCGCCGGTCTTGCACAGTGGCGCCAGCTCTGAAACTACAAACCCGATGTTGAGGTGCTTTTCCGTTGAAATCCCTCCTGGCTGTCAGATGCCGTCCGGCGTGCGGGGCAGTCGGCGGCCGGTCTTGTGACGCATCTCCTCCACCTGGCCATCCGTCAGCTGCTCCGGTTTGCCTCGGGCACTGACGTAAGTGTTCTTGGGGACAACTACGATCCCGCTAGGCGATACGGTGAAACGTTCAGCGTCGTCCTGCGGGTCCACGCCGACCTCTACGCCCTCTTCAATTGTGACGTTCTTGTCAATGATGGCGTTCTTGATTACTGCGCGCTGGCCGATGTCGCAGCCGGAGAAGACGATGGAATCCCTAACTTCCGCATAGCTGTGCACGAAGACATTGCTGAACATCACGGAGTCGATAACCGATGCGCCGCTGATGATGACGCCGGTCGCGACAATGCTGTCCACTGCGCGGCCGAAGCGCCCTGTCTTCTCAGCAAACACGAACTTGGCCGGCGGGTAGTTCGCGTGGGCTGTGCGGATGGGCCAGTCCCGGTTGTACAGGTTGAACTTGGGGTGCACGCGCTTCAGTTCCATATTCGCGTTGTAGAAATCGTCTATCGTACCGACATCCCGCCAGTAGGTCGCAGACTCCAGCTCCTCTCCGGCGATACGGTTCTGCGAGTAATCGTAGACGAACACGCGTCTACCTTCCGCCACCAGCTTGGGTATTATGTTCGCGCCGAAGTCGTGGCGGGAATCCGGATCCTGCGCGTCTTCCTGCAATGCGCGCACCAGCACTTCAGTCTCAAAGAAGTAGTTGCCCATAGACACCAGCGCCATATCCGGCTGGCCAGGCACAGGTGCAGGGTCAGAGGGCTTCTCCTGAAACCCGACGATGCGGTAGTCGTCATCCACCTGGATGATGCCAAACCTGTTGGCGGCTTCGTCCCGGGGGTAGGGGATGGCGCATACCGTTGCATCCGCGCCCTTGCCGCGGTGTACCCGCTGCATAGTGCGCACGTCCATCTTGAAGATGTGGTCGCCCCCGAACACCGCGACTTCCCGGGGACAGGCGTAGTCTATGAGGTTTAGGTTCTGGAAAACTGAATCGGCGGTTCCCTGGTAAAACTGCTCGCCCAGCCGCATCTGCGGGGGTACCGCGTCAACATAGTGGTCGCTGACGCTGCCGAAGTTCCAGCCGCGTGCTAGATGGATCATCAGCGAGTTGGCCTTGTACTGGGTCAGCACTTTGATGCGGAAAAACCCGGAGTTAACGAAGTTGGACAGGACAAAGTCAATGATGCGGTAGTTGCCGCCGTAGGGAACAGCAGGCTTGGCCCGGTCCTTGGTGAGCGGGTGAAGGCGTTTGCCCTTTCCGCCGGCCATGATCATCACAAGGGTCTCAATCACCGGCCCTCTCCCTTCTTGGTGCTTGAACCACTGGAAGACGCGTCAAGGGGAGACCACCGCCGGTGCTCTTCGCCGAGCCCCGTCACTTCATGGCCGAATGCTTCTTCGGGGGTGACCGGTTCGCTCTCTTTGAGTTCCTGGCTGGGTTTCAGACTCATCAGGCGCGTCGCGGTGTCTTCACTCTCCCGGTCGCGCGGGAAGGTAACGCTGCGGGCGGGCAGAACTTGCACGAAGCTGCCTGCTAGCAAGAACCCCAGGCTCAGGTTCACGCGCTCGCCGGGAAAACCGAGTTCAAGGTAGTAGCTGCCACGGTCGCCGTACAGCTCTTTCTGGACCAGCCGCCCGTCCGGGGTGGAGGCCCTTACGCACAGCTTCCTATCATCCCAGGCGGAGCCGTGCTTCTCGGCCAACGGCGCGAGCGAGCTGGGCGATAACTCCCAGAAGACGTATGCGCTGTTGGGGTCAAACACCAGCACGTGAAACAGGTCCATCCCGTAGCTGTCGGGCAGGGGAAAGTCCCCGGGCTCTGGTGCCCTCCGCGTCTGCCCGTTGCGGTCCACGTCAAACTTGAGGGCTTTAGCCTTGCCCAGCATGGTTGTCACTGGCTCAGCCACTGCCTCTCTTTTGGGGGGCAGGGCCTTCTCTGCTGCTACCGGCAGCTTCCTGCGGGTTTTCCCCGCAGGCTTCGCCAGAGCCCGCCTGGTCGGTTGGGGGGCTTTTGGGTGCGCCTCTTGGTTTCGCTCCGGTAACGACGCCAGAAAGCTCGCGCGCGCTTTTCCTCGCAGCTCCAGAGCCGCCGCTATCAGTTCGCTCTTTTTCGCCCGTGACAGGCCGGTGCATCCCGCGGCCTTCAGGGCAGCCATCAAGTTGGGACGGGTATGCACCTCAAGTTCACTTCGCTTCATTTCGCCCTCCTACAGGCAACTCACGTGTATGGTAGCACTAAACTGTGTTGTTCCTGTCAACGGCAGCTCGGTAAGCAGCACTACTGCCTGCGCCTGGTATAGCAGCTCTGCCCCGGCTTCGCTCATCGCCAGCGTGCGCACGGGGTAGAAGCCAATCCGTGCGAAGCCTTCGGTATTGATTGCAGTCCGTGTCTTGCGGTGGCCATCCACAAAGACGAGCCCATCCTCTGAGGGCTCCGCTTCCCAGATCTCCGCCAGCGACAGCCGTTCGGCCCTGTAGAGGGCGAAGCGATCATCGCTGCGGTCGGTCAGCAGGTTGACGTTCAGCTCGGTCGCGAACCACCTGGCGTGCGAGCCCGGTGCAGGCTGGACCTCCCAGCGCACCGTGAGCACCGGGCCATCCCAACTCACAATCTTGTCTATGCGCCCAAGCGTGCTGTTCGCCCACCCGGAGATTCCGTGGGGAGAGAGCTCGGTCTCGTACGGCTCGCGCCACAGTTCGTGCTCGGGCTTCAGCCCTCCACGCGCGAAGTCGGCCGTCCGCACCTCCTGCTCAAAGGCCATATCCACGAAGCTCAGACGCGGGTAGCCGTCAAAGGCCGCGCTGCCGCAGCGCGGGCTTTCGCTTGATTACTGCGACTTCCATCCGGCTGACCAGACGCTGCTCGCAGGGATGAGGCGCTATTACGAGTACTACCACATGGAGTTGCTCAGTGGCCGGGCGAGGGATGAGCAGGACGCCCACAAGAGCATCCACGAAAGCGTGCGCCTTAAGGACGA
>CAZXPM010000035.1:0-6009 GCA_964643155.1 uncultured Planctomycetales bacterium | reverse complement strand
TCTCTTCGTTCACAGCTTCGCGCAGGTAATTGAGGTACAAGCCGCCGAAGATGCCATGCCAGTAGGCGCAGTTGCACTGTGACCGCAAGTGGTGGCGCAGGGCGTCCCGCGCCAGCTTCTGGCTCTCTGCGCCCTGGGCGCGGTCAACACCCATCCACACGAGATTGGAAAGGTTCCGCGTCTTGTGGTGCATGCGGTTGGCTTCGTCATACTTGCGGTAGAAGAACTTGAAGTTGCCCGAGAAGAGCATTTGCTCCGGGCGCGGTATCCCCTTCTCCTGCAGGATGCGTTTCGCCTCAGCCAGCCGCCTCTGGCGCTCCACCGGCAGCACCCACTCGCACATTTCCCGGTAACTGCCGGCGGGCAGCGTAACCAGGCCTGCGGGGGGATAAGTCCGTGCGAACTCCTCCAGATGCACCAGAGGGAACCGCTCAGCATTGCTCTCAAAGAACGCCAGCAGTTCTTGTAGCCAGCCGGAGCCGTACACCCAGTCTTTCGTGCCAGGCCATACGCCGAATTTCTCACCATCGTCGGCAAAGACGGTTATGGGGTTCGCTATGCCGCGCTCGGCGTAAGTGCGGTCAAGCTCTTCCAGGTGCGCCGCCAGCTCCGAAACGGGCTTGAAGGGAATGAGGTAGCGCAGCCTCTCGGATATGGGGAAGATCAGCAGCTCATTGCCCTGCTCCGTGAGAACGTAGTGGCGGTACAGGTCCTCTTCCTCCAGTACCCGGAGAAACAGGTAGTCGTCCAGCAACGTGAACTCCAGACCGGCTTGTTTAGCGATTTCCGGCAGGTTCATGTCGTAGATGCGCTCAGTGCACCAGAATCCCTCCGGTTCCTGGCTGAAGTGGTCGCGGATGAAATCGCGCATCAGCCGTATCTGCTCCAGGGCGTCCCTGCTGGGTATCTCCACCAAGATTGGCTCGTGGTAACCGGAGGCGAGCATCTCCACTTGCCCGCGTCGGGCCAGTTCCTGGACCCGCTGCAGAAAGCCAGGGTGGCGGACGCTCAAGTGATCAAACAAACAGCCGCTGACGTGCAGGTTACAGCGGAAGGACGGGTGCGCGGACAGGGCGTCCAACAGGGGGAAATAAGCATCCTCACAAGCTCGGTCTACAACAAAGTCAAAGTTGCCTAAAGGCTGATGCAGATGGAACGTGAAGTTTACGCTCAGCATCAGGCGGATTATATCACTCTGCTGCTGTAAGGCGGAGCGGGCTGCTCTGAGGCAATGGTATAATCGGAGCGCAAAGACGGCCAATCAAAGGAGGGAACCCACATGGAAAAGGGCCAGGAAGTCCTAAAAGACGCGAAGGAGCGTATGAGAGTATCGCTCGGGAAAGTAGCCGAGGAGCTGTCGCACATCCGCGCCGGCAGGGCATCAGTGGGGCTGGTGGACCACATCCCGGTGGAGGCTTACGACAGCCGCATGCCCCTGCGCAATATCGCGAACATCACGACACCTGACGCAACCACAATTCTCATTGCTCCTTACGACAAGACCGCCCTCAAGAACATTGAGAAAGCCCTCAGCTCGCAGGAGGTCGGCCTGAATCCCAACAGCGACGGAAGCGTGATCCGTATCAACATACCGCCGCTGACGGAGGAGCGTCGCAAGGAGATAATAAAGGTCGCCAGCAAGGTTGCCGAGGATGGGCGGGTAGCGCTGCGTAACATCCGCCGGGACGCTATTGACGCACTGAAAAAGCTGGAAAAGAACAAGGACCTGGGAGAGGATGAATTCCACCACTTCGCCGACGAGGTGACCAGTGTGCTGGACGAAATGGTGGAAGAACTGGATAAAGCGTTCAAGAAGAAAGAGGCTGAGATACTGGAGGGTTAGCCGCCGGGTATCCGGGCAGGGGGAATATCTTCCGGCGGTGTAAGCACGAGAATGACCGCGTCGCGGATGCCGTCGGGATTGCCGAACACTGAATCATCGCCCGCGCGGCCACCGAACGGCGAGAAGGCGTTGCGTCCGGATGCATCGGGGCCGATGACGTCCTTGCCCTTGGTGCGCAGGCCACCATATGCCCCCAGGATGTAGCTTCCAACGGGCTCTCGGATTTGTGGCTCTGCATTTCCCTCGCTCACCAGCATGGGGTGCGACTGGCTCCGGTAGAAGAACATCCCTGGCAGGAAGGGCTTGGGTTCAGCGGCATCCTCCGGCCAGAAGTCAGCGCAGGGGTATTCGGTGTCTGCATACGTCCGCACTGGCTCCGCCGCACGCGGCAGAGTGAACATGGCGTAGCGCCTATCCGCCATCACATTGCCCATCAGGCGGCAGGAGGGCCCAAAACGAGTGCCGTGCAGCTTGGCTTCCTCGGTCCCGTTGCGCAGCGGGTCGTTGTATTCCATCTGCCACCCATGGACACTTATATGGCGCACGAAGGGGTTCTTCGGGTAAGAGGGCAGGTAGCCCTCGCGCACCAGCGGGTCTGTCAACTGCGTTGGGAAGGGGCACTTCCTCGGTTCGGTGTAGACTTCGCGCCCTGATTCGACTTTCACCATTTCAGCGTATTCGCCGGCTCCGCCAATGAGGTAGGGCGGGTACTGCCCGTGATGGTCTACTGCGTAGCGTTCCAGTGCGAGCTGGATGGCATGGAGGCCCTGCTTGACTTCCGAGTCAAGTACTGGGCGCATCCCTGGCTGCAGGCTGAGGTATACAAGCCCGACCAGGCCGAGGATGAGCAGAACCAAGAGGGCGTCAGCCCAGTACGGAGTGTTCTTCCGCCTGCGTGCGCGTGGCTTTCCGGCGCCGTCTGGTGTCTCTTGCGAGCGGTTGGGTTTGTCCGGTTCCATGCGTATGTCCTCCCCCTATCATCTTAACACCGGGCTCGCATCTGCGCTGAGAAGAAGGAGCAGCTTACAGCAGGCGGTATAATAGTGAAGCCGCTCGGTCGGATGGCGCCCGCAGCGTTTCAACTGGAACAACGCAAGGGGTCTGGCCATCCAACCTATGTAACTTCCGGGAGGAGGGCTTGATGCGTCACAAACTGCTGATACTCTTGGCGGCGGTAGTTGCCGCAATAATGCTTTCATCTTTCGGGCAGGCGGGGGAAGAACCTGCGCCGCCTGATGAAACACCTGCAGCCGAGGAGGCTACGGCTGCGCCGGAGGCCCCGGCGGAGGAGCCAGAGGCGGAGGCGAAAGAAGAACTGTGCGCCTTTGACAAGGCGCTGGAGGGCTTTGAGTGCATAGAAGGCCTGTTCAATGTCTACTACAACGAAGAGGAAGAGAAGTGGTTGCTGGAGATCGGCGCGGACCAGCTCGGCGAGATCTACCTGCTGAACATCGCGGTGGAGCGCGGAGACGGCGAGTTTTTCGATTCCGGCGCAATGCTGGGCAACTTCCCCTTCTACTTTGAAAAAGTCGGGAAGAGAGTCCGCCTGATGGAGAAAAACGTGGCTTACCGCGCTTCAGAGGACAATCCGCTTGCCCGCGCGATTGTGAAGGGCGTGAATGACTCCGTCCGGGCGGTGGCTGAGATTGTGGGTGAGCCGCACCCGGACACGGGCAACGTGCTGGTTGACCCGGGGCAGTTCTTCATCCAGGACTTCAGCGGCATCGGGGCCGCGATGGGTCGGTACGCAGGCTACTCGTTTGACCGCCAGGAGAGCCGCTTCGGCTTCATCAAGACGTTCCCGCGCAACACCGAAGTCCAGGTCATCGCGCACTACCGCAGCGGTCAGCCGGCCGCTTCCACCCCGGCGTTGCCCGATCCGCGCAGCATGACGCACTACTACAGATACAGCTTGTGCCGCCTGCCCGATCCGGGCTACCGCCCACGCTACGGCGACGACCGGATCGGTTACTTCATGACCATGTATATGGACTACGACGATCTGACCGCCGACCTCCCGTACAAGTACTACATCCAGCGGTGGCGGCTGGAGAAGATGTATCCGCACCAGGCGGTCAGCCCGCCAAAGAAGCCAATAGTGTACTGGCTGTCCAACACCATTCCGGAGGAGTACCGCGGTGCGGTGCGCGACGGAATCCTGGAGTGGAACAAGGCCTTTGAGAAGGCCGGGTTCAAGAATGCGATAGTCGTGAAGCAGATGCCCGACGACGCCGACTGGGACCCCGAGGATATCCGCTACAACGTGGTCCAGTGGATTGTGATGCCCGGCGCGGGCTACGCTGTGGGGCCATCGGTGGCCGACCCGTTCACCGGCGAGCTCTACGCTGCGGACATCCGTATGTGCGCGGACATGGTCCGCGGGATCATCGCCTCCTACTACGAGCAAGTGGAACCGCTGGCCGGCGGCAAGCCGGCGGTTGAGATTCCTGGGCTGACGGGAGCGCGCATACCGTATCGCGACACCCATGTTGAGGGCAAAATGCGTGAGGCGTCGTTCGGGATGAGCGTGGAATTCGCCCGTTCAGGGATGACTCCCGATTCCCCGGAGGGCAAGAAGTTCATCCACGACGCCATCAAGGATCTCACTACCCATGAAGTGGGACATACGCTGGGGCTGCGCCACAACTTCAAGGGCAGCACCGTCCACAGCCTGGCGGAGATGCATGACCCAAGCATCACGGGCCCTGAGGGCGTATCCGGCTCGGTGATGGACTACAACACGGTGAACATCGCCCCCAGGGGCCGCAAGCAGGGCGAGTACTGGCAGACCACGCTCGGTAGTTACGACTACTTCATCATTGATTACGGCTACCGAACCATAGACGCGGAGACCCCGGAGGACGAGATACCCGTCCTCAATGAAATCGCCGGGCTGGCCGGGCTGGAGAAGACGCCTTACGGAACCGATGAGGATGCCGCCGGCATGTCGGTCTTGAGCGTGGACCCGCTGTGCAACATGTGGGACATGGGCGACGACCCGATCGCCTTCTGCCGCGAGCGCATTGAGATATCCAAGGAGCTGTACGCCAAGCTGGACGACTTTGAGAAGGATGGCGAACGCTACCAGAAGCTGCGCTGGGTTTTCAGCAACGTGATGTATCCCTACTGGGCTTCCGCCATGTTCGTCCCCAAGTACTTTGGGGGGATCTATGAGAGCCGGGCGCACATAGGCGATCCCGGCGACAGGCTGCCGTTCACGCCGGTGCCTGCCGCCAAGCAGCGCGAGGCGATGAACTTCCTCAAGGAACACATCTTCAGCTCCGGTGCTTTCAAGTTCCCACCCGAGCTGATGCGCAAGCTGGAGGCGGAGCGCCATTACACTTACGGCGATGATGCGTGGGAGCGGGAGCGTGATGACTACCCGCTGCACGCGATGGTGAACAACATCCAGTCGCGAGCGCTGTCACGGATGTACGACCCCCTGGTGCTGCAGCGCATGCTGGACCTGCCGCTGCTGTATGAGAAGGGCGAAGAGCCTTTCACTATGGCGGAGATGTTCCAGCAGACGCGCTACGCCATCTGGGAAGAAGTTTACGAGCAGGTGAACGTGGACAGCATGCGCCGCAATCTGCAGCGCACCCATTTGAACATCATTTGCGGAATTGCTCTCGGTTACGGCGGAGTGCCGCCCGACGCCGCCAGCTTGGCCCATGCCGACCTGGTGGCGCTGCGTGGACAGATTGCCGCAGCTCTTCGCAAGGGCGGGCAGGACGCAATGACCCAGGCTCACCTGGAGGAGTGCCTGACGCGAATCGTGGCGACCCTGGACGCTAGCATCCAGCGTGGGCTCTGAGGGAGCCGCTGGAAGGGGGCAAGACATGAGCGGGATTGAAATCCGCCCGATGGACGAGCGGACGGAGTACTTCGTCAGCACCTGCAGCCACGTGAACGAATCCGAGGAGATTGACGCCTCCGGCAGACGCAGGCTGGCGTGGCTGCGGGCGATGGCGCCGGAGGGCCTGCGGGTGCTTACCGCGGTGCGCAGTGAAGAGCCGATGGGCTTCGCTTACGTGATGCCGGTGGAAGCGAGTCCCTGGGGGCCGGTGGGGAAGGACCTGATGGTGATGCCGTGCGTGTGGGTGCCGCCCAAACTTCAGAAGCAGGGAGCGGGCACGGCACTGGTGCAGGCCGCCATAGAAACGGCG
>CAZXPM010000034.1:0-13422 GCA_964643155.1 uncultured Planctomycetales bacterium | reverse complement strand
GAATCGCGACTGGAAAGTCGCGACTCCGGATTCATCAATTCTCCCGGAAGTCGTCCGGGCGCATATCGCGCAGGAAGCGGCGGAACTCGTCCACCCCTTCGCCTTCTTCGCCATCCTCTCTTTCCTCGCCTTCGCCCTCGTCGTCCTGCATCAGGCTGCCGGTCATCTCCACAAACTTGATGTTGTACATCAGCTCGTCGGCCACGAAGATCTGCACCCCCTCGCGCAGCGCCAGCGCAATGCCGTCGCTGGGGCGGCAGTCCACCTCCACCGCTTCCCCGGCAACGTCCAGCACGAGGTTGGCGTAATAAGTGCTGCCCACCAGCCGGTCAATGATGACGCTCACGACCCGGATGCCGGCGCGGTCAAACACCTTCTTCATCAGGTCATGGGTGAGCGGTCGCGGGGCCTTGTCGCCGCGATACGCTATCTCAATGCTAACTGCCTCGGCTTCGCCGATCCATACCGGCAGGAAGCGGTCACTGCCCGAATCCTTCAGAAAGATAATGGGCGAGCGGTTGTTCTGGTCGTAACGCAAGTCGTAAAAAACCACTGGCGACAAACCCATACGCGTGATTATACCATCGGCACGAGAGCCCGTAATCAGCAGCCGGGCCTATCGCCTGTTGCCAAAGGGGGCACGAGGGCATAAGATACAGGTTGATGCCCGCGCCCCTCCTTGCGGTGGAGAACCTCGTGCATACCTACCCCGACGGCACCGAGGCCGTGCGCGGCGTCAGCTTTGATGTCAACCCCGGCGAAATCGTCACCATCATCGGCCTCTCCGGTGCGGGAAAGTCCACCGTCCTGCGGTGCATCAACGGGCTGGTGCGCCCCATGGGCGGCACGGTGCACTTTCGCGGCCGGCGCGTGAAGTACGACCAGGATTCGCTGCGCCACCTGCGCCGCTCCATCGGCATGGTCTTCCAGCACTTCAACCTGATAGACAGCCTCTCGGTGCTCATGAACGTGCTGATGGGGCGGCTGAGCTACCAGCCCGGCTGGCTGCAGCCGCTCTACCGCTTCCCGCGCCGCGACCGCGAGATGGCCGCCGCTGCGTTAGACAAGGTCGGCCTGCTGAAAGAATGGCACAAGCGTGCGGGCGAGCTGTCCGGCGGCCAGCAGCAGAGGGTGGGGGTGGCGCGGGCGCTGGCACAGGAGCCGGAGCTCCTGCTGGCGGACGAGCCGGTGAGCAGCCTGGACCCGCTAACGGCGGACGTGGTGCTGGGGCACTTCGTGCGGGTGGTGCGCAGAGAGAAACTGGCGGCGCTGATGAATCTGCACACGGTGGAACTGGCACGGAAGTACAGCGACCGCGTGATCGGCGTGCGCGACGGGCTGGTTGTGTGGGAGGGACCGCCGGAGGGTCTGAGCGTGCCCATTCTCAAGGGCGTGTATGGCGAGGAGTACGATGGCTGAACCGACGCTCACCGAGCGCATCAGCCTGCCGCCCCGCCCGCTTAAGCGCGGTGAGCGCGTGTGGGCGTTCGCGAAGTGGCTGGTGCTGCTTGTCTTCGTCGCCTACCTCGCGCTCGCCTTCAACAAGACCGAGTTCAACCCGCTGATGCTGTTCACCAGCGGAGACAACGTCCGCGAGATTCTCCGCGAGATCTTCCATCCCGACTGGAGCGTATTCAGCCAGCTCGTGGTGCTGATGAACGAGACGGTGCAGATAGCCCTGGTCGGCACGCTGCTGGCCATCATCATCAGCTTCCCGCTCGCATTCCTCGCCGCCAAGAACCTGATGCTCGGGACGCCGCAGGGCAGGGTCGTATACACCCTCACGCGCTTCATCTTCAATGTGCTGCGCGCGTTTGAGCCGCTGCTCCTGGCTGTGTTGTTTGTAATGCTGGTGGGAATGGGGCCGTTCCCCGGCGTGCTGGCGCTGGGCCTGCACAGCGTCGGGATGCTCGGCAAGCTATTCAGCGAAGCCATTGAAGGGATTGACGACGGCCCGGTGGAGGCCATCCTTGCCTGCGGCGGCAACCGCTTCCAGGTCATCTGGTACGGCATCCTCCCGCAGGTCGCTCCCTCGTTCCTCGCATTCTCCATTTACCGCTGGGACATCAACATCCGCATGAGCATCATTCTCGGCATCGTGGGCGCTGGCGGCATCGGCCACATGCTGATGCAGTACCTCAAGCTGCTGCGCTACCAGAAGTTCAGCACAGCCTTCCTCATCATCCTGGTGGTGGTCACCGTGCTGGACTACGCCAGCGCCTGGCTGCGGACCCGCCTGGGGCAGAAGTAGCCCGATGAAACGCTACCTCATCCTCGCCGCCTCCGTTCTCATTGAGCTTTGCCTCGGCAGCGTTTACGCCTGGAGCGTCTTTGCGGTGCCCCTGCACGATGTCCACGGCCTGAGCATGGCGCAGACGCAGCTTATCTTCGGCGTCGGCGTGGCCTCCTTCGCCACCACTATGGTGGCGGGCGGGCGGCTGATGGACCGCTTCGGCCCCATGCTGGTAACGATGGCTGGCGGGCTGGTGTACGGCGCGGGCTACTTCCTGTGCTCGCGCAGCGGCGGCGAGTTCTGGCTGCTGCTCACCGGCTACGGCTTGCTGGCGGGAATGGGCATCGGCCTGGGGTACGTGTGCCCCATCGCCACTTGCATGCGCTGGTTCCCGCGCAGGCGCGGCTTGGTCACCGGCCTGACGGTGGCGGGCTTTGGCGGCGGCGCCATCTTGCTGGCGAACGTAGGCGACGCGTTGCTGCGCGCCGGACTGGACGTGCTGCAGGTGTTCTTCTGGATAGGCGTGGTGTACGGGCCGGTGGTCGTGCTTGCGGCGCTGCTCCTGTCACTTCCCGACGGCGACGGCGCGCGCGAACTCATCCCCTCGTATCCCCTGGGACAGTTGTTAAGGGAGGCGCGTTATTGGTGGCTTGCCGGCGGCGTTTTCGCCAGCACTTTCGCGGGCCTGCTGGTCATCGGCAACCTCAAGTCCATTGGCCTCACCAGCGGAGTGCTGCCCGCTGTCGCGACGCTCGCCGTCAGCGGCTTCGCTCTGGGGAACTCCGCCGGGCGGGTGCTGTGGGGCGTAGCGGTTGACCGTATTGGCTGGATTTCGGTTCCGGCCCAGCTCGCGCTGATGTTATCCGCCGCAGCTTTGCTGCAGCCATCCACACGGGCAAGCGCGGGCTTTCTACTCATCGCCACTCTCGTCGGCCTGGCCTTCGGCGCGGCCTTCGTCCTCTACGCGGCGCTCGTGGCCGAGGGTTTCGGGGAGAGGATGGTGGGCAGTGTGTATCCCTTCGTGCTGCTTCCCTACGCCGTGTCCGGCATCACCGGCCCCACCATCGGCGGCTGGCTCTACGACCTGTCCGGCAACTACCTCCCCGGCATCATCACTGCCTCCGTGGTGGCTGCGCTGGGGCTCGTAGTGGCGTGGGTGCTGGGGCTGCGCCTGTGGGCCAGGCGGACTCCCTGATTGTGCTAAGCTATCGCCTGGGACGGAGGACTTATTGTGAATGACAGCATTATCGCCCCCTGCGGAATCGAATGCGACGCCTGCGACGCGCTCATCGCCACGCTCACTAACAACAACCAGATGCGCGAGGAAATGGCCGCTAAGTGGTCAACCCCGGAACAGCCGATCAATCCGTCGGACATCGCTTGCCTGGGCTGCATGCACCCGGAGACGCGCATCGCCTATGCAGACAAGTGCCCGGTGCGTAGGTGCGTGGTGGGGCGCGGCGTGGAGACCTGTGCGCACTGTAGCGAATACCCCTGCGAGACGCTGGAGAAACACTGGGAGTGCATATCGGGCGATACCGCGCAGGCAGCGCGGGAAACACTGGACGGCATCCACGCGTCTCTAAAGTAGGCGGCTGCTGCCGCCGGGAGGGAATCATGAAGAACCTGGTCATCGTGCTGGCAGCGTTACTGGCGCTCAACTACGGGTGTGTGCAGGCGGCGGAAGACGTGGGGGAGGCGAAGGTTGGTTCAGCCTCCTCGCCCGGCGACGCAGGCAAGGCGGTGCTTGCTCCCGATTACGTCACCGCGAACACCAACTTCGGCTTCGGGCTGTTTCACGCTGTTGCGGGCGAGGAGTACGCGGACAATGTCTTCATCTCGCCGGTGAGCGTGGGCATGGCGCTGTGCATGACCCTCAACGGCGCACGGGGAGAGACCCGCGACGCCATGCTGGAAGCCCTCAACCTGGATAGCCTGACGCTGCAGCAGGTAAACGACTCCAGCAAGGCTCTGCTGGCGGAGCTGGCATCGGCCGACGACGCGGTGGAGCTCAGTATCGCCAACTCGCTGTGGGCCAATATGAATGTCAAGTTCCTGCCGGAGTTCATCAGGACCAACCATCGCTACTACAACGCGAAAGTCACGCCGCTGGATTTCGCCAGCAGTGAGGCCGCGCCGGCCATCAACAAGTGGGTGGAGTCCCACACCAACGGCAAGATAACCGGGATTGTCGACTCGCCCATAGACCCGCTGACCATCCTCTTCCTCATCAACGCGGTTTACTTCAAGGGCGCGTGGAGCGAGCCGTTCAGTCCCGAACGCACAGAGGAAGCCGATTTCCACCTGCTTGGCGGCACAAAGAAGGTGCAGCAGATGCGTCTGCACAGCGATTTCCGCTACATGGAGAACGACGAGCTGCAGGCAGTGCGGCTGCCCTACGGTGAAGGCCGCCTCAGCATGTATGTAGTTCTCCCGCGTGAGGGCTTCCCCTTCGGCGAGTTCTGCCACGGGCTGGACGGCGACCGCTGGAATGAGTGGATGGATGCGCTCACTTACCGCGAAGGGTTGGTGGCGCTGCCGCGCTTCAAAGTAGAGTACGAGAAGCAGCTCAACGAAGCGCTCACCCGGATGGGCATGGGCGTCGCCTTTGAAGGCGAACGGGCGGACTTCCGGCTGATGGCGGAGACGATGGATAACATCTTCATCAGCCAGGTCAAGCACAAAACCTACATTGACGTGAATGAGGAGGGAACCGAGGCCGCCGCAGCGACCTCAGTGGAAATGGAGCTCACCGCTGCGCCGATGGAGGAGGACGAACCCCCGCCGTTTGAAATGGTTGTTGACCGTCCGTTCATCCTTGCCGTCCGCGACGACCAAACCGGTGCGCTGCTCTTCCTGGGTGCGATAGTGGAGCCGTAAGCTCGGCAGCGGCTCGGCTGCACGCACTTGGACACTCTGTGAGATTAGCGCAGAGCGGCTGCCATAATCCGCCAATCACGCTGGAGCCAGTTCTATGGCCAAACTCATCTGCTCGCGATGCAAGAAGGTTGTCACCCCGGACGAGCACGGGGCTTGCCCGCTCTGCCATGGTGACACCAGCGCTGTTTTCCCCTTCCGCAACAGCGACGGGTTTCTGCGCGAGCAGATTCCGCCATGGTCTTCACTTCCGGCATCATCCCCTGTAACCACGACGCCGAGTCCGGCCCCACTGAGCGTTTCATTCTCCACTACGGCCCGCGGGTGCACCACCTCGCGTTTGACACGGGGAATATTGAAGAAGTGTACGCGGGGCTCGTGGGTGACGGTGTGGAGTTTCTGCTTGAGCTCGTGGGCTCGCCGGAGGAAGGCCTGAGGCCGACCTTCACCATGCACTCGCCGCACACGCTGGTGGTCAACGAGCACATCCACCGCTACGGGGGCTTTGACGGCTTCTTCACCCGCAGCACCGTCACCGACCTCACCCGCGCCACCGGCAAGCAGTAGCGGGGTATAATCGCCGCGTGGAATACCGCCCATACAATCCGAAGAAGGACAGGGAAGCGGTCCGCCGCATCTGGCGTGAAACAGGCTGGCTGGAGAAGGGCAAGGAGGAGGCGATGGACCTCTTTGTGGAGTGCGGCCGAGCCCTGGTGGCGGACATTGCGGGCGAGCCGGAGTGCCTGGTCATCACGGCGCCCGGCACGGTGCGCCATCTGGCCGAAGACCTGCCCCTCTCCTGCGTCACCGGCGTCACCACCAGCCGCGTTGCCCGCAAGCAGGGCTTTGCCGGGAGGCTGACAGCGGCCGCTGTCGCGCAGGACGCGGTAGACGGCGCGTTGGTCTCCGCGCTGGGGATGTTTGAGCAGGGCTACTACGATCAGCATGGCTTTGGCACCGGCGGCTATGAGCACTGGATTTCCTTCGTTCCCGCCTCCCTCAAGGTGACGGTCAAGCCGAGGGTGCCGCAGCGCATTACGCCCAATGACTGGGAGGCGGTGCACGCAGCCAGGCTCCAGCGCCGGCGCGGCCACGGCACCTGCAATCTCCTCCCTCCCGCCACCACCCGCGCGGAGATGTTGTGGGCCAAGAACGGCTTCGGCCTGGGCTATGCCGGCGACGAGGACGGGAAGTTCAGCCACCTCTTCTGGTGCGACGCCAAAGACGACCGGGAGCACGGCCCCTACACGGTTCAGTGGATGGTCTACAATTCGCGCGAGGAATTCCTGGAGCTTCTCGCGCTGATGAAGAACCTGGGCGACCAGGTGTTCTCCCTCCGTATGCGCGAGCCTGCCGGCATCCAGTTGCAGGACCTCATTTCCCAGCCGTTCCGGCACTATGACCTCACCGAGAAGGGCAAGTACGAATGCCGCGTCTCGGCCCACGCTTACTGGCAGATGCGGATATGCGACCTCGCCGGCTGCTTGGAGAGGACGCACTTACCCCACGGCGGTGTGCGGTTCAACTTGCAATTGACCGATCCGATAGAGCGGTTTCTGGACGCAGGTGCTCCCTGGCGCGGCTGCGGCGGTGAATACGTGGTCACGCTGGGCAAGTCTTCCGGCGCGGAGCGGGGCAGGGCGGAGGGCCTGCCGACGCTGAAGGCTACGGTGAACGCTTTTACCCGCTTGTGGTTGGGAGTGTTATCCGCGACAGCCCTGAGCTATACGGATGACCTGGAGGCGCCGCCGGAGTTGCTGGTGGCATTGGACGAAGTGCTGCGATTGCCGGCCCCTCATCCGGACTGGGACTTCTAGCATCCTGATGGCCAACCTGGAAGAAACTGCTGCGTGCATGAAGCGGGAGCTTCAGCTCTACCGAAGCGTGCTGGCGGACCGGCGCACCCCGCGGGCGGCAAAGTGGCTGCTGGGATTCGCCCTGGGTTACGCGCTGCTGCCGTTTGACCTCCTGCCGGACTTCCTTCCATTGATCGGCCACCTGGATGACCTGGTGGTGGTGCCGGCGGCAGTCCTGCTGGCGCTCCGACTCATCCCGCGTGGTATTGTAGAGGAGCATCGCGCTAGGCTTGAGGGCGCGAAAGGGGTGATTCATGGCGAAAGTTGACCTGAAGAGAGAGTATCCTGCCTTGTACAAGGCTTCGGCTTACGAGCCTGCGGTCGTTGATGTGCCTGCCATGAAGTTCATCACGGTGAGCGGAACCGGCTTTGCGCAGCCCTCCGCTGAGTTCCAGGATGCTGTCGCTGCGCTCTACAGCGTCGCCTACACCCTCAAGTTCTCCCTCAAGAAGGCGGACCCGGAGAAGGACTTCGTCGTAATGCCGCTGGAAGCGCTGTGGTGGACCGAGAGCGGAGAGCCCCTTGAGGAGGAAGACCGCGCCAAGTGGTGCTGGACCGCGATGATTGCGGTGCCCGGCTTCGTGACCAAGACGATGGTGAGAAAGGCTGCCACGGAAGCAGCGGAGCGAAAGAACCTGCCGGCGCTCAGCAAGGTGAATCTGGAGAGTTTCAAGGAGGGTCTGTCAGCACAGATCAAGCACAAGGGCCCGTACTCCGAAGAAGGGCCGACTGTCCGGCGTCTCCACGAGTTCATCGCCCGGCAGGGGCTCAAGCCCCATGGCAAGCACCACGAGATTTACCTGAATGACCCGGGCCGCATTGCCCCCGATAGGATACGCACGATCATCCGCCAGCCGGTACGCTAGGGCTCTCCTCTCGGGGCCTGCGCAGTCCATGTTTCGGACGGCCAAGAACGGAGAACCGTTTCCGCGTCAATCTGTTCAGCATGGTCATGTCGGTAACCTCCGCCGTGGACCTGGTGAGCCCTCTCATCGCAGGCCACCATGTTCGGGTTGCTTACATTGCTGTGGCGCTGGGCGAGCACCTCGGGCTCAGCCGTGAACGCCTGCATGACTTGGTGCTTGCATGTTCCTTCTATGACATCGGTGCCTTCTCGCTGAAACAGCGCATGGACACGCTGAAGTTAGATGTGGACGACCTGTTCACGCACGCCGAGCGGGGCTACAGGTTCTTGGTGAGATTCGGTTTCCTTCAGCAGGCAGCGGAGATAGTCCGCTACCATCACAACAACTGGGCTTACGGGAAGGGTGACCCCTCCAGCGGCGAGGTTGAGGAACTGGCGTACCTCGTGCACCTGGCTGACCGGATTGATGTCTTGGCCCAGGACGACGGGCACATTCTCACTCAGGTTTCAGGGATTATCAGCCGCATTGATGAAGGCGCAGGCGCTAGATTCGTGCCCGCCCACGTGAAGGCTTTCCACGAGCTTGCCGCCAGGGAGTACTACTGGCTGGATGCGACGTCGCCGCCGGTCGCCGAAGTTCTCCGCAGGCGCTTTGCCGCTGCCGAACTTGCGCTTGACCATGCTGAGCTGGAGTCGCTTGCGCGGATGCTTTCCAACATCACGTGCCGCATCCTGGAGAGCATGGGCGAGCTCGGGCCCATGCCCGGGTGGGCGTCGTCCCGCCACTAGAAGCTGCATGGTACCGGCTACCCCTTTCACCAGGGGGAAGGCGAGCAGTCAACCGGGGCACGAGTGCTGTCGGTGGCTGACGTTTTCACCTCACTGGCGGGGGACCGTCCATACCGCAAGGCGATGCCGCGCGACAGGGTGGAGGAGACACTGCGGGTGCTTGCAGCCCTCCGGCGCCTGGACGCGGACATCGTGCAAGCCTTGACTCCCAGCTACGCCGAGGTTGAGCGCCTGGAGCGTAACTTCATCGCGAACCCTGCTCTCCCGTGGCCGGGCACTGGCAAGGTGAGGTGAGCCGCGTGCACCGGCTGAACGGCTAGACTCCAGCTTCCAATTGTGATAAATGTTACAAGCCCGGAGGGAACTTATGCCATCTAAGCGACCTAATTCAGATGCGCCCAGACATGGCCCCACTCGTCGCCCTGCCAGCGCCAGCGGGAGCTCATCCAGGCCGAATGAGCTGGGAGAACTGGGGCGCGTACTCGCTATCAACATGGGCGGTACCAGCACCAAGCTGGCTATTTTCTCCGGTGGGAACATAGTGCACGAAGAAAACCTCCACTACCGGCCGCCGGAAGATGCGGCCCACGTTATTGACGAGCTGCCCGGTAGACTTGAGCAGGTGGCGAATTTCCTGAGGGTGATTGGGGCAAAGCTGAACAAGTTCTCCGCTGTAGTGGCTCGCGGCGGACTGTTGGCGCCGCTTGCGGCCGGCGTTTACCGCATCAACGAGAAGATGTGCTCGGACCTCAAGGCCGCCAGGTACGGCGAGCACCCCAGCAATCTCTGCGCGCTCGTTGCCAGCGAGCTCGTGA
Organism: uncultured Planctomycetales bacterium; assembly: GCA_964643155.1. Classification (GTDB taxonomy): domain Bacteria; phylum 4484-113; class 4484-113; order 4484-113; family 4484-113; genus CAZKNJ01. The sequence continues at coordinate 3,987 of CAZXPM010000034.1, read as the reverse complement.
GTGGTACTGAGGTGCCTGCCTTCATCGCCGACCCGGTGGTGGTTGACGAGTTCCCCGAGGTTGCGCGAGTGTCCGGTTTCCCCGGCATCACCCGCGCCAGCCGGTTGCATGCGCTCAACATCCGCGCAGTCGCCAAGCGGGCGGCTGAGAGCCTGGGTATGCCGTTCAAGAAGGCCAACTTCGTAGTGGCGCATCTCGGTTCCGGCTTCAGCATTGCCACCATCAGGCAAGGACGCATAGTGGACAACGCCGACGCCCTGCTGGGCGAGGGGCCCTTTTCCGTTGAACGGGCGGGAGTGCTGCCACTGCGCGGAGTAATGAAGCTGGCTTACACCTATCCCGAGGAGGAGCTGAAGCGGCTGCTCTCCAAGAAGTCCGGTCTCGCCGGTTACCTGGGCACGAATGACTTCACTAGAGTGCTGGAAATGGTGGCTGGCGGCGACGACAAGGCCGGGCTCATATACCGCGCCATGGTCTACCAGGTGGCGAAGAACATTGGCATGTACGCCGTGCCGCTGGCAGGCAAGCACCACGCGGTTATCATCACCGGAGGGCTGGCGCACTCCAGGCAGCTGATAGCCGACTTGAAGACGTACATCAGGTGGCTGGGCAGAATCCTGGTTTATCCTGGCGAAAACGAAATGGAGGCGCTGGCGGCGGCGGCCTATGCGGCCCTTTCGGGCGAGGAACGCATCCGCGAATACACCGGCGGATAAACATGCGAGGTGCACGTTGATAAAGAGCTTTGCTGATCTCAGGAACTACGGGCGGAAGGCGGCCAATGCGGTAGTGGCCATTGCCGGCGGGGATTCCGCCGGCGGGGTTGAATTCGCGGCGCTGGCGGAGGCCGAAGGCGTCGCCGAGTGCATCTTTGTCGGCGACGAAACAGCGGTCAAGGAAACACTTGAAGCCGCTCAACACCGCCCGGCCAAGCTGCGCATTCATCCGGCCGGCGCTGACGACGCGGCGGCGGAGGCCGTAAGACTCTGTCTTGCCGGTGAAGCATCGTTCGTGATGAAGGGCAATGTGAAGACGAACACACTGCTCAAAGCGGTTCTCCACACCGAGGAAAAGGAGATCAAGGAGGGCGGCTACTTCCTCTCTCACACTGCAGTAATAGAGAATCCGCGCGGGGGCAAGCTGCTTCAGGTGACCGACGGCGGCATGAACGTGGCTCCCGGCGTGGAAGAGAAGATACGCATAATGGAGAATGCGCTTTGTGTGGCGCGTGAGATGGGCATTCGCCGGCCCAAGGTGCTTTTTGCTGCAGGAATGGAAGACACCGGCCAGGACATCCCTGCGATAGTGGACGCCCGCGAGATTGTCCGGAGGCACCGTGCGGGCGAGTGGCCTAACGCGGTGGTGGACGGGCCCTTTGGCGTGGATGTAGGGCTAGACCCCCGGGCGGCGGTGGTCAAGAAGCTGGACACTGAAATCCGCGGGGACGCCGACATTATCGTGGTTCCCAACCTGGAGGCCGGCAATATCGCGGTCAAGATGGTGTTGCACTACATGAACGCCTACATGCTGGGGCTCATTATCGGAGGAGTGGTGCCGGTGCTGCTCGTTTCCCGCGGGGCGCCGCCGGAGGCCAATTTGCTTTCCGCGCTGCTGGCGCAGCTCATAAGCTGCCAGGAAGCAAGCTGAGCTAGCGCAGGCCGAACAGTTTCCTGTTTTGGCTGAGGACGCGCTGCATTTCGTCATAACCCCGCTGGGCGAGATGCGGGAGCTGCCGGAGATTCAGCGCATTGATACCCTCGGTTTCGGGCGTGGCAACCACCACTCTGTACCTGCATTTACCGGACACCTCCGGCCCCGTGGCGCGCAAGTGGATTAGGAAGGACTGCAGCGACACTTGCAGCGGATTACGCGGCTGGTTGGATAGCTTCAGCTTCGCGATGGGGTCAACCGCCAGGACAAAGCTCAGCTTCGGCCCCCGATTGAGGATGTGCAGCGGGAGGTTGCTGATGACCCCGCCATCAACCAGCATGCGCCCATCAATCTTCACTGGCGCGAACACGCCGGGGATGGCGCAACTGGCCTCGCAGCACTGCCCCAGTTCCCCCTCGCGCAGGATGACGCCTTCGCCGGTGGCCAGGTCGGTTGCCCAGATGCTCAGCGGCACCGGCAGGTCTTCCAGCCGCTTCACGCCGCATAACCTCTCCAGTGTGCGGCTCAAGTTACGCAGAGAAAACAGGCCGAGCCGGCTGCGTGTGGGCCTCACCAGTCCGCGCCAGCGGGTGCGCGACGTGGCTTGCTCAATCTCGTCTGGCGTAAGGCCGGCCGACCAGAGGGCTCCCATCGCCGCTCCGACGCTGCAACCCCCGATAGCCGTTGGCATCAAGCCGGCTTCGTGCATTGCACGATGGACGCCCACGTAAGTCAGCCCAAGGGATATGCCGCCACTGAGGATAACGCCAAAACGGGGTGTGCGGGCCATCGGTGCATTCTACCACTACCGAACCCGGCTGCCTGCTCATGCGGTGAGCTTGGCTTTCTCGGTCTCCGCCCGCTCAAGCACGCTGTCCCGGGCGCGCTCAAACAGAGGCGTGAGCCGGCTCGCCACCTCCATGCAGGTGGCAAACAACGTGTGGTAGTTGGTGCTCAGGTCAATCACTAGCTCAAGTGAAGGCTCCACTGTCGCCAATTCCGACGAGCGGCGCTTAAATGCCAGCAGTCCGGTCTGGTTCGCCACCTGTATGAACGGGATCACCCGGCTGAGTCGGCTCATTGACGAGTGCAGCTTGGGTAGCCGTTGCACAAACTCGTTTAGCTCGTGCAACTCGCTGAGTGCGGTGCCCCGTTCCTTGGCCACCTGCGCGGCCTTCACACACTTGGATGACGTCAACATGCCCCGGCGGCACAGTTCACCGAGCTCGCGCAGCTCCGCGAGGACGGCGCTGGTTTCGTGTTCCACATACTTGAGGTTCACCTGCGGTCGTTCCAGCCAGGCTGCTTCCAGGATGGCACTGATGGGCTGGGGCTCCACCATGTACTGGCTGACAGCTTCGCGGAAGCTCATGATCTGAACACCCTCCTTGAGGATGCCCCCTTCGGTGGCGTTGATGATACGGCGCCGGCGGGCCTCCGGCTCGGCGAACCGGGCATGGAAGTAGTTGCAGTATGAGTACATCTGCTTGTTGGTGTAGACCTTCTTGCCGTAGATGTCGGTTTTCTCAATCAGGTAGATGCCTTTCTCCCGAAGCTCTTCCACCGTGTTCTTGTTCTTTTCCTCATCCTCAAAGTAAGTTCCCTTGGCGTAGGTGCGGCCCTCGGGGAAGGAAAGATCCTGGCCGATGAAGACAATGGGGTCGGCGCCGCATTTCAGGGCAATGTCATAGGCCATGGTGGCGACGCTGCCCCAGGACTTGAGCCGGCCGACTTCACCGAGCACCTTCTCCACCCACTGCATCATGCAGTCGCCGAAGGACGCGATGAAGGTCCGGCCGGTCCACTCGCTGATGGACTTGGGCGGCGCCTGCGGTTCCACGACGAGATAAGTGTTCGGGGCGAAGGTGCCCTTTATGTGGCGGTAGTTGGCCTCCTGTGGGTCGCCGGTGCAGACAACGTGCGGCTCAATACCCCGCTTCAACAGCGGCTTGAGCGAGGTCTCAACTGCGATAATGAGTGCTTTGTCCTTAATCTCGTGGAGCAGGTCCACGTTCTTGTCAAGCGAAGGCCCCGTTGCCACCAGGACTGCGGGGATGTTCTTGAAACGGCCGACGAGATTGCGGAATGGGGGGTTTTCCAGGATGGCGCGGAAAGAAAGCAGGGTGTTGTATTCATAGGCTGCGCCCATTGCCATCAGCGTTTGGAAGTTCCCGCCGACAGCGAACATCTGAGCGCGAATACCTTCCTGCAGTTCAGCGAATCGGTGGGCGCCGGGGAGGTGTTCAAACGCCGGGAACGAGATCATGCGCAAGCCGCGGATGCTGGCGATGGAGAACATGGCCAAGGGCCTTGTCATCGCAGAGGACAAGCTGGAGA
>CAZXPM010000033.1:9886-14082 GCA_964643155.1 uncultured Planctomycetales bacterium | reverse complement strand
CAGCTACTGCGTTCACCTTAACTACGTGTCGGCGGAGGACATTGAGCTGCTGGCGAGCCGCAATATCACGCACGTCTATTGCCCGCGCAGCCATGCCTACTTCATGCACACGGAACACCCGCTGCCGCACTTCCAGGTCGCAGGCATAAACTCATGTCTGGGCACCGATTCCTATGGCAGCAACATTGACCTGAATGTTCTGGGGGAGGCCAAGCTGATGTGGGCCGAGTTTCCCAAGTTGCCCGCAGCCACCGTGTTCGCCATGATGACGACCAACGGCTTGAAGCCCCTCAAGCTTGACGGCGAGCTGGGCAGGCTGGAGCGCGGTTACCGTGCAGACCTGGCGGTCTACTCTGGCTGTGACGCCGCGAGCTTTGACGAGATAGTGGACTGGCTGGTTGACCGCAAGAGCGCCGCGCTGGTAGTGCGCGAGGGCAGGGTAATCCACGAAGAAGAAGCCTAGATTTCCAGCCTGCCTTCGGCGTAGTTCAGGACCAGATTGCACACACACAGGCCTACGGTCTGCAGGCTCTCGGCGCTGCAGCGTCCTACCGTGTCCCCAATCGTGTGCCACGGCGGATAGTCAAAGTCAATAACATCATAGACCTTCACGCCCTGGTCAATGAACGCGATATGGTCGTCCAGCACGCTGTATTGCCCGGCTGTGGTGAAGCCCCGCAAGCCCATCATGTCCTGCAGCTCCAGGAGCGCGTCATACACCTCCGGGGCCACGGTTTCCGAGTGCTTCTCCGGTTTGATGTTCAGGCTGGTGTCGCCGATCATGTCCAGTAACACGCCGAAGCTGATTCTCCGCTTGAGCTCCAGCGGCATGGTGTGCGCGAAATGCTCTGCCCCCTTGAACATGTCACGTACCGTCCTGCCGCCGTCCTCTGCGTCTGTGAACAGGAAGAGGACACCCACCTCGTCCGGCAGCCGCTGGCTCAGCGCGCGCGCGGCTTCCAGCAGCACCGCCACGCCCGAAGCCCCGTCGTTGGCGCCGGGTATGGGAGTGTTCCGATTGGCCGGAATGTCATGGTCGGCGAAGGGGCGCGTATCGTAATGGGCCATCAGCAGCACCAGCCTTTCCGCCTCCGGATGAATGTAGCCGATGAGGTTGTAGAACTGCTGCTGTCGGCCGTTGACCACCGCCTGGAACGGCTGGGTTGCAGTCTCGCCACAGTACTTGGCCAGTTCAGCCAGGATGAACTCGCGGCACTGCTCGTGAGCGCGGGTGCCGGGAACCCGCGGGCCGAAGGCCACCTGCCGCTTCAGCAGGTCAAAGGCGCGCTCGCCGGAGAAGTTCAGTGCCAGTATCTTGAGGCCGCCCGCAGTGGATGCTGGCTGCGGACTGACCGCGCTGGTTGCCCCTCCGCACGCAACCAGCAGGGCCGCCACCACCGCCGCGAGGATTGTCGGGGTGCGCGTTAGCATAAGCTACTCCTTTGGGGCCATGGTCAGCTTTACCAGCACCGTGAGGCCTTCAATTTCAGCGTCGTAAACATTGTCGTCGTCGGTCTTCAGCTTAGGGTTCTCGTTCAGGCTTACAGCCAGCGTCTCGCTCATAATGTAGTTCTGGTGCTTGAGCACCGCTGACCGAACTGGCTCTTCCACCGCGAACTCAAGGACAATGCGCCGCTCGTACTCCAGGTCCAGCGTCTTGCGCATGCTCTGCACGCGATTGACGAATTCCCGCGCCAGCCCCTCTTCCCGCAGCTCCGGCGTTATCTCCAGGTCCAGCACCAGCAGCAGGTTTCCGTCCCGCTGGGCGACAGTCCCTTCCTTCTCCACGATGCGGATGTCAAGGTCGTCGGGAGCAAGCACGACTTTCTGGCCGTCCAGCTCCAGGGTGATTTCCTTCCCGTCGGTTGCGAGTGTGGCTACCTCGGTTGGGTTCATCCGGGCAAGGGCCTTCTGTGCCGCCGGCACGAGCTTCCCCAGGCGGGGGCCGAGTGTGCGGAAGTTGGGCTTGACCTCGTAGTGGACGTAGTCCTCTTCATCTTCAGCCCACACAACGTCCTTGACGTTGAGCTCCTCCAGGATGATGTCGCAGTAGTCTGCCACCTGTTCGGGCAGGGCCGGATCGTTGGTGACCAGCGTTATCTGCCTCAGTGGCTGGCGTACCTTGACCTTTGAAAGGTTGCGCGCCGCATGCCCCAGGCGGACTACCCGCAAGGCTGCGTCCATTCCCGTTTCCAGCTCCTCATCCTGAACCGATGGGTCAGGCACGGGGTAATCGCACAAGTGGACGCTGGCCTCTCTGGACTTCCCGAAGGGGCGCACCAGTTTCTGGAAGAGCTCCTCGGCTATAAACGGCGTGAACGGGGCGGTAACATAGACCAACCCGGTTAGCACTTCATAGAGCGTATGATAGGCGTCCCACTTGGCGTCGTTCTTGGCGCTCTGCCAGAATCTGCGCCGGCTCCGGCGCACGAACCAGTTGCTCACGAAATCCATGAACTCCTCAATCGCCCTCGCAGCCTCGGTAACGCGGTAGGCGTCCAGGTTCTCGGTGACAGAGGCCACCAGCTGGTTGTACTTGATGAGAATCCACCGGTCCAGCGCCGAGCGCTGCCGCCACGGCCTGGCGGGAGCAGTGGGGTCGTAGTCGTCTATGTTCGCGTAGATGGTGAAGAACGAGTACACGTTCCACAGCGGTATGAGGAATTTCTGCAATGAAGTCACTACCGCGCTCTCCGAGTAGCGTTTGGCCGCCCAGGGCGCGGTGGAGCTGAGCAGATACCACCGGAACGCGTCCGCTCCCTGGCTGTTGAGGACGTTCCAGGGGTCCACTACGTTCCCGGCTGACTTGCTCATCTTCTGGCCCTTCTCGTCCAGAATGTGGCCCAGCACCAAACAGGTCGTGTAGGCCGGGCTGTCCTTCACCAGGGTTGCGATGGCGTGCAGCGTGTAGAACCACCCGCGCGTCTGGTCAATCGCCTCGCTGATGAAGTCCGCGGGGAACTGGGTCTGGTTGTCAATCTCCTCGGTGTGCTCAAATGGGTAGTGCTGCTGGGCAAAGGGCATGGCACCGCTGTCAAACCAGCAGTCAATGACGTGGGGGACCCGGCGCATGGCTCCGCCGCACTCGGGGCAAGCCCAGGTCAGCTTGTCCACGAAAGGACGGTGGGGATTGAACTGCTCCTGGTCGTAGAGGTCGCGCGCCTCAAAGCCGGCAAGGTCCTGTAGCTCCGCGAAGGACCCGATGCAGTGCTTATGGCCACAGGCTTCGCAGACCCACACGGGCAGTGGCGTGCCCCAGTAACGGTTACGCGAGAGCGCCCAGTCCACCACCCCGTCCAACCACTGCCCGAACCGGCCGGTGCGGATGTGGTCGGGGACCCAGTTGATGCGCTCGTTGTTGGCGAGCATCTGGTCGCGCACTGCCGTTGTGCGGATGAACCATGAGGGGAAGGCGTAGTACAGGAGGGGCGCGTCGCAACGCCAGCAGAACGGGTAGCTGTGGGTAACCGTCGTCACGCGGAAGAGCAGCCCCCGCTCGCGCAGATCATTCACGATGTCGGGGTCGGCCGCTTTGACGTTCCGTCCGGCCCAGGGCGTCACCGCGTCCACGAGGTTACCCTGTTCGTCCACTGCGCAGACGAACGGAAGGTCGTGTTCAACTCCTATCTGGTAGTCCTCTTCGCCAAAGGCGGGGGCGATGTGGACGATTCCGGTTCCGTCGCCCAGCGTGACAAAATCGCCGGTAATGACGAAATGGCCCCTGCGGTCCAGCGGCATGAAGGTAAAGAGCGGCTCGTAGTTGATTCCCGCGAGTTCCTTTCCGTTCATGGCGGCCGCAATCGGCTCCTCCTCTAGCCCGGTGGCTCCCAGGAGTTCGCGCGCAAGTATCAGGTACTCGCCGCTGTGGAACACAGCCACGTACTCGGCTTCGGGATTGACCGCCAGCGCCACGTTGGAGAGCAGCGTCCACGGCGTGGTCGTCCAGACGAGGAGATAGACTTCCGCATTCGCCAGATCTGAGGCGAACCGCTCCATGTTGTCTTTTACACGGAACTTGATGTAAACGCTCGGGTCTTTAGTGTCCTTGTAGTTCTGTGCGACTTCATGCGATGAAAGCGGAGTGCCGCAGCGGTAGCAGTAAGGCACTATCTTGTGGCCTTTGTACAGCAGCCCCTTGTCCCAGATCTGGCGCAGCAGCCACCAGACTGACTCGATGTACTGGTTGGTGCAGGTGA
>CAZXPM010000033.1:0-9876 GCA_964643155.1 uncultured Planctomycetales bacterium | reverse complement strand
AGCGTCGTCGTAGTTCAGCCAGAAGCCAATGCGGTTGCTTATCTTGCGCCACTCCTTTTCGTATCGGCGCACGGACTCCAGGCATTTCCGGTTGAACTCTTCAATCCCGAACTTCTCAATGTCCTGCTTGCCGGTGAAACCCAGCTCCTTCTCCACCTCAATCTCCACCGGCAGGCCGTGGGTGTCCCAGCCGGCCTTGCGCGAAACGTGGTAGCCCCGCATCGTGCGGTAACGGGGGAACACGTCCTTCACCACCCGCGTGAGCACATGGCCGGGGTGGGGCAGGGCGTTGGCCGTGGGGGGACCCTCGTAGAAAACGAAGTTACCCGCCGGCGCCGGCCGCTGAAGCGAGCGCTCAAACACCTTCTCGCGTTCCCAGAAGGCGATGATGCGCTCTTCCATCTCCGGGAAGTTGTACGTAGTGTCAACCTTCTCGAATCGTGCCATCGTCAACTCCTGCGTCAGTTGTCCAGCGATGCGCGCCCTTAATATGAAAAGGCCCCTCTCCAGGGAGAAGGGCCGGGTAATCTCACAGGCGCGTCAGCTCACCCCGCCCTAGGCGGGATGATAATCACACCATCTGTACCAGGTTGCCGGTGCATGATGCTACCGGTTCTCAGGCCCTCTGCCGAGGGCCGGATTCGAACCGGCACAGGATTTCTCCCGGGGGATTTTAAGTCCCCTGCGTCTGCCAATTCCGCCACCTCGGCCCAAAAGGGCCGGCAAACAGTGCTAGCGGCGGTTTCCGCGCAAGCGCTTCTTACGCTTCTTTCCGCCGGCCCTCTTAGCTTCCAGATTGCGCTTCAGGTCAACAAGGTTCTCTTCGCTCATGCGCTTGAAGACCTTGAGCATCTGGTCAAAGTCGTAATTCGCCTTTTTCAGTTCGCCTTCAAGGTCGAAATCGATCTGGGGCGGCTCGCCCGCAAACATCTCGGGAGCCGGCATCGGCAGGTCCTCCCGGTCCTCAACCTTCGGCGGCTTAGTGTACTCCAGGGCCGCCGCCTGCTTGAGGGAAAGCTCGATCCGCCCGTCGTCCTTGATGGACAGCACTTTAATCTTCACCTTCTGGTTAGGCCGCACCTTCTCGCGAATGTCCTTCACGAACTCGTCGCTAATCTCACTGATGTGGATCAGCCCTTTGCGACCATCACCGAGCCATACGAAGGCTCCGAAATCCCGCACTTCTGCAATACGCCCCTGGACTACATCACCTGTAGTCAGGTCCACGAAGCATCCTCCTTTTTTTCGCAGTAGCTGCACGCGTGCATCTCTACCCGCGTGACGGCTAAGTGTATCTGATATTCCTCAAGAAGTCAACAAGATGGTCAGGCTGGGTGGCTGACGCCGGCCTTCCTGCTGGCGGCCGGTCATGGGGCGCGGATTCGCGGCCGAGTCCGATTGCTGGTAAGATAGCTTCATCTTACCAGGGGGTCTATCCGGTATGGTTCGTCTCGCTGCAATACTCATCGGTATAGCCGCATTGGCTCTCGGCGCAGGAACCTCAAGCGCCCTTTGTGCCGACGGCTTGCTTTATGGGGACAACATCCACCGCATCCAGCTAATCAAGGACTTCCAGTCGGTGGAGCAGGATATCAGCTTCGCGGTGCCCGGCGCGCGTGGCGTTGTCACTCCGATGCCGTCCATCCAGGTGGTGACGCTGACACTGTCAACCGACAGCGGCGTGCAGTTTGAGTTCCGCTATTCGCCGCTGGCAGTCGAGTCCAGGCCATTCTCGCTTGACCACTTTGACCCTGAGGCGCGGACTGCATTCAGCGATGCGGCGCGCGGGCTGCGCGCGCTCAGCTCCCTTATGCAGAGTGACCGGGGGTTTGCGCCGTACGCCGGACTCTTCCGCGCTGCGGCCGAACGGCGTGGCGTGCTGAACGCCATCAGAGACCGCAACCTGCTCACCATTGCGCGATACAACGAGAACGAAATGAAGGGTGCGGATGTGATTACCGTGGTGGAGCTGGGCTCGCGCGGCATTCGCCTGCGGGAAACGCCCGGTGGCGCTGATGAGTTCGTGGTTGGTTTCGGCGGCTTTGCGGGCAACGAAGTGGAAGTCCGGGTGCAGAAGCGCGCCATGGGGAATCTCGCGCTGGTGTCGGCGCCAGGCCTGCCGCCAAACCTGTCGTGCGAAGACGTTGTGGCTGAACTCGGTGCTTTCCTGGACGAGCTGCTGCCGGTGGTCACGGTGGCATCCTACAACAACTACAAGGCCGAGCAGGTGCGGGCTGACCTCGCCCGCGTGGGCAGCGACATCAAAGGCGTCAAGTTCGTGCGTCCAGCCGAGGGCGGGGTTTCACCGGCTGTTGCCGCCGGCCTGGGAGCAAGCGCGGAAGTGGTGTTCGCGCCCGGCTACTCGGCGCGGCTGCGGCGCGAGAATGTGCACCGCAAGATGTACTACTACCGCACAGGGAAGGTGTGCGGCTTCATCACCCAGGACATCTTCCCCTCGTACTCCCGCGTGACCATAACAGGCAGCCGCAAGTACTTTGACCCCAACCCGCTGGACAGCGAGACTATCCCCCTGCCGGACTTCATCTGGAGCACAGCGTATCCGCGCGGCGTCAATCAGCCCGAAGTCCCGCCGATGCCGCCGCATATGGGTGACCTGGCGCTAACTGACCGCGACCTGTTCTTCTACCGCGAAGCTACCGGCTTGTTCACCGAAGCGCTGGCGGAGGACAGCTTCCGCGACTCTGTTTCGGGCGACCTCATTCTTGCGCTCCGCAAGTTCACGCATCTCTCCGGTGAATTCCGCAGCGAAGAGGCGGTGCGGCCGCTGCTGACGCTCAGCTACCACGAGATCCAGGGCCTGACGGAGATGGGCGTTCTTACCTATCAGGACATGGATTACACCTACCAGCTCAGCCTGCCGCCGCGTACCGGCTTCGTGAGTTTCGCCTTTGCCTACGAGCCAGCGGTGGTGCCTGAGATCTACCGCTTTTACCTCGCGCCCGCGGGTAACGAGGTCCAATTGGTGGCAAGCTATCCCGTGCAGCTACCCATCGGGCGCGCCGCTCGCACCTTCAACCGCTCGGCCAGCGCGCTGGTTCGTCTGCGCGACCTCACGTGTTATCTCGCGCGGTACGAGCCAATGCTGAGGGATGTGTCTCCGCTGATAAACGAGATCTGGGGCTATCGCGAGCTGGTGGGGCCCAAAATGTTCATCCGCCCGTCCCGCTCCGAGATGTACACGGACTGGATGACCGCTGACACCATGGTGGACGGGCCGGAGTAGGGCAGCCTGCGGCTCTACCCTTTGTCCGGCGCTTCCAGCCGCTCCAGCGCCGCCGAGCAGCGCCGGGCGATCTCGTTGGCGCCCATCAATTCTGCCAGTTCAAAGAACCCGGGGCTGAACCGGTCGCCGGTGATGGCCACGCGCAGCGGCTGGATGACGTCTTTCAGCTTCAGCCCCTTCTCTTTGGCGTAGCCGCGCAGGTAATCCTCAATGTGCTCGGCGTCGTAGGGGTCCACCGCGCGGAGGCCCGCCGGCACTTCTTTGAGCACCGCGGGCGTGTGCTCGGCTTGCAGGATCAGCGTGCGCCAGGCCTCCTCGTTGTATTCGCTGGGCGCGGCAAAGAAGTACCATGCCAGCTCTTCAATCTCAGCGAAGTGAGTGACCCGGTCCTTGAACAGCAGCATGACCTTCGCCAGGTAATCCTCGCGCTTTCCCTTGCGCCACTCCTTCGGGATGAACTCAAAGATGTGCTTGAGGTAAACCTCGTCCGGCAGCTCACGGGTGTACTTCCCGTTGAACCAGAAGAGCTTCTCGGTATTGAACGCACCGGCAGATTTGCCCACGCCGCCGAGGCTGAAGGCGGCAATCATCTCCTCGCGGGTGAACAGCTCCTTGTCGTCCTTCGGCGCCCAGCCGATGAGCAGCAGGAAGTTCACCAGCGCCTCCGGCAGGATGCCCAGTTCGCGGTAGGCGGCAATGCTGGTGGCGCCGTGGCGCTTGGACAGCCGCGCGCGGTCCATCCCCAGTATCAGCGGCAGGTGCGCAAACTTCGGCGGCTCCCAGCCCAGCTTCTCGTAAAGGAGCAACTGCTTCGGCGTGTTGGAGATGTGGTCTTCTCCGCGCACCACGTGCGTGATGTTCATCGTGGCGTCGTCCACCACGCAGGAGAAGTTGTACACCGGGCCGCCGGTGGACTTAACGATAACGAAGTCCCCCAGCTCGTTGGTGTTCACCGTCACCTCGCCGCGAATCTCATCGGCGAAGCTGATGTCGCGGTCAGCCTCCACTTTCAGGCGCAACGGCAGGTTCGGGTTCTCGGTCAGCAACCTCAACTGCTCTGACAGCGCCCGTTCGCGGCAGTTCGCATCAAAGGCCGCTCGCTCCACGCCCTGCTCATCCTTGGCGCAGGTGCACACGAACGCGTGGCCTTCCTTTAGCAGCCGGTCGGCGAACTTCAGGTGCAGCTCCTTGCGCTCGCTCTGGAAGTAGGGGCCGTATTCGCCGCCCACCTCTGGCCCTTCGTCCCAGTCCAGGCCAAGCCAGCGCAGTCCGTCCATGATGGCGGCGGTGCTTTCCTCGGTGGAGCGTGCCTCGTCGGTGTCCTCAATGCGCAGGATGAAGGTGCCGCCGCGCGACCGCGCAAGCAACCAGTTGAACAGGGCCGTGCGGGCCCCGCCGGTGTGGAGGTATCCCGTGGGTGAGGGCGCGAAGCGCACGCGGATTGCCTTGGGTTGAGAGCCTTTGTTAGGGTTTTCGTCCATCAGGCCCACTATTCTACCAGCCCGGTCGCGGGTCGGTGGCGGAGTATCCGCCTCTGCGGCCTATCTTCGGCTATACCCGACCGAATCTCCGTTCCCGCCCCCGGTAGTCCGTTATCGCCCGCTCCAGCTCATCCCCGCTGAAATCGGGCCACAGCGTCGGAGTGAAATACAGCTCGGCGTAGGCGAGCTGCCACAGCATGAAATTGGACACCCGTAGCTCACCGCCGGTGCGGATAAGCAGGTCCGGGTCGGGCATCTCCGGGTGGTAGAACGCGCTCACTAGCCGCTCCGGGGCAACCTCCTCCGGCTTGAGTTCGCCTCCGCGTACCGCTTCCGCCAGCTTCTGGGCCGCCCGGACGATCTCGTGGCGGCCGCTGTACATCACGCAGAAGTTGACTGTCAGCCCCGTGTTGGCGGCCGTGGTTCTCACCGCGTCCGCGAACTTGCGCTCCAGTTTCTCCGGCAGCAGCGCGATATCGCCGCTGACCACTATCCGGACATTCAACGCCTGCAGCTCTGGTACCTCGCGGTCCAGGCACTCGTCAAACAACTGGAAGATGTTCTCCACCTCACTTTGGGGGCGCTGGACGTTTTCGGTGGAGAAAGCGAACAGGCTCAGCCAGCGCAGCCCCAGGTCGGAGGAGCGGCGGATGGTGGAGCGTATGGCCTTGATCGCGGCGCGGTGGCCCTCGGTGCGCGTCAGGCCTCGCTGCTGGGCCCACCGCCCATTCCCGTCCATGATGATAGCAATGTGCGCCGGCGTGCCGGCGATGGGGTGAGACTGCTCTTGTTCGCTCCTGGACACCACGTTTACGGCCCTTCAAACCACATTTCCATCTCGTAGTCCTCCGTCGGAACCTGGAATCCAATAGACGAGAACGAGGGGATGGCTTCAATCAGCTTGCCGTCCCGGTAGAGCTCCAGCCGGAAGTAGGCCCATTCGCCGCGCGGCAGCCCCAGCACGCCAAAGGGAATGGAGACCTCGGCGATGTCGTCCACGGCGAAAGTGCTCAGTTCACTCATTTCCAGCCGTCCGCCGCCGTCAACGGGCGTGTAAACAAAGAAGGGCAAGCCCTCTCCCTGGCGCAGGCTCAACGATATGGTTGCCTGCACCGGGTCGGTGAAGCGCACCACCAGGACATAGTCCGGGCTCACGTCCCGGGCGGGCCGAACGAAGTCAGCCCGCAGGTGGAACACCTCGCTGGTGTAGCCGAAGTAAACGCCCTGCAGGATGGTAGGGGCCGCTTTGGCCATTGCAGTGTAGTCGTTCTCCGCCATCAGGCTGCCGGCGGCTTCCCACTCATAGAAGCCAGTTACCTTGCCGTCAACATGGGGAGACATCACGTCGGTCGGCGCTATCTGGTCAGGGAACTGCTGCTTGCGGATGATCGGGATGTCCAGCATATCCGGAACTTCCTGGTTGAGCAAGCGGTAGACCGACGCCAGATGCGACCTGAAGAGCATGTCAAAGAACAGCTCGTCGGTGGCGTGCGCAGTCTCGCCGTACCACCAGAACCAGTCCGAGCCCTCCGCCGCCAGCAGATTGTTGTAGGCACCCATTCGCGTACCCGCGGCGTAATCCGGGTGTTTTTCCAGGAACTCGTTGTAGAAACTGCGCGTGCTCTCCAGCAGTTCCCAGGCCGCGTTCTTCTCCTGGTCGCCTATCCAGATGCGGAAGTTGGAGGCAATCCACGAGCCAGGAAACACGCGCGGCAGCGTCTCTATATGCCCTTGCGGGTACTCCGCTATGGCATCGCCCATCGCCTCTGCGGTGATGTCGGGCGCCTGCTCAATCGTGTCAAACAGGCGGTGCATAAACTCCCTTGCGAACTCCGGGTAGTAAGGCCAGGGATTCTCCCCGTCCAGCACTATCGTTATCAGCGCCGGTTCAGAACCTGGGGTTTCCTGCATGAGTGCGCGCACCCGGCGCATGAAGTCGTCCACCGCGTCCTGCGCGGTCATGTCCTTGTACAGAAACGAGATGGCGTCCGACAGCTTGGTGTCGCGGAAGAGAATGGTGACGGGGCCGGCTGGGGTCTCATAGCGCCAGGGCGACAGGTGCTTGGTGCCGAGATGCGGGATATCCAGGCTCCGCCGGAGGATCCCCGCGTCGGTGGCCACGAACTTCACCCCCGCGCGTGCCAGGACTTCCAGCGCGGCTTCCGAAACAGACCCCTCTGAGGGCCACATGCCGGCCGGGGTCGTCCCCAGTGCTTCCTTGATGTAAGCCAGCGCCAATTCCACTTGCAGCTCGGCGTCCTCCGGATGGCAGAAGGGGGGCTGCGGCAGGTCGTGCTGGGGCAGCCCGGGCCTGGCGGAATCGCTGTCAATCAGCAGGGGCAGGATGGGATGGAAGTACGGGCTGGTAAGCAGCTCAAACCGGCGCTCTTTCGCGCCCTCCACCAGCATCGCATGCACCCGCTGCGCAAACTCAATCTGCCTCTCAATCAACTTGGGCTTGTCTTCCTCGCTGAAGTCGCGCCCCTTCTCCATGAGCGAGGCAATAGTGGTGTCCTCCTGCGCGGTGAAGCCGCACCACGCCAGGTTAAACAACACTTGCAGGTCGCGGAAGTCGCGGGCGCGGAACAGCCGGCGGGGCATCTCTGCATTGTAGATGGGCTTCGTGGTGCCGCGCTTGAGGAAGAGCTCCCATAGCCGGGGCAGAGACTTGATTTGCGTGTCGGCGTATGCGCTGAAGAAGTGCTTCAGCAGAAAGTCCTGTTCCTCGTCGCTAAGGTGGCTTGCATCCTTCAGCGTTAACTCCATGTGGCTACCGTGCGGCTGTTCCTCGTAGTCCTTGAGCTGCTGAAGTAGAATGGGGGTCACATTCAGCGAAGTCTGTATAGCCTCATGCTGGAAGAGGGTGCTGATAAGGTCAAGGTAACCGCAGGATGCATGCAGGCGCACCCACGGCAGCACGTACCAGTCCGTCTCCGGGCTCTTGTAGTTCGGCTGGTGCAGGTGCCACAGGAACAGAATCTTCGCGTGGTCGGCGGCCATGGCCGTTCACATCTCCACATCAAGGTTGCGCAAGTACTCGGCGGCCTCTTCCGGCGGTGTCGGGTTAATGTAGAAGCCTGTGCCCCACTCAAAACCGGCGGTCTTAGTTAACCGGGGGAACAGCTCAATGTGCCAGTGGTAATGCGCGTGCGCCAGCGGGAACTGCTCCTCCACTGCATTGGGCGAGGGGATAGTGTGCAGCACCATGTTGTAGTTGATATTCCCCAGCGCCTTGTACCACTTGAGCAGCATGATCTTCAGCACCTGCGCCAGGTCAAGCAACTGTTTCTCGTTCACCGACAGGAAGTCGGCCTCGTGCTCCTTGGGAAGGATCCACAGCTCAAAGGGGAACATCGCCGCAAAGGGAGAGATGACAATGAACGAGTCGTTGTCGTAAACGAGCAGGTCGCCTGCATACTGGATCTGGTGAATGGTGTCGCAGAAGATGCAGCGTTTCTTCAGGCTCCAATGCGCCAGGCTTCCCTCCAGCTCCTCCGCCACACGCTTGGGCACGATGGGCGTGGCGATAATCTGGGAGTGGGAGTGGGACAACGACGCCCCTGCAGCCTTCCCCTGATTCTTGAACACGAGCACGTACTCAAACCGCATGTCGCCGGTTAGGTCGCGGATGCGCTGCTGCATCACGCCGAGTATCTTCGCAATGTAATCCGGCGGGTGCTCGTGAATCTTCTTATAGTGGTCACTGGACTCGATGATGACCTCGTGCGCGCCCACGCCGTTCATCTTGTCAAACATGCCCACGCCCCGGCGGTCCAGCCCGCCCTCAATGCGCAGCGCCGGGAACTTGTTCGGCGTGACCCGAATCTGCCAGCCGGGCGTGTTGGGCGCAGTGCCCTCGTCACGCACCGCCAGGACTTCCGGCGGAGTGGCGGTTTCATGCCCGGGGCAGAAGGGGCACTTCGCGGGCTCACCTACATCCTCCTCCTCCGCGGGCACAAAATCAGAAGGGCGTTTTGCTCGCTCCGTTGCGATTATCACCCAGCGGTTGAGTACCGGGTCTTTCCTGAGTTCGGGCATGCGGGGATTATATCATCGCAGCAGGCGACTCTGCGGTGGCCCTTTTCCGCACGGCTGAAGCTCCGTTCCCCAGATTCGCTCGCTGAGCGCCTCATCGGTGGGGAGGAGCCGCCTTCCCGCCCCGCACAAGCGGCTTACGCTCATCCCGGCCAGCGTCACTCCTCTAGAAAATGCCCCAGCTCCCCCCAGTGCATAGTGGGAATGGGGATGCCCTCGCGTATCGCCGTCGCGTTCAGATGTCCGATGCAGCCGGCGGAGCAGGAGAGTGCCAGGTCAACTCCGGCTTCCCGCCAGTGCTTGAGTTTCTTCACGCTCTGCGCCGCCGCAAACTCCGGATACCGCAGGTAGAACATCCCGCCGTATCCGCAGCAGCCGTCCACCTCGTGGTACTCGGTGGCGTCCAGCCCCCACTGGCGCAGCAGGTTGGCAGCCGTGCTCTTGTCTCCCAGCGCGTAGGCCAGGGCGCAGGGATTATGCCACGCAATCTTCAGGCCGTCCCAGCCCTTCCGCAGCTTCGGCGGCGGCAACTGCGCATACAGTTCCACATCCAGCACCGGCCGGGGCAGGCGCGCCAGCTCCTCCGCGCTCAGCACCTCGGGATAGCGCTCCTTCACCGTCTTGAAGCACGTCGGGTTGCTGAACAGCACGGCGTCGCAGTCCACCCCCTCCAGGGCGCGGGCGTACTTCCGCGCCATCAGGTGGAACGCCTCCTCGTCGCCGGTGTTCAGTGCGCTGGCTCCACAGCAGGGCGCGTTGTTGACCAGCTTCAGCCGGTAGCCCAGGTAGTTGAGCAGCTTCACCGTCCCGCTGAACGCCTGCGGAAAGTGGATGTCCGTGAGACAGTCGGGGAAGTAGGCGAGGGTGCCACGTTCGGGCGTGCGCACTTGTTGCCGCCCGAGCTGCGCCAGCGCCCGCGCTCGCGCTCGCGCTCCCGCCGGCAGCGGATACTCCCTGCCGCGCCAGAACGCTGCGGGATAGCCGCCGGTAAGCGACGTTTCACCGTTGTCCAACTTCGCAGCCCCCACTAACTCTCGGAGCTTCGTGCCCATCCGCAGGCGCCTTGGTGGCATCAGCGGCCGGAAGAACGCCGCGAGCGCTGGCGCAGCTCCGGCG
>CAZXPM010000032.1:0-14324 GCA_964643155.1 uncultured Planctomycetales bacterium | reverse complement strand
TTCGTCGTGCTGCTGCTCGCGATGGCCTATCTCACTCTGGTTGAACGCCGCTTCCTCGCCTGGTTCCAATGGCGGCTGGGCCCCAACCGTGCTGGCCCGCTGGGGCTGATTCAGCCCATCTGCGACGGAGTGAAGCTGCTGTTCAAGCAGGAGATCATCCCCGTGCGCGCCGATAAGATTGTCTATATGCTGGCTCCGGCCATCTCGCTAATCGCGGCCTTCACCATCGTCGCGGTGGTCCCCTTCACCGAGCACTTCTTCATCTCAGACATCAATGTGGCGGTGCTGTTTGTGCTGGCCGTTTCGTCGGTGGGGACTTTCGGCATCATCCTCGCGGGGTGGAGCAGCGGCAGCAAATACCCCTTCCTTGGCGGCCTGCGCTCCTGCGCCCAGATGATAAGCTACGAGCTGGCGCTGGGCTTCGCCGTGGTGGGCGTGGTGCTGATGGCCGGGTCGTTCTCGCTGCGCGACATCGTGGTGGGGCAGGCGGGCCTCTGGTATGTTATCCCGCAGATTCTGGGTTTTCTGGTGTTCCTCACCGCGGGGTTGGCGGAGACCAACCGCGCGCCCTTTGATATGCCAGAGTGCGAAAGCGAGTTGGTGGCGGGTTACCACACTGAGTACTCTTCCATGAAGTTCGCCATGTTCTTCCTCGGCGAGTACGTGGCGATCATCAACATCGGCTTGCTCACAACCGTTTTGTTCCTGGGCGGATGGCACGGGCCGGCCATCTTCGGGCCGGCTCTCATCGGGCTTTCCGGCCTCTTCTGGTTTTTGCTCAAGACCTTTGCTGTGATATTCATCTTCATATGGGTGCGCGCCACCCTGCCGCGTTTCCGTTATGACCAGGTGATGCGGTTCGGATGGACCGTGCTATTGCCGCTTGCGCTGTTGAATATCGTGGTGACGGCGGCGGTGAAGGCGTTCGTGTGATTATGAAACCCACACTGGGACAGAAACTGAACCTGCTGGCGATTGTCCAGGGGATGTTCATCACCTCGGTGCAGTTCGTCACGAACCGCCTGCTCGGCCGTTCCGCTACGGTCTGCTATCCGGAGAAGAAGGTTAAACTCAAGGAGCGCTTCCGCGGGTTGCACCGTCTGGAGCGCTATGATTCAGGCCCGCATAAGGGGCTGGAGAAGTGCATCGGCTGCGCGCTGTGCGCGGCAGCCTGCCCGGCGGACGTGATTACGGTAGTGGCGGGCGAAAACGACCCGGCCAATCCACGCAGCCCCGGCGAAAGGTACGCGGCGGTCTACGACATGGACATTCTGCGGTGCATCTTCTGCGGAATGTGCGTGGAGGCGTGCCCGACCCAGGCCATTGTGATGAAACACGACTACGAGCTTGTGGAGGACGAGCGTGGGGGCCCGCAGGGCGGCCGCAACAAGTTCCTCTATCGGCAAGAAGACCTGCTGGACCGGGAGTTTTACTGGTGAGCGTGATTGAACTTATCGTTTTCTGGGGGGCGGTTGCCCTGGCGCTGGTCGGCGCGGTGGGCATGGTCAGCGCGCGCAACCCCGTGCATTCAGCGCTGTTCCTCCTGGCCAATTTCCTTGCGCTCGCCATCATCTTCCTCCTGCTCTCGGCACCACTGATCGCGGCGTTGCAGATTCTGGTATACGCTGGCGCGATTATGGTGCTGTTCCTGTTCGTCATCTTCTTCTTTGTGAGTCCCGGGCAGCGCTTCGCTCTATCGTATTCGCTTCCGCTGCAGAACGCTCTGGCGGGGCTGGTGGTGATGGTGCTCATCGCGGTAATCCTAACCGGGCTGTTCTTTGGCGGAGTGTTCTCAGCGGCGGAGCACCCCCAGTCAGCGGCGGCGGTGCAGGCAACGCTAACCAGTCCCCGGGAGCTGGGGAAGGCTCTGTTCGCGCGCTACCTGCTGCCGTTTGAACTGACCTCGCTGCTGCTGCTGGCGGCGATGTTGGGCGCGGTGGCACTGGCGCGGCGCGGCAACGATGACGGCAAGCCGGGAGGTGGCGAGTGATGGAGCACATCGTCGCCTACAGCCTGGTGTTGTCGGGAGTCCTCTTCGCCATGGGGGTGCTGGCGGTGCTGGTGCGCCGCAACCCGCTGGTGATGTTCATGGGCATTGAACTCATGCTGAACGCCGCAAACCTCGCCTTTGTCGCATTCTCCCGCCACCTTGACCAGATGGATGGCCAGGTGGTGGCGTTGGTGGTTATGGCGGTGGCAGCGGCCGAAGTGGCGGTAGGGCTGGCCATAATAGTGGCGGTGTATCGCCGGAAGCGCGATGTTGACGTGGATGAGGTGAACCAACTGAGAGGCTAACGCGGCAATGAACTTGATTTACCTGGCAATCTTGTTCCCGTTGCTCGGAGTGCTGGTGAACGGTTTCTTCGGGCGCCGGATGCCACGCAAGGTTGTGGGCACGATCGCCAGTATCGCGATATTCGGTTCGTTCCTGGTCAGCCTCACCGCATTCGTTGAGTATCTCGGTGCTTCCACTGGCGAGTATGGCGCGGTGGTGGTCAACGTATTGCCCTGGCTGAAGCTCGGTGCGCTGGAGATCAACTACGGCTTCCTGGTCGACTCGGTGTCGCTGGTAATGGCGCTCACGGTCTCGTTCGTTTCCTTCCTCATTCATGTTTACTCCACCGGCTATATGGCCGAGGATGACGGCTACGCCCGCTACTTCACCTACCTGAACCTGTTCGTAGCGATGATGCTCACGCTGGTGCTGGCCGACAACTTGGTGCTGCTGTTCATCGGCTGGGAAGGGGTTGGCCTCTGCTCCTACTTGCTTATCGGCTTCTGGTACAAGAACCGCGCGCCCTACGAGGCGGGATTCAAGGCCTTCGTCACCAACCGCATCGGCGACTTCGGTTTCCTTGTCGCCACGTTCCTGACGTTCTGGGCTTTCCACTCGGTGAACTTAGTGCGGCTGCGGGAGCAGATCCCGGGCATTCTGGCAGCGGGTACGGTCCCGCCAGTGCTGGTGATGCTCATCGCGCTGTTCTTCTTCATGGGTGCGGTGGGCAAGAGTGCACAGTTTCCGCTTTACGTGTGGCTGCCCGATGCGATGGAGGGCCCCACGCCTGTCAGCGCTTTGATACACGCGGCCACGATGGTGACCGCCGGCGTTTACCTGGTAACCAGGCTCAACTTCCTATTCGCCCATGCCTCAGTGGCGATGCTGGTAGTGGCGTTCGTCGGCGCCTTCACCGCCATCTTCGCCGCCAGCATCGGCCTGGTGCAAAACGACATCAAGCGCGTCCTGGCTTACTCCACGGTCTCGCAGCTTGGCTACATGTTCCTCGCTGCGGGGCTGGGCGCGTACTGGATTGCGATATTCCACCTGTTCACCCACGCTTTCTTCAAGGCGCTCTTGTTCCTCGCCAGCGGGTCAGTCATCCACGGCATGCACGGCGAGCAGGACATGCGCAAGATGGGTGGCCTGGCCAGGTACCTCCCGCACACCTACTGGCACTTCCTCATCGGCGCGATGGCCATTTCGGGCATCCCGCTGCTGGCCGGGTTCTTCAGCAAGGACCAGATACTGTTCGCCGCTTTCACCGCGCGGCCGGAGCTGATGCCGCAGGCGGGGATGATACTGTGGGTAGTGGGCGTTATCACCGCGCTGTTCACGTCCTTCTACATGTTCCGGCAGATCTACCTGGTGTTTCTTACCGCGCCGCGCTTTGATGCGCAAAAGGTGCACCCGCACGAAGCCCCTCCGTCCATGCTCATTCCCAACTGGATACTGGCGGCTGGTGCGGTGCTCACTGGGTATCTCGGGCTGCCCGCGCTGTTCACCGGCATGCTGCATTTGCCTAACCTAATGCAACCATTCCTTAACCAGGCTCTTGTCAGCACCGAGCACTTGGCTCATGCGGCAGAGCACGCCAGTGAGCTTGGGCTGGAGATTGTCGGCACCAGCGTCTCGGTGGTGGTAGCGTTAGCCGGGCTCGGCCTGGCGTTCTACCTCTACCGCGCCCACTTCGGTCTTACCGAGCAGCTGAAGAAGACCTTTGCAGTTCCCTACCGGGTGCTGCTCAACAAATACTACATGGACGAGCTGTACGAAACCGCCATCATCGCGCCGGGCAGGGTGCTAAGCCGCCAGTTCTCCCAGGTCATTGACCTCGGCATCATTGATGGGGCGGTGAACCTGGTGGCGTTTGTGATCGGCGCACTGGGGCAGATTGCGCGGCCGGTGCAGACCGGATTCATCCGCAACTACGCTTGGTACATGGGCGCGGGAGCGGTTCTGGTGGTCATTCTACTATGGTTGAGGTAAACGGGACATAATGGAGGAACTGGCGAACGCTCCGATACTGAGCATCATCATCTTCCTGCCGCTGGCAGCGGCGCTTTTGCTGATGCTGGTCGAGCCGGGCCGGACGCGGTTCATCAAGTGGTTCGCCTTCTGGGCCTCCATCGTGGCGTTCGCTTTCTCGTTCCTGCTGCTTCTGGGTAACCACGACTTCGCGGAGTTCTCGCACGAGGAGTTCTACTCCTGGCTGCCACAGATAGGCGTGAACTACCACCTCGGTGTTGATGGGCTTTCGTTGTGGCTGATTCTGTTGACCACACTGCTGGTGCCCGTCTCTATCCTCTCATCCTTCAACGCCATCAAGAACCGGGAGAAGGAGTATTACATCCTGCTGCTCATACTGGGAGCAGCACTGGTGGGGACCTTTGCCGCGCTGGATCTCATCCTCTTCTTCTTCTTCTGGGAAGGCGTGCTCATCCCGATGTACCTGCTCATCGGCATCTGGGGCAGCGGCCGGCGGGTGTACGCCGCCACCAAGTTCGTTCTCTACACGGTGGTGGGCAGCTTCTTCATGCTGCTGGCCATCATCGGCCTCTACGTTTACACTCACCAGGTCGGGCGCGCGACCTTTGACTTCCTGGAGCTTCGCACATACATCATTCCACCTGAACTGCAGACCTGGTTGTTTCTCGCGTTCGCCCTGGCATTTGCGATCAAAGTGCCTCTGTTCCCGTTCCACACCTGGCTGGCGGATGCGCACACGGAGGCTCCTACCGCGGGCTCGGTGCTGCTGGCGGGGGTGTTGCTGAAGATGGGAAGCTACGGCTTCATCCGCTTCTGCCTGACCCTCTTCCCTGACGCTTCGGTGCACTTCGCTCCGCTCATAATGGGGCTGGCGGTGGTGAGCATTATCTACGGAGCGATTGTCTGCGCCGCGCAGACCGACCTTAAGCGACTGATCGCCATTTCCTCGGTGTCGCACATGGGATTTGTTATGCTGGGCATCTTCGCACTGTCGGGCAGTCCCATCGGCCAGGTGGGCGCCACCATCCAGATGGTCAACCACGGCCTGGCCACCGGCGCCCTGTTCCTCCTGGTTGGCGTCATTTACGAGCGCCGGCACACCCGCGAACTGGCCGAATACGGCGGGCTGGCGGCGGTCATGCCGCGATACTATAACGTCTTCTTGATAGTGATGCTCGCCAGCGTCGGTCTGCCGGCGTTGAACGGATTCGTGGGCGAGTTCCTCATCCTTATGGGGGCAATGGCAGTGGACTGGCTGTTCGCCGGGCTCGCGACCTTTGGCGTCGTCCTGGCGGCCATCTACCTCTTGCTGATGATGAAGAAGATGTTCCATGGCGAGTGCACCAATCCCAGGAACCTGGGCCTGCCGGACCTGAATCTGCGGGAGTATGTGTACCTGGTGCCGCTGGTGGTGCTTATGTTCTCCATCGGCTTGTTCCCCAAACCATACCTTGACGTCATCACTCCAGCGGCCGACCGCGTGGTTAGGAGCATCAAGAACTACCTGCCGGAGCGGCTTCAAGTCAGCCGTTCAGGCGGGAAAGCGGTTGCGCTTCTGGCGGAGCTGGGCGCGGCGCAACAGGAGGAGGATGAGCGCTGATGCAGCCCTTCACCGTCAACCTGGGGAATCTGCTTGCGCTGCTGCCCATCTGGATACTCGTGGTCGCGACGCTGCTGCTTATCCTGCTGGATGTGCTGGCGCCAAGAGCCAATCGGCTGCAAGCCTACTTGGGGCTGGTGTCGGTGCTGGCCTCAGCGGTAGCGCTGGTGGCGCTGTTCCCCGACAAGCCGCTCCGGCTCGTGGGCGGAGCCTTGCTGTACGACGGCTTCGGCGCTACCGTGGGGATTACCGTTCTGACGGTGCTGGCTCTCACGCTGATCTTGTCACCCGACTACATGGGCAAGATGAAGCTCCGCGGCTTGGAGTATTACCCGCTGCTGTTCATCTCTTCCATCGGGATGATGCTGCTGCCGCTGTGCCGCGACCTGCTGAGCATCATCGTCAGCATTGAGCTTCTTTCCATTCCACTGTATGTGCTCGCGGGTTACAACCGGCGGCTGGACGCCAGCAAGGAAGCGGGCTTCAAGTACTTCATCCTCGGCGCTTTCGCCAGCGCCTTCATGATCTACGGCGCGGCTTTCATCTACGGCACTACCGGCACGCTATGGCTGCGCTCCATCGCCGAAGCCCTCCCGTTTCCGGAGAACCGCCTCTTGCTGCTGCTGGGGCTGGGCCTGCTGCTCGTGGGTTTCGCCTTCAAGGCGGCGATTGCCCCGTTCCAGTGGTGGGTGCCTGATGTGTACGAGGGCAGCCCCAGCCCGGTAACGGGCTTCATGGCTGCCGGGGTCAAGCTGGCCATTTTCGCGGTGTTCCTGCGGCTGCTGATTGACGGTTTCCTGCCCCTGGCGGATGACTGGCGGATTGCGCTGTCGGTGCTGGCGGTTGCGGGGATGATCCTGGGCAACCTGCTGGCGCTGCATCAGATGAGCTTGAAGCGCCTGCTGGCGTACTCCTCCATTACCCATGCTGGCTATCTGGTGCTTGGCCTGATAGCGGCGAGCCCGGAGGCGGTTTCGGCAACCCTCTTCTACCTGATAGCTTACGCCGCGACCATCATTGGCGTCCTGGCGCTGATCTCCGGATGGGCGCGTGAAGGCCAGGACGACGTGTACCTGAACGACCTCCGAGGCATGGCGGTCAGCCAGCCGCTGGCGGCGTTGCTGGTGACTATCTTCATGCTTTCGCTCATCGGTTTCCCGCTTACAGCCGGGTTTATCGGCAAGCTGATGCTATTCTACGCGGCGTACAAGGCTGGGTTCATCGCGCTGCTCATCATCGCGGTAATAAACACCATGGTGTCTGTTTACTACTATCTGCGGGTGATCCAGGCGATGTACTTGGTGCCTGGCGAGGAAAAGGGCTCCACTGCTCCTCGGCTCACGGTGCTTGCGCCCGTATACACGCTGGTGGGAGGGGTTGCAGTGCTGGTTGTCCTCCTGCTGGGTATCGTGCCGCGGTGGTTACTGGCTTTGTTGAGTTTCTATCGGTTTGGTGGGTAGGAGGGGACCCTCCGCCCGGAAACATGGCTCTCGCTTGATGCTTGACAGGGGAATCCCTGTTTGCTAGACTCTCTCCCTAAGTCCTGGCGTGGCGGGGGATAAACGATGGGCCGGGACGAAATCTGGTGTGGAGAGGCGACGTCCTAATTCACGAGATCCTCACCATCTATTTCATTTAGAAGGAGTAGGTATTATGAGAAAGTACTCTGGACTGCTGGCATTCGTGGCGCTGCTCCTCGCAGTGCTGCTACTTGCTAGCTGCCATGGCAGTGGCAGCCGTGCGCTTATCGGTATTGCTACGCCGGGCACCACCTACCTCCCCGTTATGGGCTCCGCTGACATCGGCCCTGTCTACCTGTCGTACAACGACGTAACCGACCGTTGGGCTTGGTTCAACTCGGTTGATGCCATTGGCGCTTGGGAAGAGGTCGCCGGCGGCGGTATCGCCATTCCCGGTGGCTCCTATGTCACCAGTGCCCCTGCGTGGTTTGACGAGGACGAAGACGGCAACGCGGACTTCTTCAATGTTGGAGTGCGCCCACTGAGCTCAGTTGCTGCTGGCAACGACGTGTATCAGGGCGGCTTTATGTCCAACCCGACCAAGATCGGTGGCGCGTGGTTCTTCTACGATGAGTTCGTATTTGAGCCCTATGCCGTGCTGTACATCCCGATTTCGGCCAACTTGGCGAACGGCACCAGCGTGGCGGTTTACCGCTGGGTAACCTCTGGCGCGTTCGCTGCGGACCAGCCTGCCGGCTACTGGTCGTTTACTGGTAGCTATGGCCAGGTGGATGACGATGTCCTCGGGCTCGGCCGGAAGGTCGTTGTGTTCAACTGGAACGGCAACCTCGGGCAGTTCGCTGCGGTGATTTCACAGCACTACAGCGGCGGCGGCACCGGCGGGTAGGTAGTACCTTCCCGGTACAACTGTAATTCGATAGCCTATGCAAACGGGCGGGGTTTGCCCCGCCCGTTTGCGCCTTGATTCTTGCCAGTTCAGGGTGCCGCCCTGTGCTATAATCGTGCAGGTGGCATCTGTCCTTCGTTACCTGTTTTCGCTTCTCCTCGGCGCAGCCGTGGGACTCGGTTTCGCCAGTGCCGCCTTCCTGTATTTCAGCGTTTTGCCTAAGTAGGAGGCCACAAGGTGAAAACTTCGCGTGTTGTTCTCTCGTTCAGCCCCGATGCGATCCGCAAACCGGTGACCTATCTGCTGGTCAGCAATTACAAGCTGCGCCTCAATATCCTGCGGGCCAAGGTTATGCCCGGGGAAGAAGGCCGGCTTCTGCTTGAGCTCTCAGGAGACGGGGGCCGGATTACCGAGGGGCTTGAGTACTTGAAGTCCTTGAACGTCAAGGTTGACCCGGTAGAGACCTTCTACACGCTGGACCACGGCAAGTGCCAGCAAGCCAAGAAGTGCTTCCAGGTTTGCCCCGCGGAGGCAATAGTCCTGCTGCCGGAGGAGGGAAGGCTGGTGGACATCATCCCTGAGAACTGCATTCTCTGCGAGAAGTGCGCCCAGGTGTGCCCGAACGGGGTGTTTGACTTCACCTTTTAGGCGGGGGATCAACCTGCTGCCGGCGTGTGGGGTTATGCTCCGCGGTAGCGGCCCCAGACTTTCTCCATGGCCGCGACAATCTCCCCCTCGGTTGACCCGGTGCGCACACAGGCCACGATTGCCTCGCAGATTTCGCTGCGGTTCTCGGCGGCGCCTGTAAGCGCATCCAGGGCTGCAGTGCGGGCACTCTCCGAAAACCCCGTGATGAACTCCTCTCTGTGCGCCTTGTAGTGCGCCAGACGGTCGTGCTGTTTGGCCTCGGCCGCGTCATCGTGGGGTATGCTGGCGATGCGGTGCTCTTCCTCTGCGGTGTACTTGTTGACACCCACGATTACCCGCTCCTTCCGGTCAACCTGCTGCTGCCACTCATAGGCCTTTTCCTGGATTTCCGCCTGCGGATAACCTCTCTCGATGGCTATTCTCATCCCGCCCATCTCGTCAATGCGCCGGATATAGTCCTCGGCCGCCGCCTCCAGCTCGTCGGTCAAGTGTTCCACGAAGTAGCAGCCGCCCAGGGGGTCAATAGTCTCCGTCACGCCTGATTCATTGGCGATGATCTGCTGGGTGCGCAGGGCGACAGTCACGCTCTCGGCAGTCGGAAGGTTCAACGCCTCATCAAAGCTGTTGGTGTGCAGCGACTGGGTGCCTCCCAGGACTCCTGCCAGCGCCTGCAGGGCTACACGCACGATGTTGTTGAGCGGTTGCTGCGCGGTCAGCGTGCTGCCGGCGGTCTGCGTGTGGAAGCGCAGCAGCATGCTGCGCGGGTTCTTCGCGCCGAAGCGCTCCTGCATTATGCGCGCCCACAGCCTGCGGGCGGCGCGGAACTTGGCGACCTCCTCCAGCAAGTTGTTGTGTGCATTAAAGAAGAACGAGAGCCGTGCCGCGAAGCGGTCAATGTCCAGTCCCGATCTCACCGCAGCAGTGCAGTACTCAATAGCGTCAGCCAGGGTGAAGGCGATCTCCTGGGCTGCCGTGCAGCCAGCCTCGCGGATGTGGTAGCCGGAGACGCTGATCATGTTCCACTGCGGGAGATTCTCGCTGCAGAAGCGGAAGGTGTCCACCGTGAGCGCGAGGCTGGGGTCGGGAGGGAAGATGTAAGTCCCCCGCGCCATATACTCCTTGAGGACGTCATTCTGAATAGTGCCGCCAAGCTTATCCCAGGCGATGCCCTGCTCCTCCGCTAGCACGATGTACTGCGCCAGCAGCACTGCGGCCGGCGCGTTGATCGTCATGGACGTGGTAACTGCGTCCAGCGGGATGCCACGAAACAGGATGCGCAGGTCCTCCAGCGTGTCAATGGGGACTCCCACGCGGCCGACTTCGCCGGCCGCCAGTGCGTGGTCGCTGTCGTAACCCATCTGCGTGGGCAGGTCAAAAGCAACCGAGAGGCCGGTCTGGCCCGATTCCAGCAGGAAGCGGTAGCGCTCGTTGGTTTCCTCCGCGGTGCGGAAGCCCGCGTACTGGCGCATGGTCCAGAAACGCCCGCGGTACATGGTGGGGAACACTCCCCGGGTAAAGGGATACTCGCCGGGAAAGCCGAGCTTGTGCGCGTAGCTTTCCCATCCAGCTTCTGAGAGCTCGCCGTCCGGGGGGAGGCCCAGCCGTGGAAACTCGAAACCGCTGGTAGAAACGAACTTATCCCGCCGTTCCGGGAACTTCTCAGTGAATGGTCTGAGTGTTTCCCGTTCCCAGCGCTCGCGTGCGCGTGAGGATTTGCCGTCCATTTTCACACTCCTGGAACAAATCGCTGCGCGCAAAGTCTAACATAACGAGAGCCGATTAATGGTAGAATCAAAGGCGAATCCTCTTGGAACGTAAACGTAAAAGTGAGCGGAATGTGAGTTTCAGGCTCGATGTGACCGAGGACTTTGAGTTCCTTCCGCAGGTGCCTGAGCAGTTTTTCGTGCGCGCCATGAACTCCGGCGTGCCTGTGTACCTCACGGACGACCTGCTGGCTCGTGTAAGCAAGGTCAATCCGGACGAGCTGGTCGGCCGCATCATCGACGACTTACATAAGAACAGCGAAGGCACCGACCCGCTGCTGCGCTGGTTCTACTTGATGATGGACTTCCAGGATGATTTCCCGCGCCTGATGCAGATGATGGCTCACCGCGCCGAGAAGAAGCCCTTCAGCGAATCTTAGCATCCTGCGGCTGAGCCTGGCTAACCCACCTCTTCCAATCCGTAGTTATCCAGGAACTGCTTCATCACGCGGCGCGCCTCCGGCTCGCACTGCCCGCAGCCTGTGGCTACTTTCGTGCGATGCTGAAGCTGCTCAAAGCTGCGTGCGCCATGTAGCACGGCCTCTTCAATATCGGCCTCCGAGACCTGGAGGCAGTGGCAGACGACACGCTCCGGCTCCGCGGGGATGCGCTCCTCCTGGCCAGTTTTCAGCAGGTAATCGCGCAGAGCTTCCCGCAATGCCTTGTCGCCCAGCACCGAGCAGTGGATCTTCCGCTCCGGCAGCCCCCCGAGCTCGGCCAGGATGTCCTGCGGCCTGATCTTGAAGGCCTCGTCAACAGTAATGCCCCCACCCGTCAGCACCATCTCGGAGAGCATGGAGGTTGAGGCAATCGCGCTGGCGCAGCCAAAGGTCTTCCACCTGAAGCCCTTAATGCGGTCAGTTTCCGGGTCAACCGTCACGTAGACTCTCATCATATCGCCGCACACGGGGCTTCCAACCACTCCCACGCCGTTGGCTTCTTTCAGCACCTCGTCATCGTCGCCGAACACGACGTTGCGTGGATTGGTGAAGTGGTCTTTCACGATGTCCGTGTAAAGCCACTCGGTAAAGGCGTCAGTTTCGTTCTTCTGGTCGTTATCCATAGGCAGATTCCGCTTCAGCAGCCCAAGGGCGCGGTGAATCGCGCCCGCCTGATTATACACGAGCGCGGCGCGGATTATTGTCTGCGTTTAGGCCGAAAGTGCGTCCTTGACTTAGCCCTGGGCAGAGTGTAATGTATCTGAACCTCGAGGGAGGTATGGGTAGAAACCACTTTTCCCTGCTTGACGACAACCTGCGCGAATTTGCGCTCGTGCTGAGGCGGAATCTTCGCTTCGTTCTGCTGTTCGCCCTGGTCGTGGGGATTCTTGCCGGCATCATCACCGTCTGTTTGCCCCGGGAGTGGCGGATGATAGCCACGGTGCAGGTTAAAGGCGGCTACGATTCTTCGCTGGGAGCGCTCATGAGCACGATGAGCAACTTCCAGATGACCTCGCCCGCCACCAACACTGAAATGCAGATACTGCGGGCGCGTTTCCTGCGGGAACAGGCTATCGCACGTACGGCAATGCAGGTGCAGGACTACAACTTGGCCTGGGATACGGTTTGGGGGAGGGCGATTCTGTTCATCCGCGACAAGATGCCGCTGGTGCGCGATGTGCCGCCCGAGTACTTGAAGCTCTCTGATGCCTCCATCAACCCGTCGTGGAACTGCAGGAGGCTGCAGGCGCAGGTTCGTGACGGAAGCAAGCTGGCTTTGCGGCTGCCGGACGGCAAGGAGCTGGTTGTCGGCGAAGGGGAGTATGTAAGGGCCGAGGGCCTTGCCTTCCGGGTAGACGAGGTGCACGCGCCAGTGGGGCGTCGTTTCAAGCTGGTAGTGAGGTCTTTGCGGGAGACATTACGGCTGGTCGCGGAGCGGTCCGGCGTCTTTGAGGCCGGTGTCAACTCTGGTGTGGTCGCGGCGTCGTTCATCTGGCACGACCCGTACCGCGGCAAGGAGTACCTGAACGCCCTGGTCAACACCTATCTGGAAGACAACCAGAACTACGCCCGCACGGTGGGAGCCGAGCGCCTGGGCTACTTGAAGGAGCAGATCTCCCAGGTGGAGAAGGCGTTGCGCTCGTCAGAGGCGGCGCTGGCGGAGTTCAAGCACGACGAATCTACCGTCTCCCTGTCCGAAGAAAGCCGGGCGCTGGTCCAGAGCTACGCCAGCCGCAAGCTGGATGTGGAGAAGGCGCTGCTGGAGCTCAGCGAGGCCCGGTCGCTACTGGCCTTGCTGCGCAAGGGCGATACGGATGACTTCCTGTTGCACAGCGGCACCCTCACCCAGGACCCGGTGCAGGTTTCGCTGGTGCAGCAACTGGCCAATCTCGTATTCCAGCGCTCCCGGATGCTGGAGGAGATGACGGAGCAGCACCCGGAGGTGCAGAAGGTGAATGCCTCCATTGGTGAGGTGAAGCACTCCCTCATCGCCAACCTTGAGAGCAAGGTGCGGGTGCTGGAAGAGACCACCTCGTCGCTGCGCCAGTCGCTGGACGATTACGAAAATGACATACGCGCTATCCCCGGCAAGGAACGTGATCTGACAGTCCTGATGCGGGACGCGAAGGTGAATGAGAACCTCTACTACTTCCTGGTAAGCAAGCTGCAGGAGACCCAGGTGCTGGTGGAGGCGCAAGGCACGGCCATCCGCATGCTGGACAGCGCCGTGGTGCCTGACTTTCCCCTGCGGCCGTCAGTGAAAGTGAACGGCGTGCTGGGGCTCATTATCGGTTTCCTGGTGGCTGTGCTTCTCGTGGCCTGGCGCGCTTACGGGTCTGGCCGCGTCCGCAATCTCCGCCACGTCCGTATGCTGGTGGAAGGGCGGTGCCTGGCCTTGGTGACGGAGCCGGAGGCGGACCGGGCCTACGGGCTGATAGCCGCAGAACTGCCGATGCTGGCGCCTGACGGCGGTGCAGTGGCCTTTATTGACCTTACCGCCGGTCGCGGCACGGAGCTGGTGGAGAAGGTCGCCGCCCGGGCTGCGGCGCAGGGTAAACCGGTGCGTTCCGGTCAGCCAGAAGACAACGTGGGGGGTGGCTGGATGCTAGTGCGCTTCCCCGACCTGGTGGCGTCGCCCGAGACGCGGGAAGCCGCGGCTGCGGCTTCGGCGCGCATCTGCCTGATAGAGGGCGGAGTAACGCCGGTGGACGCCCTGAAGGCAAATGCCGCGCTCGCGGGTGCAGGCGCTCTGGACTATGTGTTTATCGCGGGCGAGCTTGAGACCGAGAACCTCTACAGTGCGCTGGCACTTGAGGGGGTGAGACCGTGAGACTGAGCGCGTTGTTGGCGCGGCTGACGGCGCTACTGCTGTCTCTTCTGTTGCTGGTAGCCGCTGCTGGTGGCGAAGAGTCCGGTGCTGCTGGCGACACGGAGCTGGCTGCGGGGCTGGAGGACTTTCTGCCGGCTTATCCGCTGTCAGTGGGCGATGTGGTTTATGTAAAGGAGTACACGCCCACCTTGCGGGGTGTCCGCGCGACCATTGACGGGAACGGGTTCATCGTGGTGCCGCCGCTGGGACGCGTGCGGGTGCTGGGATTGACGCTGGAAGAAGCGGCAGAACGCATTGAGACCCAGCTCTCTCCCTACTACAAGAGCATCACGGTGACGATGGAGCTGGTGCGGCTCTCACTTGTGCGGGTGTTCGTTTGTGGAGCCACTGACAAGGCGGGGGTGTACAGGCT
>CAZXPM010000031.1:8810-14406 GCA_964643155.1 uncultured Planctomycetales bacterium | reverse complement strand
GGGGCCGGGGCCCTCCCCGGCCCCAACCCCGCCTTCCGATATGGCAGAGAAAGAAAAAAACAAAGTGCCGCCTAGAGCTGCGGACAGTCCCGATGAAGAGACCGCGCCGGGCGTGGCGCCTGCCGCAGCCGACCGCGCGGAAGACACGCAGGTTCCTAGCGGCCCGGAGCTGCTGGGCGAGCTGGAGCGCGCACGCCAGGAAGCTGCGGCAAACCTGGAACTGGCCCAGCGCTCCCAGGCGGATCTCGCCAACTTCCGCCGGCGCGTGGAGCAGGAACGCGAAGAAATACGCAAGTACGCCATTGAATCGCTCGTGGTCAAGCTCATACCCGTGCTTGACAGCCTGGAGCAGGCAGCGCAGATGTACGCGGACACTCCCGACGGAGACAATCCGCTGCTGGACGGAGTGCGGAAAACCAGGGATCTTCTGGCCAAGGTGCTGGGCGAGCATGGCGTGGAGCTCATCCTGGAGGCCGGAGTCTCGTTTGACCCGAATCTGCACATGCCCTTGCGGACACAGGAGAGCAGCGAGGTGGACCGTGACACCGTAGAGAGCATCTACCAGCCGGGAATCAAGCTGGGGAAGCGGGTCATCCGGCCCGCCACTGTCAGCGTGCTCATGCCTAAAGCCCTGCCCCGGCCCGATGAGAGCGAAGCGGAATCCGGGGAGGAGGTTGAATAACGCTTGCAGGGAAAGGACCTATATGAAGTCCTGGGGATTAATCGGGATGCCACCGACAAGGAGGTCAAGGCGGCTTACCGGAGGCTGGCGCGCAAGTACCACCCGGATGTGAACCCCGGCGACCCTGAGGCCGAGCGCAGGTTCAAAGAACTGCAGGCGGCATACAGCGTGCTGGGCGACCCCCAGAAACGCAAACAGTATGACCGTCACGGCAACGAGTTCTTCTCGCCCGGCGGCCCCGCCCAGGGCCCAGGCGTGGAGTGGGAGGAGTTTGTACGGGGATTCGGGCAGCGCGGCGCGAGAGTCAACTTCGGCGGCATTGACTTTGATGTATTCAGTGATGTGTTTGGGGGGGAGTTTGACAGCGGCCCCAGGGCGGAGCCCCGCCCGGTGCGGGGGCGCGACGTGTACCAGCCGGTGACGGTGGACTTCCTGGAAGCCGCCAGGGGCGCGACCATCACCCTCACGCTGCGGCGCGAAGTCCATTGCGACCGGTGCGGTGGCAACGGCGCGGAACCGGGTTCCAGTTTCTCGCCCTGCCCCGCCTGCGGGGGCTCCGGGGATGTCACCCGGGGGGCATTCGTTTTCTCGCAGAAGGTCTCCTGCCCCCAGTGCAACGGAAGCGGACGGGTGGCGAGCAAGACCTGCATGCGTTGCCGGGGCAGCGGAAGGATGCCCAAGAAGGAGAAGATTGAGGTGAAGATACCCGCAGGGGTGGACACTGGAAGCAAAGTCAGGGTACCGGGCAAAGGGCTCCCGGGAACAAACGGCGGCCCCTACGGCGACCTGTTGCTGAATGTCACCGTGCGCCCGCATCCCTACTTCCAGCGCGAAGGCTCAAATGTACACCTTGACGTGCCGGTCACAATAGCGGAGGCGCTGCTGGGCGCGGAAATTGAGATACCAACGCTGGACAAGCGTGTGCGGATGAGAATACCGCCGGGGACGGATTCGGGCCAGGAATTCCGCTTGCGCGGGAAGGGCTTCCCACATCTTACGGGGGCGGGCTCGGGGGACCTCCTGGCAAGGATAAAGATAGTCACTCCCAAAAAGGTAGGGGTGAAGGGGCGCGAGCTTATCCGCGAGTTCGCCAAGGAACACCCGCAGAACCCACGGCTCAAGCTCTTTGGATTCTGAAGATGAACAAGAAGAAAAAAAAGCGAGGCTCGGGCGAACCGCTGCTGACCATCAGCGCGGTGGCCGAGATGTTCGACCTGCACCAGCAGACGCTGCGCAAGTACGAAGAAGAAGGCCTGATCACGCCGCGCCGCACCGCCGGCGGCACCCGGATGTTCAGCGTAGCCGAGGTCAGGCGGCTTCGCACCATCGTATCGCTTTCCCGCGACCTCGGCGTGAATATGTCCGGCATATCCATCATCCTGGACCAGATGGACCGGCTTGAAGAGATGAAGCGCCTGATGGAACTTGTCCTGTCGCAACTGGATGAACCGATGCGGAAGCGGATTGTCTCCCTTCTGGAAGGCGTAGAAGAAGGGCTGGTGCCTACAAAGACACCGGGGTCAGGCCTGGTGCGGAGCAGAAAACACACACAGAGGCCGGGTGATGAAGCGTGATTCCCTTTGAGAAATTCACTGACCGCGCGAAAGAGGCGCTGCAGGCAGCACAAGAAGTCCTGCTGGACACCAAGCAGGTGCAGCTTGACACCGAGCATGTGCTTTACGGCCTGCTGACAGTGGAAAACTCGCTGGCAACTGAAGTTCTCAAACTGGCGGGAGCGGATCCAGAACGCGCCATTGACAAGGTGAAACGAGCGATCCAGCAGCGCCCGCAGGTGGAGACCCATGGAGGCGTGGCGCAGATTTACATCACGCCCGAAACGGCGCGCCTGTTTGACGCGGCCTTTGACGAGGCCAAACAAATGGGTGATGAGTTCATCGGTTCGGAGCACCTGCTGCTGGCGTTCTTTGAACTACGTGAAGGCGCAGGGCACCGGCTGCTGACGAGTTTCGGCCTGACCAAGGAGAAGGTCTATGCGGCGCTGAAGGAAATACGCGGCCACCGCAAGGTTGATTCCGCCCAGGCCGAGGAAACCTACCAGTCGCTCAAGCGGTTCACCATAGACCTGACGGAAAAAGCCCGGCAGGGGAAGATTGACCCCGTTATCGGCCGGGAGCGCGAGACCAACCGCGTGATTGAGATACTCCTGCGCCGCCAGAAGAACAACCCGGTGCTAATCGGCGACCCGGGAGTGGGCAAGACCGCGGTGGTGGAAGGGCTGGCGCTGCGGATTGCGGAGAAGCGGGTGCCGGAGCCGCTGCTGGACAAGCGCGTCCTGCAGCTTGATATGGCGCGGCTTATCGCCGGCAGCAAGTTCCGCGGGGAGTTTGAGGACCGGCTGAAGGCGGTCCTGGACGAGATTGAGAAGAGCAAGCGCAATGTGATTCTCTTCATTGACGAGATGCACACAGTGGTTGGCGCCGGTGCGGCCGAAGGCGCGATGGATGCGAGCAACATACTCAAGCCTGCGCTGGCGCGCGGCGACCTCCAGGCTATTGGCGCCACCACCATTAGCGAGTACCGCAAGTACGTGGAGAAGGACCCGGCGCTGGAACGCCGCTTCCAGCCGGTAACGATTGAAGAGCCGACCGTGGCGGACACGGTGGAAATCCTGCGCGGCATCAGGGAACGGTACGAGAAGCACCATGGGCTGACTATCAGCGATGAAGCGCTGGAGGCTGCAGCGGCGCTGTCCTCGCGCTATATCACCGACCGGTTCCTGCCGGACAAGGCCATTGACCTGGTTGACGAGGCGGCTTCCCGCTGCCGCTTGCGCGCGCTCTCGGCTACGGCGAAGCTCAGTGAGCTGAAGAACCAGCAAGAAGAGCTGGCGCGCCGCGAACGCGAAGCCGCTGATGCCGAAAACTGGGAGGAAGCGGCCCGGCTCAAGCAAGAGCAGCTCGTACTCCAGAAAGAGGTGGACGAGGAACGCCAGCGTTTGCAGGGAACAGCCCACGAGGTCTGCGTCACCGAGGATGACATCGCTGAGATCGTGAGCGAGTGGAGCGGCGTGCCGGTGTCGCGGCTGACGCAAACTGAGGCGGAGCGCCTGCTGAACATGGAGCAAGAGCTGGCCAAGAGTATTGTCGGCCAGGAGCAAGCGGTGCGGGCGGTCTCGGAGGTCATCCGCCGGGCAAAGAGCGGACTGAGCGACCCGAGCAGGCCGCTCGGCAGTTTCATCTTCCTGGGGCCCACCGGAGTGGGCAAGACCGAGCTGGTGAAAGTCCTGGCGGACTACCTGTTTGGCAGCCGCGAGAACATTGTGCGCATTGACATGAGCGAGTACATGGAGAAGTACAGCGTGTCGCGGCTCATCGGTGCGCCGCCGGGGTATGTCGGCTACGATGAAGGCGGGCAGCTAACCGAACAGGTGCGCCGCCGGCCCTTCTCCATCGTGCTGCTGGACGAGATTGAGAAGGCGCACCCGGACGTCTATAACATCCTGCTGCAGGTGCTTGATGACGGCCGCTTGACTGACAACAAAGGCGTGACCGTCAACTTCCGCAACACCGTCATCATCATGACCAGCAACCTTGGCAGCGCGGAGATTGCCGCGATGTCCGAGGGCAAGGGCTCGGATGAGCTGGAGGCTCTCTACCCCAAGATGCACGACGCCGTCTTTGAGAAGCTGAAACAGACGCTGCGCCCAGAGTTCCTCAACCGCATTGACGAAATCGTGGTCTTCCACTCGCTGAACCATGAGCAGGTGAAGCAGATTGTGCGGCTGATACTGAAGGAACTGGAAGCGCGGCTGCAAGAGCGCGACGTAACGGTGACTTACAGCGAGGCCGCACTGGACGCGCTGGCGGAAAGCGGCTTCAGCGCGACCTTCGGCGCCAGGCCGCTGCGAAGGGCCATCCAGCGGTCAATAGTGAACCCGCTCTCCGAGAAGCTGATTGCAGGCGAAATCGCCGACGGCAGCAGCGTGGCGGTGGATTGCCGCGACGGAGAGTTCTTGTTTGAAGTTGCGCCCGGGGGCGCTTCTGAGTAGAATCCCCCGTCCTTGAGGTGAGGTGACCACATGCCGCTATACGAATACAGGTGCACCAAGTGCGAATATGTCTTTGAAGAATTTGCGGGTTTCTCCGCGAACGGCAGCTGCAAGTGCCCGCAATGCGGGGGCACCGCCAAGCGGCTGATTTCTGCGCCGCAAGTCGTGTTCCACGGCAGCGGGTTCTACCGCACGGACAGCGGCAGCAGAGCTTCAACTCACACCAGTAGCAGCACATCCAGCACCGCAACCGACAAGAAAGGCGATGCCAAGCCACCTGATAAGCCCGGAGCCGCGAAGTAGCACTGCACGGCTCCTGCGTGTACAATCTTCTGGGATGCGGCTGATAACAACAATGCTTGTTATGGCGGTGCTGGCCGGCGGGTTCGCGGCGTCTGCCTTCGCCCAGAACACGGAGCGGCCTTCAGCCAAGGTGGTGCGCCTCGCGGGAGAGGTGACCATCCTGCGCGCTGCCAGCGACACGCCGGAGGAGGCGAAGGCGGGCTGCCTGCTATACGCCGGAGACACGCTGAAAGTGGCTAAAGCGGCGAAAGCGCAGTTGTTCTTCCCCCCCGAGACGCTGGTGCTGCTCAAGGAGAACTCGGTGCTCAAGCTGAGCGAGCTTGACCCTGCGGGGCGCAGCGCCGTGGGGCTGAGCGCGGGCGCGCTCATAGCCAACTTGAAGAAGGCCCTTTCGCCTGGAGCCACCTTTGAAGTGGAGACGCCGGACGCGCTGGCGATAGTGCGCGGCACTGTCTTTGAAGTGGAGGTTGCGGTTGTAGAGGAAAAGCCCGTCTCAAAGTTCTACGGATACGAGGGTGAAGTGGAGGTTCGCTTCGGCGAAAAGTTGCTGAAGCTGGGCCCGCGGGTTATGCTGGAGCTGGCAGCCGGCCGGGTTCCGGTTG
>CAZXPM010000031.1:0-8800 GCA_964643155.1 uncultured Planctomycetales bacterium | reverse complement strand
GAAGAGTACTGGAAGGAGCGCGTGAAGGACGAAGTGAAGAGCCGGATCAGATCGCGCCTGCCGTTCTAGCCTGGCTCCTGCACCGCTACACCCTCGCGTTCCAGCAGTCGGGCGATGCGAGCGCGCAGCAGCTCGGCCGTACGCAGATAGGCTTCCTCGTCCTCCTCAAACGGGTCGGGAATGTCCC
Organism: uncultured Planctomycetales bacterium; assembly: GCA_964643155.1. Taxonomy (GTDB): domain Bacteria; phylum 4484-113; class 4484-113; order 4484-113; family 4484-113; genus CAZKNJ01. The sequence continues at coordinate 8,613 of CAZXPM010000031.1, read as the reverse complement.
ATTCCTCCCACCGGAATTTCACTTCAGGCCCAAGCACCCGGCGAACCGGGAAATCCGCATCCAGACTGACAACAATGCTGTCCTCATCCAGGTCTATGGACTGCAGAGGCTTGGAGGACAGCCCTTCGGAGCTGATGTTGAGCTTCCGCAGGGCGGACAGGGCCTCCGGGGAAACGAAGCCAAGGGGGGCGACCCCCGCGCTGAGAGCGGTTACCGCTTCCCCTCCCAGGTGCCGGCAGATTGCCTCCGCCAGGGGGGAGCGGCAGGAGTTGCCGATACAATAGAACACAATCCGCAGCGGCCGATCCACAGACGGACATTGTCGCACGCGCCGGCGGGATAGCCAAGCCAAGCATCAGAATGAACCTATGTGTGGTTACAATAATACCGGCGTTGTTGTGATAGAATCCCCTTCCGGACCCGCGATGGGGCTCCCTGCGCTTCAGGCTGCCGGAGGTCTACCGCGGGTGCAACACGCATTACCGGCATCAACCAATTCTGGAGGTTGTGAATGCAGGAACTTCTTGAGGCCGAATTTGAAGAGAAAGTGGAAAAGAACCCTCTGCCGACGCTCGTGGACTTTGGCGCAACGTGGTGCCCGCCGTGCAAGATGCTCGATCCGATAATTGACCGGATTTCGCATGAGTACGAGGGCAAGCTGGTCGTATTCCACGTCAATACCGACAACAATCCCGGCCTTGCCCGGCGCTTCAGCATAACTGGTGTACCGACGATGATCTTCTTCAAAGAAGGCGAGCCCGTGAAGACTATCGTGGGCTTCCGCGAGTACGATGCGCTAAAGAGCATTGTGGACAGCGTCATCTAGCAACCCCCGATGCCGCCCGCCTCTTCCAGCCCTGAAAGAATCCGCTTCGGGTCAGACGGCTACCGCGGCGTCATCGGGGATTCCTTCACCTGGCGCACGGTAGAGCGACTGGTTGCGGGCACCGCCGAGTTTATGCGGCAGAGCGGAAACGCCGGCAGCGCGGTTCCCATCGGCTACGACAGCCGCTTCATGGCCGATGCTTACGCCAGGGCCGCCTACCTGGCCCTGGAATCCGAAGGTTTCAAGCCTGTGCTTTCGCGGGAGTGCTGCCCCTCGCCCTACCTGTCGTTCAGCGTCAAGAAGCTGGGCGCGCCGCTGGGAATCATGTTTACGGCCAGCCACAACCCCGCGCGCTACCTGGGATACAAGCTAAAGGGCCCCGAAGGCGGCAGCGCCCTGCCGGAACTCAACGAAGCGGTTGAGCGGCTCACGGAGACCGCCAGGGGCGAATGGGATCCCAGCAGTGTGTTCACCCCGGGGCTTGAGTTCAAGCACTTTGACCTGAGCGAAGATTACATCAAGACCATGAGCGGGTACGCAAGCGAGGGGCTGCGGAATCACGAGGATCTCACGATTGACTTCGTCCATGGCGCAACGGCGCTACTCTACCGGCGCACGCTGGAGAGCATTGGCCTGAGTTTCAACCCGCTGCACACCGAGCAAGACCCTACTTTCGCCTCGCGGAAACCCGAGCCTCTTCCGGAGCAACTGGAGGAGTTGTTCGGCTGGGTGGAAGCGGGGGGCGAGAACGCCTTCGGCGCCGCCTTTGATGGCGACGGTGACCGCCTCGGGATAATTGACGAAGAGGACGTCTTCGTCCCGCCGGAGGATATCTTTGCCCTCTGCTTGCTGCACCTGATTGAAGACCGCGGTATGTCCGGGCGGATAGTGAAGACTGTCAGCTTCTCCACGCTGATTGACCGTATTGCCCGGGAGTTCGGCCTGGAGCTGGTGGAGGTTCCCGTTGGATTCAAGCACTCCACGCTGGAGCTGCTGAGGCCCGGCACCCTGGCCGCAGGCGAAGAAAGCGGGGGCATCGGTTTCGCCTTCCACCTGCCAGAGCGGGATGCGCTGCTCACACTGATACTGGTGCTCTCGGCAATGGCGGAGCGGAAACAGCCGCTGGCCGAGTTGCGCCGCCTCATTGGAGAGAGGTTCGGCCATCCGCACTTCTTGCGCCGGGACCTACAACTGGCAGACACGCGCGAGGCCGAGGAAGTGCGCCAGAGGCTGAGCCAAGTCGCAGCCGACCCGTCTCTCCTTGGCCTGAAGAGCGCAGAGGTCTCCACGCTTGATGGGACCAAGCTAATCTACCCCGAAGGCTTCATCCTGTTCCGCTTCTCCGGAACGGAGCCGCTCATACGCATCTACTGCGAACATGAGGCGCAGGGGGAGGAAGAAGCGATGCTGGAGAAGGCGGAAGGGTTCCTCTTCGGCGGCTAATCCACTGAGAAGTCCTCGTCCACTGCGCCGCTGAGCAGAGCCAGCCCCTCCCTGTCCGTCAGATCCCAGGTGAGCGGAGTTACTGTCACAAACCCCTCGCTCGCGGCTTTCACGTCGCTGCCCTCGCGCAAATCCTCCACGACCCTCTCGCCGGCAATCCAGTAAAAGGGTTCGCCACGCGGGTCAACCATCTTCTGAACCACATCCCGGTAGCCGCGGAAGCCCGTATAGCAGGAGCGTATGCCCTTTATCTCTTCCACCGGCAGGTCGGGAACGTTGATGTTGAGGAAGCGGCGGCCGTCAAAGACTGACCGGAGCAGTGCTCCCTCCAGGTCTGGAGCCGGCCACACCCCCTCCGGCTGCCGGTCATACAGCAGCTTGCCCAGCAGGCGGATTAAGCAGTGCGACGCGGTGGCGAAATGGCCGCAACCGCGCGAGTCGAGCGAGACGGCGATGCTCGGCAGGCCGAGTATCGCCCCCTCCATAGCACCGGCCACGGTGCCGGAGTAGGTCACGTCTTCGGCCAGATTCTGGCCGTCATTGATACCGGAGACCACGAGATGCGGCGGGGCATCCTTCAGCACCTCCAGCACTCCCAGCATCGTCCCATCCGCAGGCGAACCCGAGGTGGAGTAGGCGGTGCATCCGGCGACGGTCTCTGCCGGCCAGGGGAAACCTTCCACCTGCCTGACGCGCAGCGGCTTGTGCAGGGTGATGGAATGGCTGGCGGCGCTGCGCGGGCTCTCCGGCGCCACCACCGTGACGATGCAGCGGGGAGAGAGGGCACGCGCCAGCTCCACGATGCCCCGGGCGGAGACACCGTCGTCATTCACTAGCAGGACGCTGAGAGTTTCTCTTTGGCCGGGCATGTTGCGTTGCGATTCTAGCACGGGGCTTCCGGGCAATCCCGTAGGTTCAGGGAAGCGCGGCCGGTGGTGCTACAATCCCGCATGGTGCCACGGAGGATACTGTTACTGACGACCACGGCTTCCTGGGGAGGGGCGGAAGCTCTCGTCCGCAGCCAAGCCCGGCGCTTCAGCGCAGGCGGATGGGAAGTCGCGGTCGGGGCTCTTTCGGAGGGAGACGGAACGCTCTTCCGCGAGCTGAAGGGAGAACCAGCGGTTCAGTCCTTCGCCCTGGGGCTTACCAAGACCGGATGGTACCGGATTGCGGAGCTACAGCTCAAGCTCGGAGAACTGCGGCCGGACATCATCATAGCGCATCTCTTCCACCCGAGTGTCGCCGCGCGGTTCTTCGGCCGGCTCTTCCGCCGCATCCCGGTGATCAGCGTCTTTCACTCCACCCGCCAAGAGCGGTGGCGCACGGCCATTGACCGGCTGACCCTTCCGCTAACTGCGAAGTATGTAGTGGTGAGCGAGGATGGAGCCAAGTTTGCCAAGGAAGCGCTGAGGGTGGATGACTGCAGGCTCGTGGTCATACCGAACGGCGTGGACGCCAAGTTCTTCCAATCGCCGGCCAGGAGTAGAGAGCAGGTACGGCATGAACTGGGCATTGACGGCCAGGCGACGGTAGTCGGCTGCGTGGCCCGCTTCCATCCCCAGAAGGACCACCGGACGCTGGTCCAGGCCTTCAAGCGCGCACGCATGGCCAATGCCCGGCAGGAACTCAAGCTACTGCTGGTCGGCACGGGTGCAGAGATGACCGCCATCCGGCAGCTGGTGGAGAAGCTGGGACTGCGGGAGCACGTCACCTTCACCGGCTTCCGGCGCGACCTGCCGGAGCTGTATGCCGCCATGGATGTGTACGCCCAAACGAGCCGCCACGAAGGGCTGCCGACTTCCATTCTGGAAGCCATGTCCGCGGGACTGCCCATTGCCGCCACCGGGGCTCCCGGCATCACCTCCGTCCTCAGAGACGGAGAGAACGCGCTGCTGGCACCGGTAGGCGAGGTGAAAGCCGTTGCCGACCGCATCACCCGCCTGGTTCAGGAGCCGGAGCTGGCGGGGCGGCTCAGCGCCACCGCCAAGCGGCAAGCTGAAACGGAATACAGCCTTGAGACCTGCATGGACGCTTACTACAACCTTGCGCTGTCGGTGCTGGGCCTGGACCAATGAAGCTGCTGTACTACCTGCACACTCTATCCATCGGGGGCGCTCAGCAATCCGCCCTCGCGATGGCCAGGGAGATGCGGCGGCACGGCAACGAAGTCGTCTTTGCGGGCGAGGTGCAGGGGGACGCGTTTGCCAAGACGCTCCAGGGCGAGGGATTTGCCTGCATCAACATGCCCTTCTCGCGTAAGCCGCTGGAAGTCTGGCGCATCGCCCGCAGGCTGGCAGCGGTCTGCTCACGCGAAGGCATTGACGTTTGCCACGCTTACTACTACACGAACTATTACTTCGCCTGGACCGCCAGCCTGCTGCACAGGATGCCCCCCATCGCCGGCACCTTTTGCGGCGGCCCGGGGCCGCGTTACCACATCCCCCGGCTCTCCCCGGTGATTGTGTTCAGCGAGGAGCAAAAGGATGTGTTCACCACTGAGTGGGACTGGAGACCTGACGACCTGCTGGTGAGCCCCGGGCGGGTGGAACCGCCGGCGGCGCAGACATTTGACCGCAACGCCTTGCTGTCACGCTACGAGCTGAATCCACAAATGCTGACCGTGCTCTTTGTGTCGCGCCTGTCTGAGGACAAGCGCGGGTCGGTGGAGGCGATAGCACAGCTCGCGCGCGAGATCCCGGCGAGGCGGCTTCGCTGGCAGATACTCGTTGCCGGAGGAGGAGCGCTGGAAGGCGAGCTGCGGAAACTGGGCAGGCAGCTCAGGCAAAGCGCCAACCGAACCGTCATTTCCGTTCCCGGGGAGCAACTCAAACTGGAGGAGTTCTACGCCTGCGCCGATATCGTGGCCGGCGTGGGCCGCAGCATCTTCGACGGGATGATGCGGGGCATGCCCGCGCTGGTGGTGGGAGGCAGCGGCTTTGCGGGACTGGCCGCTCCGGAAACCGTAAGGGATCTGGCCTACTACAACTTCAGCGGACGCAACGCTTCCGAGGGCGCGGGCGTGGAGGAACTCGTTGCCGCCATCAGCCGGCTGGCCTCGCCGGAGGAACGCCAGAGGCTGGGCAGCTTCGCACGTAAATACGCAGAAGGGAATCTGGCGGCTCCAGCCGGTGCGAAGGTCTTGCTTGAGTACTATGAGAAGCTGCGGGGACTCCCGCCGAACCCACGGCTGAAGGTCTTGCGCGAAGTGGCGCTTTCCACTATAAGTTACATCCGGCGGAAGGGCTTCCATGCATAACGCAATCGCGATGAGGGTCTTGCACCCGGCCACACTTGCGGCGGCGGCTGCGGCCTCGGTCCTGCTTGTACTGGTGGCAGCGTACCTCCCTTCCATCCTGGCGGCTGTTGCCGCGATTGCCGTCTTCGCTTTGCTTCTGGCCAACCACCGGCTGGCCTTCCTCGCTTTCATGTTCGCCGTCCCCTTCGCCACGCTGCAGCTGATCCCCGTACCCGGGCTGTCAAACCTGACGTTCCTGATGATACCGGTGCTGGGGCTCAGCATGCTGCTCAATCTCCGGCGGATACCGGCGTTGCCCCTGGGCAAGCTCGGAGCAAAGCCCACCCTCTTCGCCGTGTTCATCCTGGCGGCGCTTCCAACCACCATACTCGCCTCGTCGCAGGGAATCGCCCTCAAGTCGCTGGTAATCGCTGCGGTGATACTCGGCCTGTACCTGGCGTCAACCGTGATGTTCGCCGATTTGAGGATGAGGGAGTTGGGCACCACCGCCTACCTCGCCGGCGTCCTTGCCAGCGCGGCCTTGGGCTACGGCCAGATGCTGCGGGAGCTTGCAGCGACAATCTTCCTGCGTGCCGGTGTTGGCAGCCCCAGCGACTCCGCCATCTGGTTTTTGCTGGCGATACCGCTTGCGGTGATGCGCTTTGACCGCTGCCGGGGATTCGGGCCCAAGCTCTTCTACGCGGCGGTTGTGCTGGCCTCGGCCGGCATCATTGTCCTCTCCAGCACTCGCAGCGCCTGGCTGGGACTGGGGCTTTACTTCGTGTACGAGCTGGTGCGGAAGCCAGCGCGCGCCATCGTTACGGCAGCGCTGCTTATGGCGGTGGTCGTGTTCTTCCTCAAAACGTACCTGCCGTTCACCTACCAGCGCTCGGTTATCCGCGTACTGGCGGTGTTTAAGCCGGAGCTGGAAAAGCAGACTACACTCCAGTTCCGCATTGAGAACTACCCGGTCGCCGCCGCCATGGTCGGCGCGTATCCCCTACTCGGCGTGGGGTTGGGCAACTTCGCCGCGCACGCCCCGCATTTCGGGCGAGTCCTGATCCCTGGTGAAATGGGCCTGAATGCGCACAATGCATACCTAGAGATGCTCACCGGGGGCGGCCTCATCGGAGGAGTAGCTTATCTGCTAGTGTGGCTGCTCACTCTGTGGGAGCTGGTGGCGGTCGCCCTGCGGGGACCGCCCGCAGCCCGCCATCTTGCCCGCAGCTACGGCATCGGCTTCTCCATGTTCATGGTGCACGCGATGTTCCACTCAAGCTACCTGGTGCTGCTGCTGGTGCCAGTGTTCGCCATGGCCAGCGCCCTGCGGGCGGCCGCAAGTGAAGGGGAGGCCGGGCTGCGGGAATCCCAGCCCGCTAGAGCTTGATAACCTTGCCGTCGCCGCCGCAATCGCCCATGCCGTTGCGCGTGTCCAGCACCAGCCTTGCATGCTTCGCCACAAAGGACCAGTCAAAACAGCTATGGTCGGTGAGGACCACCACCAGGTCCTGCCGGGAAAGAGTCTCCGCCGTCAACTCCACGCTGTCCAGTACGAAGCCGTTTGCGTCCAGATGCGGGACGAAGGGGTCGTGATAACTCACCGCACCCTCCAGCAGAAGAAGTTGCTCAATTATGGAGAGCGCCGGGGACTCCCTGGTGTCGTCAATGTCCGGCTTATAGGTCACTCCCATCACCAGTATCCGCGCCCCGTTGATGAGGATCTTGCGCTGGTTCAGCAGGGTGATAACCCGGTCAACCACGTAACGCGGCATACCCGAGTTCACCTGGTCAGCCAGCTCAATGAACCGGGTGCGGTAGTTCAGCTTGCGCATCTTCCAGGAGAGGTAAAGCGGGTCTATCGGGATGCAGTGGCCGCCCAGCCCCGGCCCCGGGTAGAATGGCATGAAGCCAAACGGCTTTGTCTTGGCGGCTTCAATGATCTCCCAGATGTCCACGCCCAACTGGTGGCAGATGATGGCCATCTCGTTGATGGCACCTATGTTGATCGCCCGGAACGTGTTCTCCAGCAGCTTCACCATTTCGGCGGCCATGGCACTGCTAACCGGCACCACGTTCTCCACAGCCTGAGAGTAGAGAGCCTGCACCACTTCGCAGCACTGAGGCGTCACTCCGCCAATGATCTTGGGCGTGTTCCTGGTGTTGTAGTGGGGGTTGCCCGGGTCAACGCGCTCCGGCGAGAAAGCCAGGAAGAAGTCCGTGCCCACCTGCAAGCCGCTTTGCTTCAGTATCGGCAAAACCAGCTCCTCGGTAGTGCCGGGATAGCTCGTGCTCTCAAGCACGATGGCCATCGGCGCGTGCATGCGAGAGGCAATCTCCTTGCTCGCCTGGAGGATGTAGGTTATGTCCGGTTCCCGCGACTTGGAAAGCGGTGTAGGGACGCAGATGGAGACTGCGTCCAGAGTACGGACGGCGTCGTAGCTCGTGGTCGCGCTCAGCTTTCCTTCCGATACCAGCCCGGCAAGCAAGCCACTGTCAACATCCTTGATGTAGTTCTCGCCGGCATTCAGCCGGTCAACCTTATACTGGCTGACATCAATGCCGACCGTCCGGAACCCCACGGCGGCAAACTCCACCGCCAGCGGCAGCCCGACGTAACCCAGGCCGACAACGCCGATAGCGGCCTTCTTCTCCGCAAAAAGCTCTTTGAGGTTCATTGAGGAAAGAGATTCTACCAGAAATACATGTTGTTCATTGCAGACTAAGTCCGATTGCTCACTAACTCCTCTGAGTTGAGCGTTCTCAGCTCTTCCTCGGAATAAACCGCCCGCTCGGGAACAGCGCGATCCTCCACCACCCTGCCGTCGCGGAAACGGATAACCCGGGCGGCGTGGTCGGCGATGAACTGCTCGTGCGTAACCACGACCAGCGTGATGCCCGATTCATTCAGGCGCTGGAACAACTTCATAATCTCGCTGCCGCTTTTGCTGTCAAGGTTGCCGGTGGGCTCGTCGGCGAGAATGATTGAAGGCTCGTTGACAACGGCGCGCGCGATGGCCACTTTCTGCTGCTGGCCTCCTGACAGTTCGTTGCTCTTGTGCTGCATCCGGTCTCCCAGCCCGACTATACTCAGCGCACGCGCTGCCTTCTC
>CAZXPM010000030.1:8039-14465 GCA_964643155.1 uncultured Planctomycetales bacterium | reverse complement strand
CTCAGGCTGCGGCCAGTGGCGTGTTCGCGGTTGAGCTGTTACAGCATGGCCGCAATCTGGGGCTGGGCTGCGCCCTGCAGACCGGCCTGCGCCACTTCCTGGAGCATTCCGCCCCCGGCGACTGGCTTGCCGCCATGGACTGCGACAACACCCACCCGCCGGAGCTGCTGCCGCTGATGCTGCAGGCCGCGGAAGAGCATGGGCTGGATGTGGTGGTTGCTTCGCGTTATGCGCCCGGCGGCAGCGAGACGGGCCTCTCCTCCTCCCGCCGCTTCTACTCCCGCGTCTGCTCCTCCGGCCTCCGCCTGCTCTTCCGCCTGCCCGGCGTGCGCGATTACACCTGCGGCTACCGCCTTTACCGGAGCGAGGCCCTGCGCCGCGCCGCCAGGCTTTACGGAGACCGCCTGGTCACCGAGCGCGGCTTCACCTGCCAGGCCGAGCTGCTGCTCCATCTGGCGCGGTCGGGTGCCAAGACAGGAGAGGTGCCGCTGGCTCTGCATTACGAAGCGAAGCGCGGGCGCAGCAAAATGAAGGTCGCACAGACCATCTGGCGGTATACTGTGCTGACTCTGCGCGAGCTCTTTGCCAGTCCTCGCGCTAACCGGGGAACAGACCAATGACCGCACGGCTGCTGGCCATACTGCTGACCTCCATCACCCTCGGCGCGGTGGGGCAGCTCCTGCTGCGCCAGGTAGCGCGGATGCTCACGCCGCCGTCCCAGCTTGGCCTGGGGCGCTGGCTGCTGAGCGTGTTCACCAACCCAGCCATCCTCACCGCCTTTGCGTTTTTCGCCGTCAGCGCGCTGTTGTGGATTGCCGCCCTGCGCGAAACCCCTCTCACCGTGGCCTACCCCATGGTCGCGCTTTCCTACATCATCATCTTCGCCGGCAGTTATGTCCTCTTCGCCGAGCCCATCACGCTCACGAAGCTCATCGGCGCCGCGCTGGTGGTCGCCGGCATCATCGTCATCCACCTGGGGCGGTAGGATGGAGGAGCAGGCGAAACCGCGCGCTTCGCTGCTGCAGGTTCTTTCCTTTGCGCTGCTGGTCACCGCCTGCGCAGGCGGCTACCTCTTCTGGCTGTACTCCCCGGGCCTGGTTCTGTGGAATCCCGACTTCCTTGCCTTCACCCAGCACAGCTACCCGTCCAGGTTCTTCCCCCCACTCTACAAGTCGCTCACAGACGCCCTTGGCGGCGGCCTCGCTGCCGGCAGGACGCTGAGCGGCCTCGGCGCCGTCCTCGCTTTTTCCGTGCTGCTCTGGCTGCCGTTCAGGCACCGGCGCTTCGCCCTGCTGCCCGCTGCGGCGGCTGTCGCCCTTCTCCTCTCCTCGCCGCACTTGTTCACGACCGCCCTCTCACCCTCGCTGGACATGCTCTTCACCGGCGCGGCGCTGGCGGCGCTCGCCTGCCTGCTGACCCTCACAGAGCACCGCCGCTCGCTACCGGCCGCGCTCCTGCTCCTCGCTTTGCTGCTCCTGAGCGCCAGCCTGAGGGATCATGCCATGGTGTTCGCCGGGGGCAGCCTGCTGGTCTACGGGCTCGGCGCAGCGTCGGTGCGCACCAGGTGGGTGCTGGGGGTGGCCGCCCTGCTCTTGCTCGCCTGCTGGCCGTTGGCGTTGCGCCGCCACACCACCGGGGAGAAGGTCTGGTGCGGACTGGAGTTCCGCTACCACCGGCTGGCCGAGCGCGGCGTCCTCTCCGGCGAACCCAGAGGCGGCGACATCAACGGCTACATCTGGGACGAGTATGCGAAGCTCATGGAGGTCGCCCGCCACCATTCGCTGCGGGACTACTACACTGCGACTGAAATCGCACGCCACTACGCGGACAATTACTACCACTACCTGCGCCGCCCGCTGGTATTATCCGGCCTGCTGCTGTTCCTGCTCGGCGGCGCCGCCGTCTGGCGCCGGCCCCGCTACCTGGTGCCCGCGCTCTTCGTCCTGGCCTATCCGCTGCTCCTCAGCCCCGCTTACTATGTCGGCCGCGCCAGCCTGCTGAACGAGCTCGTGGGGCTCTATCTCTTCCTTGCGCTGCTGGCAGGCGCGCCGGCGGACGCACCCACCGCCAGACGCTGGCGGACTTACCTGGCCGCCACCGCCTGCTTCGCCGCGACGCTGGCAATCTCCCTGCCCCGCCTGTCCCACGAGCTGGGACAGTGGCAGCGCCAGCTAGCAGAAGCCAGCGCGGTGGAAGCGGCGATGGAGCGCGGCGATATCCTTCCCACAGAGGTCTGGACCCAGGACACCGGTATCACTGTCCTCTACCGCAACTCTCCGCTGCGACTGACCCCGCGCGCCTACCGTTCCTGGCTGGATTACTCCGGCGCGGTGGACGCCCGCACTGCGCCGGTTATCGCGCCGGTGGAACTGGCCGCAGGCAGAACGCACGGGCTGAAGCTGCTCCTTGTGCGGGAGAGGGAACTGGCCGGGCAACTGGTAATGACGGGCAAGTGGGAGGCAACCAGGATGGAAACAGGGACGCTCTACCTGCTGACGCTAACTGAGCGGCTCGGAGACCAGGTAGGCGGTGATGCGCTCGGTTCCGGTGAAAGCGCCGGCGGTGAATAGGGCGCGTACCATTCCGTTGCCGTCACTCACGGCGTCCACCACTTCCAGCCTGCCGAGGTCGCTGGCGAGCTTGAACTGCACCTTCGCGCCGGCAATCGGCGTGTCCACCAGCGAAAGCACCTGCACCACCACCGTCATCTGGCTGGCGCCATCGGCCGGCATCACCGCGCGCTCTTCAAACATCGCGCCGGCGTGGTCTTCCAGCCACAGCTTCAGCTTGGCCGGGCCGGCTTCCACCACCGTGATCTCCACCGAGGCGACCTTGCCGGTGGTCAGTTCCCGCGCCTCAATGATCACCGTGCCCACGCGGTCGCTCACGCGGTAGAACGCGCCAATGTAGCCGTCCTTGTCGGTGACGGTTTCCTCTTGCTCAATGGCGCCGTAGCCGGAGGCGAGGGAGAATTTGACGGGGAAGCCCGCCGCCGGCCGCCCGTCCTTGTAGGTGAGCCGCGCGGTCAGCCGCGAGCAGGACACTTCGTCCGCCGGCAGCGCTTCCGGCTGCGCGATGACTTCCAGCTCAAAGATATCGGGGCGTGACATCGCGGAGGTGACCATGCGGTTGAACTCCACCGGGTCAACCAGCTCCACCGTCACCTCAGCCGTGAGGCTGGTGGGCAGCACGACTTCCAGGCACTTGCCCGTGGCCACATCCATCAGGTCAAAGCGGTTGGTCACCGCCACCCGCCCGGCGCGGTAGGTGAAGGTCGCCCTGCCCTCGTCGCCGGTCACTGGATCGTCGGGCATGGCGCTGCCGGAGCCTTCAGCCAGCAGCAGCGCGAGCATCCGCCCCGCGACCGGCTTTCCCGCCGAGTCGGTGAGCAGCACTTCTATCATCGCCTCGCTCTCGCCATCAGCCGGCACGGCCGCAAAGTCGCTGGTTACCACGGCGTGGAATGCGCCCAGCTCTCCTTCGGCAATCGTGGTCAGCTCAGCCTGGCCGAAAGGCAGCGGAATGGTGGAGAGGTCAATGACCTGAGCGAACGCTGCGGTAGAGAGAATGACTGCCCCCAAAATCGCCCACAGTATCCCGCGCATGGGTCTTTCCTTGAGGCTGACAACCGCGGCCTCACTTACATTATACCGCGTAACTGCGCCCGGTTAAAGAGACTGCGCGAAAAGGGCTTTGGTTCCACTCGCCCCTAAATCGTTACCACTTGCTCCGCTTTGGTCAGCAAACCTACAATCTCCTGCATGTTGCTGCGCCGTCCCACCTTCAGTTTGTCGGTCAGATGGAAGTGCGCCAGGCAGGTTCCACACGCCGGCAGGTCAACGCCAGCCTGCGCCAGCAGCTCCAGCGAATCCAGCACCTCCGAGCCCTCGCATACCAGCTTCACTCCGGTGTTGTAGAACACAATGGTGTCGGGCTTGGTCTCGGACGCCACCAGCTTGAGGAAGAACGCCTTGATGAGCTTCGCTCCCAGTTCGTCGTCCCCGATTCCCATGCAGGCGGACTTCGCCACGAGCACCCTGGTCATGTTGTCCTCCGCGAGTTCATCTGTCACATCATTCTAGCCATCGCGGGCTGGCCCTTAAGCCACTCATAGAAGCAAATGACCGCAATTTCGCGATGCATAGCCCGCTTCTATCATGGCGAACCGGGCGCATCCGGCGGCGCGGCAAGGTAGAATAGCGCTATGGAGAACCAGGCCACCCCCACCGGCATACGCAAGCAACTCGCCCTCATCACCGGCGCCACCAGCGGCATTGGCGCGGCCTTCGCCCGGCTGCTGGCGGCGGCAGGCTACAATCTCATCCTGCACGGGCGCAGGCAGCAGCGGCTGGAGCAGCTCGCCCAAGAGCTGACTGCGGCGCACGGCGTCCGCGCCGAAATCCTGGCGGCTGAACTCAGCGACGACGCCGGTATCAGCCTGGTTGAGCAGCGCATTCTGGCCGCCCCACAGCTCTCGCTTCTGGTCAACAACGCCGGTTTCAATGCGCGCGGCAAGCTCTGGGAAGCGGATGCCGCCGGGATGGAGCAGGTGATCACCGTCCACTGCGCCGCAACCATGCGCCTGACCCGCGCCGCGCTGCCGGCGATGAGGGCGCGCGATGAGGGCGCCATCATCAATGTCTCGTCGGTCGCCGGCTTCATCGCCTCCCCCGGCAGCGTGAACTACGCCGCCAGCAAAGCGTATATCATCCGCTTCACTGAGGGATTGGCGCTGGAGCTGCGCCACACCGGCGTGAAAGTGCAGGCGCTCTGCCCCGGCTACACCCGCACCGAGTTTCATTCGCGCCAGGGGATTGACCCCACGCACGTGCCGGAGGCCATGTGGATGTCAGCCGATGAAGTCGCAGCGGAGTCGCTGCGCTGCCTGCGCCGGGGGAAACTCATCTGCATTCCCGGCCGGCGCAACCGCTTCGTCGTCGGGCTGGCGCACTGGCTGCCGCGCCCGTGGTTCAACGCCATCATGCTCAGCACACTGCGCCGCACACGGGACAGGCAGCCACCGGGTGCTCACTCCACGTAGTACGCCAGGTAGCCTTCAGCGTAATCGTTGCGGTGAGTAAACTCCTCCGGGTCGGTGCGAATGCCCAGCGCATTGAACGCGACCTGGATCAGGCCAGCCTCGCAGGCTAACGCAGGTGTGGCGCTTCCATAGTCCACAGGCGTGAGATTGGTGGGGGTGGTCCAGCCCATCACCCGCTCAGCCATCTGGTTTACCGTATTCACCGTCCAGGTCTCTTCCATCGCATTGTAAACAGCCTGGACAAAGGTGCTAACGGCTACCGGATGACCGTCGGGCGCGAACTCAATGTCGGGGTCATTGCCCATGAGGTCCTGGAAAATGTCGTAGCCGCTGTAGTAGGCGTCTCCCGACGCCAACAGGTTGTAGTACCAGCTGCCTTCAACCCGTGTCAGTATTGAAGCGTTAGTGACGGGTACCGGCTGCCCGCCGAAGTCAACTTCAACAGATTCAGAGAACGCAATTACGGGTTCATTGTTCGCGGGGTCAAAGGCGAAGTCCACGGACTGCGTATAACGGTTGTCAGGCAGGTTGGCGATAATCCATTCCTGCAATCCCGTGTCGTACTCGGCAAAGGCGATAACCGCCTCATTAACGGGATCTGCGATGTCGTACTTCACCTCCCCCCGGCCATAGGCAATTGCCGGAGCTCCCGTCACAGGGTGCATGTTCATGTTTGCATACGCGATGTTCGGTTCCGAGTTGTCCACCAGCTCCTTGGCCCACTCCAGGCCCGTCAGCAGCTTGCTGTAGTACCACAGCTCCTCATTGGGCGGTTCTTCCGGCCCCGGCGGGTCATCTTCGCCAAACACGGCAGCGATCCCGATTTCGTTTGTCACGGGCGAATAGTCAATGCTCGCGGCATAGCAGTTCTCAAAGGGGCTGTCCACCTCTTCCGGCGCCCAGATGTCGGCCGTGGCGTTCCCGGTGAAGAGCATCAGCTTGCCCAGGACCCCGTCAAACGCGCACACATAGACGGCAGAACCCACGATCACCGCGTCGGGATGGTAATACCGCGTGCCGCCGGCTGCGATTTCGTGGTGAACCCACTCGGAGGCGCCTTCATCGTAGTAGTGCGCCTGGATTCCGCCCTCGGTCTTGCTCACGCTGATTATCAGCGGATGCCCGGCCGCATCGGCCACTATCGCCACGTCGTTGACAGGTATTTCAAAAAACTCATGCATTCCTAGCGGAGGCGTTCCCCAGGGCATGCTTGAACCGGCTGTCGGCGTGGCCGTCAGTGTGTTCGTGTTCGTGGTCAGGTTGAGGTTAGCCGAGCTGTCGCGGGCGCGGACGCCAAACTCGTACTCCACGCCGTTGATGAGGCCGGAGACGGTAGCGCCCAGCGTGCCCGCCGGATAGGTCGCCTCCGGCGCGCTGCCCCAGTC
>CAZXPM010000030.1:0-8029 GCA_964643155.1 uncultured Planctomycetales bacterium | reverse complement strand
GTCACCGGCGGCGAATCGGCGTCCGTGGCCTCGCCCCAGGTGACGCTGACCTGGCCGTCCCCCGGCACGGCGCTGGTGATTCCCGCCTGGCCCGTCCACTCCGGCGGGGTGAAGTCGTCGGGCGAGCCGCCGCCGACGGTCAGGTAGTTCGTGTTGGTGGTCTCGTTGCCCACATTGTCCCGTGCGCGGACGCACAGCGAGTACATCGTGTCCGGCTGCACGCCGTCCGATGACTGCAGCAGCCGCACATAGGGGACTATTTCTCCTTCGGCCACGGGGAAGACCTTGCTGTTGGCGCTGCCGAAGTCCATTGGCCCGGGGCCCTCCTGCCAGTAAAGCACATAGCGCACCGGCGGCGAATCCGCGTCGGTGGCCTTGCCGAAAGTAAAGAGTATCTGCGGGCCCGCCTGCAGCTCCGCCGTGATGATCCCAGTGTCCGCATCCCAGACCGGCGGGGTGGCGTCGCCGGAAGCGCTGAAGGGGCTGATTTCGTCCGAAGCCACACCCACTTCGCCGTCACCGTAGGGATAGAAAACGTACGTGACCGTGTCGTCCGGCGCGGTATCGGTGTAGGAATACTGCAACCGCCCCGGCGGGGCCGTCGCCGGATCCGGACGCGAGGCGCTCACTTCCGGGTGCGCCGGGTCCTGCAGGTTTGACAGGTACTGGCCGGAAACCAGGTCGCTGCGCCAGATCCGGTAACCTTCAATCCGCCCGCCGAAGTTCACCGCAATGGGGGTGATATCCTCAATCCCCACCCGGCCGTTCCCGCTTCCGTCCACCAGGTCAACGCTGTCCGCATCCTCTGCCAGCGTCTGGCCGAAATGAACGGCTATCGGCGTGAGGTCATTTATGGCAACCAGGCCGTCGCGGTCGTAATCGCCCCGGTTCTTCTCCCGCCAGTCAAAGGTGACTTCCAGGCCGTTGACCGAGACAGCGAGGTCTGCCGCGTGCAGCACGTTGTACTCGCTCACCGGCGGCCGGCTCACCGTCCTCACCCTTGCAGGTGCGCCGGGGGCAAAGACAAGATTGAACAGCTCGCCGCCTGCAGGAGGGCGGTTCCGGTGTTCTCCCACCAGGCAGATGCCCACCCTGGCCGGGCGCTCCTCAAGCATCGCGAGCGATATCCAGCGGCCGGCGCCGCCATAAGCGCTGCCAGCTTCAAACCTGCTGGCATGCCAGCCGGGCGGACAGGTTACCTCGGCAAAAAGGTCCGGCCCGATAGCCGCGCCCGCTTCCAGGGTAACCGCCAGTCTAACCTCCGTCCCCTCGGGCGTCACGCTCACGACGATGCGGTCCGCGGCGGCGAGGGCTTCGCCCGCAGTGTTCGTCAGGGAAACCGCGAAACCACCCGATGGCGCGTCCGGCATAGCAGCCGGGGCCGCGGCCCCTCCGCCGCAACCGGCCGCAACCGCCAGCAAGCACGCGCAAACTCCTGCTGCGCTCCCACGGCGCAGCGCACACAGCATCTCCTTCATGTTCTCACCTGCCGCCCTTGCGGCGCATTGGATTAGCCTTCAGGCCGACAGCGTCCGGACATCCTGCAGCGGCGCGTCCTCTCCCGGCTCCGCAACTCGTCCCGCACGTAATCAGCCCCCGGATGGAAGCCCTCGTCCCAGCCTCCCAAGCAGTAGTTGAACCACTGGTGCTCCGGGAATACCGCCTCCTGCATCGGGTTCAGCTGGCCGCGCGTGTGCCAGTCTACCTTCCGGTGCAGCTCGGTGAGCTGCCAGTTCAACTGGTCTATATCCACCCGCCGGTCAGCAAAGTAGCGGTGCATCAGGCCAAACTCGATCTGGGAGTTAGCTTCACATATGTGGGACAGACGCTTCTCCTGGCACCGGCTGAGCCTGAGCTCCCGGTCAACGCGCCCCTGCAGCTTCATCCGCTGCTGCAACTCCGGCGCCATGAGCCCCATCGGCCCCATCCGGCCGTGGTGCCCCTTGTGCATGCGTCCGCTCATGCCGCCGCCCATGCAGCCGTCACGGTTCCGCTCGCATCCCTTGAAGCGCCGGCCGCCGCAGTCAAAACGTATGCAACACTCGGAGCGATAGCCCCAGGGCTTTACGGTTCCCTCCAGCACGCAGCCGTCGCCGTGGCAGCGGCACTTGTAGGCGCTGTCCAAACGGCAGGCTTCTTCGCACTCGCCGCAGCACCCGCGCTCCGCGCGCATGCAGCAGGCTCTAACGCAGCCTTCATCTCCGCAGTCTCCGGCCATTGACATGTGCGGGCGTCCGCACGGGTGGTCTCCCGCCTGAGCCGGCAGGGAAATCAGTGTAAGTGCTGCCAGCGCTGCGGCCAGCAGCCAAACAGAGTTTCTCATCATTGTTGTTGCCCCCGAGGGTTTGTATTGCGCCGCATCCCTCTTGCCTTAGATGATACCCCACTGCGGCCAAACTCGCCATTCGCGGGAAAATACAGCCGCCAGAGGGATGGTAGTATTTGGGTCTATACTATTGGAGGTTCATGATGGCCGAAGGCGGCGTCAAGACTAAAACCTTTGGGTTCACCGCGGAGCTGAAATGGAGCGCCGAGCGCTACGGGGAGCTAACGCTCGGGCCAGACAAGCAGGTAATCCGGGCGGGCACGCCGCCGGAGTTCAAAGGCGACTCCCGCAACATCTCCCCCGAAGACATGTTTCTCGGGGCCATTTCCGTCTGCCAGATGACTACCTTCATCGCGTTTGCCTACCGCACCGGCGTGGAGTTCGTCTCCTACGAGGACAGGGCGGAGGGGACCATAGAGATCGTCAACCGTAAGCTCAAGTTCACCCGCGTCATGCTTCGCCCCCGCCTCACCGTCAAGACAGAAGAGGCAAAGGAGAAGGCGGAGAAACTAATGCACGACGCGCACGAAGCCTGCGCCATCTCCAACAGCGTAAGCTGCCCGGTGGAGATGGAGGCCGAAATCACGGTCGCCTAACCAGTCTCAGGAGCACCGAGGCTAGCTGCCCTTCACCACGATGCCCTGGAGGATGTCACAGACCTCTTCGGTGGCGTCCACCGCTTCCTCCACGATGCCGTAGATCTCGCGCCACTTGATGAGCTTCACAAAGTCCTTCTCGTGTTCAAACAGGTTGGCGATGGCCTCGCGGTAGGTGCGGTCGGCACGCTTTTCGTAGAAGATAATCTGGTCGCAGTGGTGCGACAGCTCGTCGTACTTCTTCGGCTTGTTGAGCAGCGCGACCGCCGCCGCCATCTCTCTGGCCGCGCTGTGCAGGTGCTGGGCCAGCAACTGGAAGCTCTGGGTGGATTCCCTGACCTTGTAAAGCACAATCCGCTCCACCAGCCCCTCGGTGATATCCAGCACGTCGTCAATCGCCTGTGTCAGGTCGGTTATATCTTCGCGGTCAATGGGCGTAACCAGGCTCACGTTGAGCAGCCCGATGACCTCGCGCGTGATCCGGTCGCCCTCATGCTCAATCCGGTTTACCTCCGTAGCCAGCTCCGGCGCGCGGCTCAGGTCAGCAGCGACTTCCTTCAGCAGGCTGGTGGCCGTGAGGACATTGTCCGCGGCCTCCTTCATCAGCTCAAAAAACCGTGCTTCCCGCGGAAATATTGAGAATCCCATACCTTTCTCCTTGTGGTCACATCCCCGGCAGGAGTTTGCTGCCCAGCAAGTACATCAGCCAGGCAACCGCGCCGGCTGCCGGAATGGTCAACACCCAGGCCCACGCAATCTTGCCCATTATGCCCCAGCGCACTGCGTTCAACCGCTTGATGGCGCCCACGCCCAGAATGCCGCCAGCGATGGTGTGCGTCGTGCTCACAGGAACGCCCAGCCACGCCGTTCCGAGAATGGAAGCCGCGGCCGCCGTCTCCGCACAGAATCCCTCGCGAGGCTGCAGATCGGTGAGCCGGACGCCCATCGTGCGGATCACCTTCCATCCGCCGATCAGGGTTCCCAGCGCGATGCCGCCGAGCGCGGCGAACACCACCCAGTTGGGCACGAATCCCGTGGTGTCAAAACTGGAACGCAAGAACCAGTTGCCGTGCTCCACCGAAGTGATGCCGCCGGTCATGAGCAGAATCGCGATAACGCCCATGGTCTTCTGGGCATCGCCGGTGCCGTGGCCCAGGCTGAAGGCGGCGGCGCTGAGCAACTGCAGCTTCTTGAACAACCACCCCACCTTGCGCCGGTCCATCCGGTGGAACAGCCAGGTGATGGCCCACATGTTGAAAGACGCCAGCCCCATGCCAACCAGGGGGGAAATAACCATGAAAATGGCAATCTTGTAGATGCCGTGCCAGATCACGACGAATGTGCCTGCATGGGCGATGCCGGCGCCGAGGATGCCGCCCACCAGCGCGTGGCTCACGCTGATCGGGAGCCCGAAGTAAGTGGTAACCACCGTCCAGGCAATGGCGCCCACCAAACCGGCGAGAATCACCATGGTGGTGATGCTCTCGGGGTCCACGACGCCCTTGCCCATAGTCCTCGCGACCCTCAGGTCCATCACTACAACGGCGGCGAAATTCCAGAAGGCCGCCCACGCGACCGCCTGGAATGGACGCAATACACGGGTGGCTACTATCGTGGCGATGGAGTTGGCGGCATCGTTGACGCCGTTCATAAAGTCAAAGAGCAGCGCAAGCGCCACTCCGAAGACAATGAGGCCCATCTCCATCCGGCGCGGATTATAGCACCGTATTCAGCGATGTCCAGGCTATTATGACGCTATTCCGCTTTTCGCGGGCCCAGGGTTATCCTGATGGCGTACGGCTCATTCTCACTCAACGGCTCCCGGAATTCCCCCTCGGGACCCCAGATCGCGGTAGCTACTGACTCGCTACCCTCACCCGCGGCTTGGCTCACTCTATGAGCTATCACCATAATGGCATTGGCTGAGCATGCGCGCGCCGGCGCGGAGCCTGGCGCGAACGCGCTTGAGCCCCGGCGCTCACCCGATTCCTTGAGGACGCTGAGCAGAGTATTGAGGACCTGGTGCCTGCCGGGCCGCCCCTGAATCTCAATCCGCTTCGTCACCAGCCAGCCCTCGCCCTGGCCAGAGGACAGCACCTTGTAGGGCAGCACTTGCCCTTCATCCACCTGCACTCTGTCCCACGAGGTGAAGCGGACCATTCGCTCGCCACCAAAGCACGAAACGAGCGCGCCCGCAAGTAGAAGTACCGCGAGAAGCGGGATTCGGCCCATCATTGTGCTCACTGACAGCGCTCCATGGCGAGGGACGGAATCGAACCGCCGACACAGGGATTTTCAGTCCCCTGCTCTACCGTCTGAGCTACCTCGCCGGGTTGACTGGGATTATACAATCAGCTTGAACAGGTGTAAAGCAGCAGTTTGACCCAGACTCGCTAGATGCTAGAATGAGCTCCGCAAGGAGTTGTACCCATGATCAAAGGCCTCAAGATGGTGGTGCTGCCGGTAACCGACTGGGAGCGCACGCGCCAGTGGTACGTGGAGGTGCTTGGTTTCAAGCCGGTCTATGAATCGTCCGAGGACAGATGGGGCGAATACGCCACGGGCGAAGGCTGCGCCAATTTGGGCTTGTGGGGCTTGCCCAAAGGCTACGAGCCGGTGAAGGGAGACACCATGACCCGGGTGGCGCCGCAACCGTACTTCCGCGTGGATAACCTCCAGAAGGCCGTTGACGAACTCTCCAAGAAGGGCCTTGAGTTTGAGCAGGTGTTCTCTGATGAGGAATTCAAGACCGCCCGCTTCCGCGACCCGGAGGGCCATGTGCTGTACCTGTACGAGCTGGCCGAAGAGGAATGACCCCTAACAGCTTTGCTCTTCCTTCTTCGGCTTCCCGGCGGCAACGCCCAGCTTCATCGCCAGCTCCAGGTTGTCATCCCGGTCCAGCAGCTCAGGGCAGAGTTCCACCGCTTCACTGATGTAGTCCTTCGCCTCTCTCATGCTCCCGACCTTCACATACGCCTCGCCCAGGTCCCAGCAGTTCTGCGGGCTATCGGGGCACAGGGCATAAGCGTGCTTCAGGAGGGAGACCACCCTTTCTGCGTCGCCCTCGTTCAAGGCGATCTCGCTCAGCAGCCCGAAGGGCAAGTCCCAGCCCGGATTGAGCTGGGAAGCGCGCTCGGCAAAGAAACGGGCCTGCTCCAGCTCCCCCTTCATCTTGGCAATGGTCGCGAGGTCGTAGCAGACCTTCTCACTGTCCGGCAGGTTGGCATAGGCCAGGAGCGCCAGGTCCCGGGCGTGGTCAAGGCTCTCCTTCTTCCTGATGTAATGCTCCACCGCCATGTGGTAGGCCCAGATGTCCACCGGGTTGTTGCGCAGCAACTGCTCAAAGACCCTGATTTTGTCCTCCGGCGGCAGTATCCGCAGCCGGTGGAAGAACTTCAGCTCAAACAGCTCCAGCCCGGACTGCAGTCCTTTCAGCGCTTCCCCCTCCGGCTTGTGGGAGATGAAGCCCAGGCGCTGGCGCATAACCACATGCCGCCGGCGCACAAACCGGAGCCGCTGGGTCGCCGTGCGGCTCATCATCAGGCGGGTGACCCGCCCCACCCGGCTGTAGCTCTCAATGCGCTTGGCGAAGTTGATGGTGTAACCCTCGATTCGCGTCTGGCCATCGCCGCGCTCCCGGAGCAGGCACAGCCCGTTGTGGATGCCAATGCCGAGGTCAAACGGCATCTGGCGCGACGCCACCCGCTCGAAGTTAACCGGCGCGGACAGCCAGGTGTTCTTGAGCACTATGCCGGTGCGTATCGCTCCGAACAGTGCTTCGTTCTCGCAGTTGGTGTTCTGCGCCTCCAGCTTCCTCCGCTCCGGGTCGCCAACAGGAAGCTCCAGTATGCGGCGGTTCCGCTCCACCTGTTGACGGTCGTACAGAAACAGCGCCAGCTCGTCGCCGCGAACGTATTTTTCTGCCACCAGGTCGCTGCCCCATTCGCTCACCGCCTCATTGAGATAGCTCTGGTACTCCGTAATCAGCTCGTCGTAGTCCCAGAAGTTCAGGACGGAGCTTATGCGGACGGAGTCCAGCAGGTCCGCAAAGAGGATGGTGACATTGACCAGCGCCGCGCGATCCTGGTGTTTCGCCACCTGTTCAGTTTAGCACAGGGCAATAAGCTGCGGCTTGCCGGCCGCCGCCTCTAGTAGAATATCGCGTACTTAATATCGGCGTCGTAGGTGTCGGCGTAACCGATGGCCCTCGCGGCCTCCGACACCGCAGAGTTTCCTCTCCCCCTCACTGAGCACCTCCCGTATAGCGTTTGGCGCAATCTAAGTATACAATACCGCCGCCTGCACCTTCGCTGGAGCCGCATACCCAGTTACTCTTCCATCCCGTGCCAGCCGACGGGAGTGTTGTAGGAATCTCCCAAATGGGGAATACTATCTGCCCGGCGGGAACTGAAACACGCGCATTCTCATCTAATCCAGCGTGCAGCCGGTGGCTGGCGGCCGCGGTTGCACCTTCAGTTAATTCAGTTACCGGGGCAAGAGAGGCAACTGCTGTTTCCTTTCCAGCCATCCCTGAGGGAAAGACATCATGTGGTGGCATTTTGACGAAAGCGACGAGGGCGTGCGGCGCCAAACGGTGAGGGAGCTCATCCCCAAGATACTCCCTCTCTTCCGGCCGCACAGACACTATCTGCTCGCCGCTTTTGGCCTGCTCATCTTCATCACCGCCAGCCAGCTTATCGGCCCGCTGGTGCTGCAGTACATCATTGACGAAGCCATACCCGCCAACAACGTGCGGATGCTGCTGGGAGCCGCAGGCCTGTATGTCGTAGTGGCCACCGGCGGCGCCGGCGTGGGCTACCTGCAGGCCATCACCCTGTTCAAGCTCGGCATCAACATCATCACCGACCTGAAGTCGCGGCTCTTCTCGCACGTGCTCCACCTCGGCCTGGACTTCCACGAGAAGCTCTCCCCAGGGCAACTCATCAGCCGTGTGGAAAGCGACACCGAGACGCTGAAGGAACTCTTCGGCGACGTGGCGGTGAACCTGCTGCGCAACCTGATGCTGTTCTTCGGCATCCTCACGGTGCTTTGCATCAAGAACTTCGCCATCGCCGCCTATATCCTGCTGCTCATCCCCCTGCTGTTT